>CAYZFZ010000060.1:0-16493 GCA_964477795.1 uncultured Bifidobacterium sp.
TGGCCTCCTGCCTGCCGCTGCTGTTGCAGATGCCGGTGTTCATCATCATGTTCCGGGTGCTGCACGGCCTCACCGCCAAGGGGCCCGATGGCACGTTCGCGCCCAAGTACCTCGACCACGGCACCGCCCTCTACCGGTCGCTGGCCGGCAAGACCGAGATGCTGGCGTGGGGCCTCGACTTGTCGAAGCGCCCGTACGGGGTGATCACCGAGTCGTTCGGCAAGGGCCTGCTCTACGCCATGCTGGTGCTGGCGCTCGGCGTGCTCTACTTCGTGCAGCAGCGGATGATCGCCTCGCGCGCCGCCGTCTCGCCGTCGGTCTCCCCCACCCAGCAGAAGCTGATGCAGTACCTGCCGGTGGTGTTCGCCGTGTTCATGGGCTTCTACCTCACCGGCCTGGTGATCTACTACATGGCGCAGGCTGTGTTCCGCATCGGCCTCAACTTCTACATCACGCATCGTTTCTACAAGGGCCACGAGTCGCTGGGTCGTCAGGCGCAGCGAGCCAGCGAGCACGCACGCGAGCTCTCCAAGAAGGACGGTGGTGGCGGTGGCATGTTCGCCAACGCCAAGCGCGAGCTCGCCGCCGCCAAGGAGACGAAGGCTGCGCCGGCTGCGCCGGCGACCACGAGCAAGCGGGTCACCCCGCCCAAGAACAAGCCGACACCGGCGGCCGGGCGACCGTCGGCACGCCCAGCCTCCACTGGAAAAGCTGCGCGACCCGACGGTTCCGGCCGCCCACCAAAGAAGAAGTAGCAGGTCAGACACCATGGAATGGGTCGAAACGATCGGCAAGACGATTGCCGAAGCTAAGGAGAAGGCACTCGATCAGTTGGGTGTCCACGAAGAGGACGCGGACTTCGAGGTGCTCGAGGAGCCCAAGCAGGGCTTGTTCGGTCGCGTGCGTGGCGAGGCTCGTGTCCGCGCCCGCGTGCGGCCCACGCAGGCTCGCCAGAAGGTGGATCGCCGCGATCGCAAGCGTGGGGAAAAGGCCGCCAAGGCGTCCTCCGGCGACAGCGACGGCTCGACCGAGGCGCGGGCGCCGAAGAGCCCACGGCCCCCACGTGCCGGCCAGGGCGGCTCGAACGGAGGCTCGAAGGCTGCGAACGGTCGGTCCGACACCGCGCCCGAGGTCGCATCCAAGGCTGCCAAGTCGCCGCGCGCGGCGAAGTCGGCGGCCACCAACCCCAACCCGAAGCCGTCGAAGGACAGCGAACCCAAGGAGCAACTCGTGGATGCACGCCAGGTGGGCGATGAAGCCGTTCGATTCATGACCGAGCTGGTGTCGGCCTTCGGGCTGACCGGTACGGCCGAGCTGGTGGAGGACGGCGACGATCTGGAGGTGCGAGTGCACGGCCAGGAGCTCGGTCTGCTGGTCGGCCCGCGGGGCACGACGCTGCAGGCCGTGCAGGATCTCGCCCGTGTGGCGGCACAGCGCCGGCTGGGCGACCACGACACGCGCCTGCGGGTGGATGTCGGTGGCTACCGCGAACGTCGCCGTGTCGCGCTGGGGGCGTTCGCCAGCCAGATGGCCGACGAGGTCAAGGCGTCCGGCGTCGCCCGGGTGCTGGAGCCGATGTCGTCGGCCGATCGCAAGATCATCCACGACACCCTGTCCGGCGCCGAGGGCATCGCCACCCGGTCCGAGGGCGACGACCCGTACCGCCGGGTGATCATCGCCCCGGCGAATGGCTGACGACCGAGCACTGCTGACAGCGCTGGGCGCCATCCAGGCGCGTGGCGCGATCGGTGAGGCCTCCCTCGAGGGCGCGATCGCGCATGCAGAGCAGTTCGTGGCGGCGCTGCCGCCATCGGTATCGACGTTGGTCGATCTCGGTTCGGGTGGAGGCCTTCCCGGGCTGGTGATTGCAGTGCGCCGCCCCGAACTCTCGATCACCCTCGTCGAGCGGCGCCACTCCCGTGCGGACCTGCTGTCCCGTGCGGTGCGTGCGCTCGAGCTGGGAGCGCGGGTGACGGTCGTTGCCGACGACGTGCGCCGCCTGGCTACGCACGCCGCCGGCACGTTCGATGTGGTGACTGCGCGGAGCTTCGCGGCGCCATCGATCACCGCGCACTGGGCGGGTATGTTGCTGCGGGTGGGCGGTGTGCTGGTGGTGAGTGAGCCGCCGGCGGAGTCCGGGGAGACGACCGACGGTCGCTGGCCGGCGGAGGTGCTGGCTGCTGCCGGGCTGGTGGATCTGGGCCGTGAGCAGGGCGTTCGTAGATTTCGACGCGAGCGCTGACGCGGTGGATGTTCCACGTGGAACATCCACCGGCGGCTGACCAGGGATCGTGCCGCTCCCGTGCGCGGCGCCTCGTGAGATGTTCCACGTGGAACATCTGGGCTGCGACGCGCGACGGTGCACCAGCTCAGCGAGGTTGTCCGCTATCCTTCGGCATCGCCCCCACCAAGGCTGCTCGACTGGGCTCGAGCGTGCAGGAGTTGTTCCCTGATGACCTCACCCCATGGTGCCCGCCCCCTCCCCCGCGTCATGGCTGTCGCCAACCAGAAGGGTGGCGTCGGCAAGACGACCACCACCGTCAACCTCGGGGCGTGCCTCGCCGAGCTCGGTTACCGCACGCTCATCGTCGACCTCGACCCGCAAGGCAATGCGTCCACCGGCCTCGGCATCGACAACCGCGGCCTCGAGACATCGATGTACCACGTGATCATGCACGAGGTGCCACTGGAGAACTGCGTCGAGCCGTCGTCGGTGAAGAACTTGTTCGTCGCGCCGGCGAGCCTCGACCTGGCCGGTGCGGAGATCGAGTTGGTGCCCGCCTTCAGCCGAGAGAACCGGTTGCGGAGGGCCATCGAGGCGGTGCTCGAGGACTACGACTATGTGCTCATCGACTGCCCGCCGTCGCTGGGTCTGCTCACCGTCAACGGCCTCAACGCGGCCTCCGAGGTGCTCGTCCCCATCCAGTGCGAGTACTACGCACTCGAGGGTCTGGGCCAGTTGTTGCGCAACGTCGATCTGGTCAAACGCAACCTGAACCCGACGCTGGAGGTCAGCACGATCGTCTGTGTGATGTACGACGCGCGCACGAAGCTGGCCGAGCAGGTGGTGAAGGAGGTGCGCGAGCACTTCGGCGACAAGGTCTGCCGCACCGTGGTGCCGCGCACCGTCCGCCTCTCCGAGGCGCCTTCCTTCGGCCAGCCGATCATCACGTTCGATCCCACCTCACGCGGTGCAACAGCGTACCGCGGCGTCGCGAAGGAGGTCAGCGGTGGCCCGTCTCAGCGGACTCGGTAAAGGGCTGGGGGCGCTGATCCCCGCCGATGCGACGGCGGTCGTCACCGGCGACCAGCCGCGCCTGGAGGAGTTGCCGGTCGGCAGCATCAGCCCCAACCCGCATCAGCCTCGTGTGCACTTCGACGAGGAGTCGTTGGCCGAGCTCTCCGCCTCGGTGCGCGAGATCGGGGTGCTGCAGCCGGTGCTGGTGCGTCCTGCCAACGACGAGGGTCTCTACGAGCTGATCGCCGGCGAGCGTCGCTGGCGTGCGGCGCGTCGTGCGGGCCTGGCCGTCATCCCCGCCATCGTGCGCGCCACCGACGATCTCGGTTCGGTCGAGCGCGCCCTGGTCGAGAACCTGCACCGCCAGGATCTCACCCCGCTGGAGGAGGCGTCGGCCTACCAGCAGCTCATCGAGGATTTCGCGCTGACCCATGAGCAGGTGGCGTCACGGGTGGGCAAGAGTCGCTCGGCGGTCAGCAACACGCTGCGCCTGCTGTCGCTGCCGGCTGCCATCCAAGCGCTGCTCGCCGACGGGCGGCTGTCGGCCGGCCACGCGAAGGCGTTGCTGGGCACGCCCGATCGCGCATTCCAGGAGCAGCTCGCCCGGCGTGCGGCCGCGGAGAGCTGGTCGGTGCGCATGCTGGAGGAGGCCGTGCGCGATCGCGGTGGTGCTGCACAGCCCGCAGGGGAGCAGCCGGCAGCGGAACCGGCGGGACGGGTCGCGGACGGTGCCGGCCTCACGGGCGCAACCCGCCTGCGACCGCCCGGGCTGCTGGAGCTGGAGGAGCTGCTCGCCGAGTACTTGTCCACACGAGTCAGCGTGACGATGGGGACGAACAAGGGCAAGGTCGTGATCGAATTCGCCGATCTTGAAGACCTCGAACGGATCTATCACCAGATGACCACGACGAGTGGTGCCTGATCAGGGGATTACCACGCTCAGTCGAAGTTACCGGCTGGAACCTGCGCATGAGGGTTACGCACAGCCGTGGACAACGCTGTGGATAAAGGATCAACCTGTGCGTAAGATCCACAGGTCGAGTGCCCGCAGCACGGCGGTGGCGAGCGCCGGTGTGGCGTCGGTGGCCGCCCGCACCGGGCCGACGGTCACCAGCACGGCCGGCATCCGGGTCTCGCGCAAGACGGGAAGCCGCATCCCGCTGACCGCCGGGGTGAAGCCCGGCACGCACTGCAACTCGTCGGCGACCAGCTCGGCGAGGGCGCGGCCGCCGACGGACTCGAAGGACGGCACCTGGTAGAAGTGCACGATCGCCGTCGGTTCGACATGGCCGGCGAAACCCAGGTAGACGTGGGCGCCGAAGTGATTGGCGGCCACCGCCTGGGCGACGGCATCGGGCTCGTCGAGCGGCATCACGGTGGCGCCGCGCTGGCGCAGCTCGCGGGCCACCACACGGGTGAGCGCGCTCAGCCCTCCGAACTGGCCGACCACGATGCGGCAGTTGGCCAACGACTCGAAGCCGGCGCGCAGCCGCTCGCGCTCGCGCACGGCGCCCACCCCTGGGCCGCTGCCGGTCTGGCCGCTGACGCGCACCAGCACGCGCAAGGTGTCGGGGCCGCAGACGCCGTCGGCGTGCACCCCGCAGTTCGACTGGAAGTCGGCCAGCGCCTGTGCGGTACGAGGGCCGAAGATGCCGTCCACCCGGCCGCAGTCGAAGCCCAGGCGCGCCAAACGCGACTGGAGGTCGGCAACGTCGTCGCCGCGCAGGTTGGGGCTGGTGAGCAGCAGTGACCGATCGCCCAGCTTCCACGACGCCTCGACGAGCGCCGTCCAGGCGTGCTCGTCGCAGATGCCGTCGGCGTGCAGGCCGCGAGCCTGCTGAAAGCCGCGCATGGCGAGCTCGGTCGACGCGCAGTAGACACCTGCCTCGGTGCCCGCGGCAGGCGGGAACCCGGCTGCTCCGAGGCGTCGCTGCAGATCGCGGACGGCCTCGCCACGCTGACCGGGCGTCAGAGGGAAGTAGGAAGGAATTCGCTCAGCTCCTGGAGGAGTTGGCCCTTGCCCTTTGCACCCACCAGACGCTTGCGCACATCGCCCTGGCTGAACACCAGCAGGGTGGGGATGCTCATGACGTTGAACCGCATCGCGATGTCGGGGTTCTCGTCGACGTTCAGCTTGGCGATCGTGATGCCCGGCTGCTCGGTGGCGATCTCGCCGAGGATGGGGGCGATCATCTTGCACGGGCCGCACCACTCGGCCCAGAAATCAACGAGGATCGGCTTGGTGCTGGACGCCACCGTCTCGTCGAAGGTGGAGGTGGTGAGGGTGACGATGCCATCGGCCATGGCTGGTCCTTTCGCTGGGGAACGTGATGCTATCGGCCTGCAACCGGCGAGGCAGGCACACCATTCCGGCCGGGTCAGGCGTGTGACGTGTGACCGGCGGCTTCCAACCACCGCTCGGTGTCGATGGCCGCCATGCACCCGGAACCGGCGGCCGTGATCGCCTGCCGGTAGGTGTGATCCTGCACGTCGCCGCAGGCGAAGACACCCTCGACGTCGGTGTAGGAGGAGCCGGGCTTGGTGATGAGGTATCCGTTGTCCTCCATGGCCAGCACGCCCTTGAACAGGTCGGTGTTCGGGCGGTGGCCGATGGCGACGAACAGGCCGGTGACCGCCAGGGTGGAGACGGCGCCGGTGACGACGTTGCGCACGACGGCCCCCTCCAGCTTGGCGGTGCCCACGAGATCGTCGACCACGGTGTTCCAGAGGATCTCGATCTTCGGGTTGGCGAAGGCCCGCTCCTGCATGATCTTGCTGGCCCGCAGCTCGTCGCGGCGCACGATCAGCGTCACCTTGGAAGCGAACTTGGTGAGGAAGCCGGCCTCCTCGACCGCGCTGTCGCCGCCGCCCACCACCGCGATCTCCTGGCCGCGGAAGAAGAACCCGTCGCAGGTGGCGCAGGTGGACAGCCCGTGGCCGAGCAACTGCGACTCCGCCTCGAGACCCAGCATCAGGCTCTGGGCACCGGTGGACACGATGATCGCGTCGGCGGTGTGCAGCGTGTCGCGCACCCACACCTTGAACGGGCGCTCGCTGAAATCCACTGCTGTGGCCTTCTCGGTGAGGAACTCGGCACCGAAGCGGGTCGCCTGCTCGCGCATGCGCATCATCAGCTCTGGGCCCATGATGCCCTCCGGGAAGCCGGGGAAGTTCTCCACCTCGGTGGTGAGCATCAACTGCCCGCCGGGCTGATCGCTGGTGCTGCTGGGCTCGCCCTCGATCACCAGCGGCGCCAGATTGGCGCGGGCGGTGTAGATGGCGGCGGTGAGGCCCGCCGGGCCGGAGCCGATGACGACCACGTGGTGGTGGCTCACGCGAGATCCTTCCCGTGGCGGGCGCGCAGGGAGACGAAGCCGATGATCATCAGGAGGATGCCGAGGATGGAGTACGACATCCACACCGCGCGGCCGTGGTCGACGAAGAAGCCGAGCGTCTCGCGCAGAAGACCGAGCAGCAAGATGATGACGAGGGGGAGCGCGACGACGCCGACGATGAGCGCGAGCACACCGAACACCACGCCGCGCGAGGCCTTGATCGCGTTGTCGGTGGCGACGGTGCGCACCTTGCCGACGGCGCGCTCGACGGTGTCGGCGAGGTCGGGGGCCCAGTTGGGATCGGTGAACGGATTACCCGGCATGGCAGGAGCCTACCTGCCGGTTCACCAGAGGCTGAGCGCCAGCGAGGCGATCGCGCCGTGGTACGTCACCATCACTGCGACGGCCATCCACGCGTGGTCGCGCACGAACTCGCGCCAGCCCAGCAGCGAGTCGCTGAGCACGAACAGCGTCGTGCCGACGATCACCCACACGCGGCCCGTCGCCCAGCCGCAGACCGTCATCGCCGAGATCACGGCCAGGTAGGCGGTGACGGGGATGCGCAGTGCTGCGTCCTTGCGGGCCGCGCCGGCCACGATGCGCCGCCCGGCCGTCGCGGCGAGCACGGCGACCAGCACGAGCGCCACGCCGCCGAGCGCGAGGTGGGGCATGCCGTACTGCACGAATAGGGCGATGAACACGAGATGGCCGAGCAGGAACGACGCCAGGCCGAGCACGAAGCGGTCGACGGCCGGCATCAGCGCGACGTCGCCCTCCAGGCACAGCACGAGTGCGATCACGGCGGTGGCCACCTGCCCGGTGGGTGCGTCGCTGGACAGCGCGAGCCCGATGACGAGCATCGTCGTCAGCGGCTTCGCCCACGCCTCCACCCGATCCGAGTCGCGCCACCGCGACCACCAGTTGACGACCGCGGACAGGCCGGCGGCGACGAGCAGGACGACGTGCATGAGGCCGTCAGGACCCGACGGAGGCGAGCACGGTGCAGTCGTCGGTGATGGCCTGGGTCACGCCTGTGACCGTATCGCGCGCGGCGATCGCGAACGTGCCCTGGTACATGATGTCGCCGAGGTAGACCTGCTGGGCGGTGAGGCAGGCGAGGGCACCGCTGACCGGTGCGCCGCCGGCGACCTTGGCACTGTCGTCGGAGGCATTGCCGCCGGCTGCACTGCCGGCGGCGGTGGTCTCGGAGGCGGCCGCGGTGTCGGCCGTCTCCGCCGCCGGCACGGTGGTGGCGCCGACCGTGGTGGTGGCGAAACTCGCGGGCGCCGGGGTAGACGTGTCGGGCATCGGCAGGGCCTGCAACTGCTCAGGGGTGTCGATGATCGTGGCCACCTGGCCGCCACCGGTGATCGACCCGATCGTGGAGGCGGGCCCATCTGCGGCCGGGGCGCTCTGGGTGTCGGCAGCGGCCGACATCTCCAGGTCGGCCGGCGGCTCGGTGGCGCCCGAGGACTTCGAGTCGCTGCCGTCGCGGTTCATCAGCGCGACGCCGACGACGCCGACGAGCAGCACCGCGGCCGCCGCCGAGAGCAGCGGCCGGGCCCAGCGGCGACGGAAGGAGAGGGGGACGACCGGGGCAACCGCGGGCGCCGCCGGAGCGGCGGCAACCGTGGCACTGCCGGCGGTGGTGCGCTCGCCGGCGGCCGCAGCGTCGAACGCCGCGAGCGCTGCCGAAACTGCCGCATCGCGGGCGGTGGCGGGCGCGGCGGGTACGTCGGCGAGCTCGCTGCGGATACGGGCGAACGAGTCGACCATCGAACGCAGGACCGCAGAGGATTCCAGCCGGGCGCGCTCGTCAGCGGTGGCCTTGCCGTCGAGATAGGCGCTGGCCAGCTCGTGCTGGGGGTTCGGTTCGTCGTCCGGGGTGACGTTGGGGTCGAGGTCGTTCATGGCAGGTCGTGCAGCTCGCCGGCATCGGCGGCCGTGGTCGTGTCGTCGTTCGTGTCGTCGGTCGTGTCGTCGGGAATGGCGATGTCGGCAGTGTTTGGACGGTCGCGGGCACCGTCGTGGTTCCCGCCACTGCGGGAAATCGTGGTGGCGAGCATGCCGCGGCCGCGGGCGATGCGGCTCTTCACCGTCCCGAGGGGGAGATCGAGGATGGCCGCGATCTCGGCGTAGTCGAGATCGGCGACGTCGCGCAGCACCACCGGCACCCGGAAGTCCTCCGGGATTGCAGCGAGTGCGACCTCGAGCAGCTCGCGTTCGGCGATCTGGTCGATGCGCTGTGACGACAGCGGGTCGGCGTGGTCGAGCACCTCGTGGGGGGCATCGTGGTCGCCGTGGCGCTGATCGGGGCCGGCCAGGTGGGGGCGGCGCCGCCGCCGGCGCAGCTCGTCGAGGCTGGCGTTGGTGGCGATGCGGTACGCCCAGGTGCCGAAGGTGGCCCGGCCGTCGAAGCGGCCGAGGCCGCGCACCATCGCGATCATCGCCTCTTGCGCCGCGTCCGCCGCGTCCGCGTCGTTGCCGGTGATGCGCCGGCACACCGCGTGCACCCGGTCGTAGTGCCGGCGGAACAGCTGCTCGAGCGCACCACGGTCGCCGCCCTGGGCGGCGCGCACGAGCTCAGCATCGTCGCGCACGGCCATGCGCTGCAGGTTAGTCCCGCTCAGGTGAAGGAGACTTCCTGGATGAGGCCGCGATAGGGGTTCTTGCTGCAGTTGCTGTCGTCGGCGAGCTCGTTGAACGAGACCAGCACGTATCTGCTGGGTGTGGTGAGCTCCACCGACACCGTCGTGGGCTCTTGCCCGTTGAACGACTCGACTGCGGCACCCCACGCCTCGAACGAGGTGGGTGCCGTGCCGTCGGGCGCAGCGAACACCTTCAGCTGGTAGGGGGCGCTGCCGATCGCGACCGTGAACGTGCCGGTGACCGCTGAGCCGAGATCGGCGACGAGACCCACACCCTGCTTGCCACCGAGATACTTCGACGAGTAGCAGACGGTTGCCCAGCTGGTGGAGAGGTCGTGGTCGATGGCCAGGGGCGTGAGATCGTCGCGCTCTTCCTGGTCGCCGTCGGGGTCGAACGTGCGCACGGACGTGATGCCGGCGACGACAGGTGCCGGCACGTCGCCGGCCGGCGCGCCTGTTGTCTCCGCCGCCACCGTGCTGGCCGGTGTGAAGCCGGAGGAGTCGTCGTTGCTCATCGTCACCCACAGCACGAGACCGACGATGAACGCGATCAGCAGCAAGCCCCCGACGACCACCATCGACGGGGTGCTCTTCTGCTCGAACTTGCGGTTCGGCTGCTGGCGCGGCCGCACGGGCGACTGCGGCGTGCGGTCGGCGCGGACGGGGGCGCCGGCGGCGCGGCCGGGCCGCACGGGCTGGTAGCCGTTGACCGGTGTGGGGGAGCGGCCGCTGGTGACCGGCGAGCTGCGCCGGGCCGCGGGGCCGGTGGCACTGGGCACGGTGGCGGTGGAGCCGGTCGTTCGCGGATCAGCGCGCGGGTCGGCGCGCTGTGTCGGTGTCTGCCCGGTGGTGCGGCTGCCCCGCGGCGGTGTGTTGCCGCGCGACAGGTCGCGGCTGGTGTCGCCGGTGAGGTCGGCGCGTGGCTGGCCGGCGATGCGCTGCAGCTCGTTGCGCACCTCGGTGCCGGTGGCGTAGCGGTCGTCCGGCTTGCGTGAGAGCAGGCGGTGGATGAGCGGCGCCAGCCCGTACGGCAGCGTGGGGCGCAGCCGGGTGAGGTCGGTGGGGTCGCGGTTGAGGCGGGCGAGCGCGGTGTCGGCGTCGGTCTCGCCGAGGAAGGGCACACGCCCGGCGAGGCATTCGTAGAGCACGAGCCCCAGCGAGTACAGATCCGCACGCCCGTCCAGCCTGCGGCCGCGCACCTGCTCGGGCGACAGGTACTTGGCGGTGCCCATCATCACGTTGGGGCTGGTGAGGTCTTCGTCGCTGCTGCCGAGACCCTTGGCGATGCCGAAGTCGGTGAGCAGGACGCGGCCGTCGGGTGTGATGAGGATGTTGCCCGGCTTCACGTCACGGTGCACCAGGTGCGCCTGGTGCGCGTAGTCGAGCGCAGCGGCCACACACGCGCCGATGTGCATCGTGAGATCGGGGCTGAGCCGCTTCTGCTCGTCGAGCAGTTGGCGCAGGCTTTTCCCGTTGACGAGCTGCATCACGACCGCCTGGCGCTTCTCGCCGCCGATCGTGTCGTCGACCGCGTCGTAGACGGCGACGATGTTCGGGTGGCTCAACTGGGCGACGGCGACCGCCTCCCGGCGGAAGCGCTCGGCGACCACGGGATCGGCGGCGAGCGCCGGCTTGAGCAGCTTCACCGCGACCTGACGGGTGAGCGACAGATCGGTGCCGAGCCACACCTCGGCCATGCCTCCTTGCGCGAGCCGACGCTCCAGCCGGTAGCGCTGGACGAGGATGGCGGGGGGCAGCGACGTGGGGTTCGCGCCGGGAGAGGTGGCAGACATGTCCGCCCCTCGACGATAGTGGGGCTCCGGCCGGCTTCCCGGGCAATCGGCCGCTACGTGGCCACGCAGAACGCGACACCGATGGTGCCGCGGCCGGCATGGCTGCCCACGACCGGCCCGATGTCGCCGACGACGATCTCGCCGGTGTAGTGCGGGCGCAGCATCTCGACGAACGCGTCGACGTCGGAGCAGTCGGCGTTGATCACCATCAGGTTCTCGACCGGGCCGGCCTTGGCCACCGTGTCCACCAGGAAGGCCAGCGCCTTGCTGCGCGTGCGCTGCTTGCCGCCTTCCTCCACCTTGCCGTCGCGCACCTCGATGATCGGCTTGATCGACAGCACCGACGCGAGGAGCGCCTTGGCGTTGCCGATGCGGCCACCCTTCTTGAGGTTCTCGAGCGTGTCGAGCGCGCCCCACACCTTCGTGCGCGTGGCGAGGTCGCGTGCACGGTCGACGACGGCCTGGTGGCTGGCGCCGCCGGCGGCGAGGCGGGCGCAGTCCATCACGATCGCGCCCAGACCGAGCGTGCACTGCTGGCTGTCCACGACGGTGACCGGGATGACGTCGGCGACACCGCGCGCGGCGAGCTCGGCCGACTGCATGGTGGCGCTGAGCGCGCCGCTGAGGTTGATGACCACGATGCTGGACGCGCCCTCGTCGGCGAGGCGGCGGTAGCTGGCCTCGAACTGCCCGGGGGAGGGCGCGGCGGTCTCGGGGAGGGTGGCAGAGGCGGCGCACTTGGCCCAGAACTCGGCCGGCGTGAGATCGGCACGATCGACGTACTCGTGCCCGTCGATGCGGATGGTGAGGGGGACGATGTCGATCCGGAGCTCGTCGGCCACCTGCTGGGGCAGGTCGCACGCGGAGTCGGTGACGATGCGGACGCGATTGGTGCTCACGAGGGTGGGAGGGTACTCGTTGCGGCGTCCGGCGACAGCCCCGCCCCGCTCGCGTCGTTCGTCCCGTCGGTGGAACCGGTGTCGCCGTCGCCGTTGCCGTTGCCGCGGCCGGGGTGGCGGGCGGCGGCCGCGGTGGCCGCATGGGCGCGGCGGCTCTGGCGGACGTGGCGCACCCACCAGGTGAGCACCACCAGCAGCAGCGCGCCGGTGATGAGGTTGGCCATCCCGCTGAGCGCGTTCACGTTGGCGGTCATCTGCACGGGTTCGCCGAGCACGTCGCCACCGGGGGTGAGCACGGTGAGCGTCACCCCGAACGTGTTGTTCGTGCGGGCCTCGATCTTGATGTCGACCGCCGAGTACGACTGTGGCGGGATGGTGACCAGGATGTCGCCGTCGGGGAAGGTGAGCTTCACCGAGTCCATGTGCACCTTGACGGTGAGCGGGACGTCGCCGTGGTTGTAGAGCCGGATCGGCATGGTGGTGGTGCGGCCGGTGAGCGTGAACGAGGAGTTGCTCGTCACCTCCACCGAACCGCGGATGGTGTCGAACTGCTGCTGCAGGTCGGCGGCGTCGGCCTCGACCTGGGCGTCGGTGAGGGCGCTGGTGGGGAAGCGGCTGATCGTCTGCTGCCAGGCCTCGATCCGCGGGTCGTCGGCGGGCAGCATGCCCGCCGTGCCGTCGGCGGTGGCCGTCAGCCCTTCGGCGGTGGCGATGCGCCCCTCGATGGTGCCGTCGATCTCCTCAGGCAGCCCGACGGTGACCTCGTTGTGCGGAGGCGGCAGCACGAGGTGGTCGGTGCGGATGCCCAGCGTCTCCAGCGACACCGGCTCGAGCCCCGGTGTCTCGGCGAGCAGCGTGGCGATGGCGCGATAGGTGTCGGCCTGGGGCAGCGACAGGTCGCTGGTGCCCAGCGTGACACCGTGGCGCGCCGGGTTGCCGTTCGCGTTGCCGCTCAGGTCGCGCGACGAGTCGACGATCTCCTGCCGGTAGGCGAGCAGGTGGGTGATCACCGCGATGCCGGTGAGCGTTGGGGTGGTGGTGTGCCGTTGCAGCGTGGTGGCCAACTCGCGATCGGTGATCGCCAGGTCGACCGTCTCGCCGGACGCGACCCGGATGTTCACGATCTGGCTGAGGTCGGTGAAGATGCCGGTGGAGTCGGGCAGCGCGTCGAAGATCTTCGGCGTCGTGACGACGAGGCGGGCACCGAGGTCGCGCAGCAGGCTGCCGCCGTCTGGTGTGAGCGGGCCGTCCATGATGACGACGTCGCTGGAGGACAGGCTGGACGTGAACGCGGTGAGGTCGTCCTCGCCGTCGCGCAGCCACTGCGTGTAGAGGTCGTGCTGCCCTGCGGCGGCGGCCTGCGACGGATCGAGCGGGTAGCGGGGCGAGGAGATCAGGTCGTTCCTGGCGAGGCCTGCCGCCAGCCGGGCGGCGAGGGCCGCGCCGTCGGTGCCGTGGGCGGCGACGGCATTGAGCAGCGCGGGTGGCACGCGCACGGTGATCGGCACCGGCGAGGCCTCCAGCAGATCGGCGAGCCGCGTCATCTCGGTGAGCGTCGCCTCGTCGACGACGACCAGTGCGTCGTCGTCGATCACCACGGGCGACTTCGTCGTCATCGCGATCGCGACGGGCAGTGACACCTCGGCCGGTTCGGTGGCGCTGGGCAGGCGGTGCACGAACGTCGTCAGCTCGGCCAACACGTCGCCGTCGTTCTGCAGTTCGAACAGCACGGGGTAGAGCCCGGCCTTGGGCAGCTGCAGCGCCGGCGGGGTGCGGGTGGTGGTTTCCAAGGTGATGGTGGCGGCCAGTTGGTCGGCGGCGGGATGGCCGAGCTGGGCGACGGGGAGATCGACGGAGTCGGCGGGCCGGGTGAGGTCGCCGGTCTGCGCCTCGCTGACCTCGACGCGGGTGGTGACGGGACGGTAGGCGGTGACGACCAGCGTGGCGTTCGGCGCAGCGGCCAGGTCGATCGTGGACGGCACGCTGAGCACCACCTCGATCGTGCCGTCCGCCGCCACGCTGTAGGGCGTCTGCGTGACCAGCCCCATCTTCGGGGCCAGTGCCGATGCGGCCGCCGGGTGCGGCGGAGCCAGCCCGGCCGCCAGTGTGAGGCACAGCGCGACCGCGGCCACCAGTGGCCCGGCGCGGCGCCGCCCGCCCCTCATGACAGGACCTGCTCGTAGACGCGCAGCCGCTCGCCGAGGCGACGGAAACCGAGCCGCTCGTACAGCGCGAGCGCGCCGTAGTTGTCGACCGGGGTGTTGACGAGCACCCGCTGCACCCGCCAGCGCCCCAGCCACTGCAACGAGTCGAGCACCAGCGCCCTGCCGAGCCCGAGCCGCTGGTGCTCCGGTACCACCGCGAGCCGCTGCAGGAACCCTTGCTTGGCATCGCGGCCGGTGATGGCGTAGCCGGCAAGCGGGCTGCCCGTGGCACGCGCCCGGTGCTTGGGCGTCGCCGCGCAGACGTCGGCGACGGCGCGCGGCTCGAGCGCCCACTGGGCGCCGAATGCGGCGACATCTGCCGCGCTCGCCGCGGCGTGGTCGGCTGCCAGCAGGCGGTGGGTGGTGACCGCATGGCCGCGCCGGCCGCCAGGCGTGCGGGGATCGGTGTGCTCCAGCAGCACGAGCTCCTGGATGGAGCGGAAGCCGGCGGACTCGGCGCGCAGGCCGGCCGCGGTGCCCAGCGCCGTGGTGCGCACCCGGGAGTAGCCCAACTCGAGCAGCCGCTCGGACCAGCGCTGGAAGTCGGCCAGCGAGGGCAAGCGCTGCTGGTGGTAGAGCACCAGCTGGGCGGTGTGCGGCTGGAACGACCAGTGCTGCACGCGGCAGGCCACGTCGGCGCCGCGCAGCACCACCGGCGGCGGTGCCGGCGCCCGCCCGCCGGTGGCCTCGCCGGGCGGCGTGGTCTTCGTCGGCCTGCTGCTCACCGCCTTGACGGTAGCTGGTCACCGGCCCGCGGGAACTTCGCTGCCGCGGCCCGGCCGATAGCGTCGCGAAGGTGACCGTGCTGTTCGCCACCCATGCTGCGTATCTCGAGCATCTCGCCGGGCCGCGCCATCCCGAGCGACCCGAGCGCCTGCAAGCGGTGCTCGACGGTGTACGCCTCGCCGGGCTCGAGGATGCGATCCTCGCGCTCGAACCCCAGGCCGCCACGAGGGCCGACCTCGAGCGGGTGCACCCGGTGCCCTACCTGGATCGCATCGAGGGCATCTGCCAGGCCGGTGGCGGCCGCCTCGACGCGGACACCTACGCGAGCGCCGGCTCGTGGCGGGCGGCGACGCTCGCCGCCGGGGCCGGGCTCACCGCCGTGCGGGCGCTGCAAGAGGGTCGCGCGGATGCCGCGTTCTGCGCCGTTCGCCCGCCCGGCCACCACGCCACGCGGGACGAGTCGATGGGCTTCTGCTTCGTGAACAACGTGGCCGTCGTGGCCGCGGCACTGGCCGACCTGGGCGAGCGGGTGATGATCTTCGACTACGACGCGCACCACGGCAACGGCACGCAGGCCGTCTTCTACCACGACCCGCGCGTGCTGTTCGTGAGCCTGCACCAGTGGCCGCTGTACCCGGGGACGGGGCGGCACACCGAGGTCGGCGAAGGCGCCGCCCGCGGCACCACCGTCAACATCCCGGTCCCGCCCGGCGCGACGGGCGATGTCTACCTCTACGCGTTCGACCAGTTGGTGGCACCGGTGGCGGAGCGCTTCGCACCCACCTGGGTGATCGTCTCCGCCGGGTTCGATGCCCACCGCAACGACCCCATCACCGAGCTGGCCCTCGCGGCCGGCGACTACGGGCCGCTCACCCGGCGTGTGCTGTCGCTGGTGCCGGCGGGCCGCCGGCTGGTGATGCTGGAGGGCGGCTACGACCTCGATGCGCTGACGCTGTCGTCGGCCACGGTGCTGCGCGAGCTGGTCGGGCAGCAGGGTGCACCACTGGAGGTCGCCACCAGCGGCGGGCCCGGCGGGGGCGCGGTGCGCCAGGCGCGCGACTACTGGGAACACGAAGAGCTGCTGTGATCCCGGCCCGCTTCCAGCCGGTGCTGGCCGAGCTGGCGCCGCTCGGCGAGCGCTTCCGCGCCGCCGGCCACCGGCTCTACCTCGTGGGTGGCACCGTGCGCGACCTGCTCGCCGGCGACGCGATCGCCGAGTCGGCGGTCAGCGCCCCCGGCGACGCTCCCGGCGGCAGCGTCGGCTTCGCCGAGCTGTACGACTTCGACGCCACCACGGACGCCCGGCCGGACGAGATCAAGCGGCTGCTGCGCGGCTGGGCGGACGCGATCTGGACGCAGGGCGAGCGCTTCGGCACGATCGGCGCCAAGAAGCACGGCCCGCAGGGTGATCGTGTCTACGAGATCACCACCCACCGCGCCGAGGCCTACCACGACGACTCGCGCAAGCCCGACGTGCAGTTCAGCGATCGCATCGAAGCCGACCTGTCGCGGCGTGACTTCACGATCAACGCGATGGCCCTGGAGCTGACCACCGACTCGCCCACCCTCGTCGACCCCTTCGACGGCGCGGTCGATCTCGTCACGCGCACGCTGCGCACCCCGCTGGCACCGGAGATCAGCTTCAGCGAC
>CAYZFZ010000061.1:0-16048 GCA_964477795.1 uncultured Bifidobacterium sp.
GATCGATCGTTGGGTGGGGGCTCCGGCGGAGCCTCTGCCCCCACACCCCCGCCGGTGGTGTCGGGGTCTCTCGCTCGCTGCGCTCGCTCCGTTTCCCCGAGGAAGTCGGTCCGCCGCAGGCGGACCCAATGCCAAAACGATCGACCGGCAGAGCCGGATCGATCGTTGGGTGGGGGCTCCGGCGGAGCCTCTGCCCCCACACCCCCGCCGGCGGAGCCTCTGCCCCACACCCCCGCCGGACATCGTCCACTCGGATGCCCGGCGGGGTCTTGCAGTCTGATCAGGCAGGCCGGCGGTCAGGCTGCGACGGTGTAGTAGCCGCTCAGGTCGGCAACGACGTCGGTGCCCTCCTGCACGTACAGGCACACCTTGCCGTCGTTGCCGAGGCGGACGGCGGTGAGGCCGGCGCGATCGACACCGCGGACGAAGTTGAGGAACGAGGCCACCGGGCGCGGGCGGCCGCATGGCCAGGCGGTGACGAAACCCGGGCCACTGGCGCCGGTGACCGTGACGTTGACGAGCACCGCGCTCGCGTCAACCGGTACGCCGTTCGCGCCGCCGACCTGCACCTGCAGGATCGCCCCATCACCCAGCCGGCCGGGGCGAGAACCGACGATGCCGGTGCCGTCGCGGGTGTCGAGGATGCGCACCGGGCTGACCGGCGTGAAGGTGACGTCGTGGCGCTCGGAGAAGAAGCCGTTGACGTCGACGATCAGGTTCGCCGTGGTCGACGCATAGAAGCAGACCTGGCCGGTGCTGGACGGGCGCACGGTCACCAGGTTGGAGACTGCCAACTGGGAGGGATCGAAGTTGACGTTGGAGACCACCGGCCGCGGCATGTCGCAGGGGAAGACGGTGACGTAGCCGGCGCCGACAGGGTTGGCGATCGTGACGTTGAGCGTCACTGCCCGCACCGGCTCGTCGGACGGCACGCCGCCGGCGCCGGGGACCGTGAGCGTGAGCACCTCGCCGGCAGCCATCGGGCCGATCGGACGATCGCCGGTGCCGGTGCCGTCGCGGGTGTCGACAACGCGCGCCGGGCTCAGCGGGTGGTACCAGAAGCCGGGCACCGAGGCGAAGTTGTCGGCATACCAGCCGGAGGCATCGGCGATCAGTTGCGTGGTCGCCGAAGTGAAGAAGCACACGCGACCGTCGCGACCCACCTTGGCGGTCACCTGGTTGGCGGCATCGACGCCGGAGACGAAGTTGACGTTCGACGCCACCGGGCGGGCGTTGCCGCACGGGTACACCGTGACCCAGCCGTCGTGCGCGGCCTGCGTGACGGTGACGTTGAGGACGACCGCGCCCGCGCCCGTCTCCGGGATGCCGGC
The DNA here is from genome assembly GCA_964477795.1 of uncultured Bifidobacterium sp. Lineage (GTDB taxonomy): Bacteria > Actinomycetota > Acidimicrobiia > Acidimicrobiales > Ilumatobacteraceae > UBA668. Next base: position 1,332 of record CAYZFZ010000061.1, read on the forward strand.
CACGCCGGTGACGTCGAGCTCCACCACCTGGCCGGCACCGAGTGGGCCGCTGTGGTGGGCAGCGACACCGGTGCCGTCGCGGGTGTCCAGGATGCGTGTGGGGTCGATCGGGGTGAACGTGCCGCGGACGGGCACAGCCGCGCTGGCAGTTGCCGTGCCGAGGGCGAACGAGGCCGCGATCGTGCCGCACAGGGTGGCGATCGCGGCGAGCCGTGTGAGTTGCATGGGTGCTCCTTGGTTGGCCGCCTCGGTGGGCGGGCAGCCGCATGGTGGGCGTTGGATGTGAGCGATCTGTGAGCATGTGGTGATGGACGAACCAGTGCCAGGAACACAGGCGTGGCTCGATCTCGTCGTGGAGGACGTGATCGAGCCCGAGCTGCCGATCGTCGACCCGCACCACCACCTGTGGCCGCCGGACGGCGCGCTGCCGTACGGCTTGACGGAGCTGCACGCCGACGTGTCCTGCGGGCATCGTGTCGTGCAGACCGTGTTCGTCGAGTGCCACGCTGCCTACCGCACCGACCGTCCGGCCGAGCTGGCATCGGTGGGCGAGACCGAGTTCGTGGCCGGGCAAGCCGGGCTGGACGAGCCGCCGCTGATCGCCGGCATCGTCGCCCGCGCCGACCTGCGCCTACCCCATCTCGACGACGTGCTCGACGCCCACGAGGCCGCCGCCGGTGGGCTGCTGCGTGGCATCCGCGATGCCCTCTCGCACGCCGAGCTGCCCGAGGCGCTGACGATCCGCGGGCGGGCACCCAAGGACCTGTACCTCGACCCGTCGTTCCGTGCCGGCCTGGCTCGGCTGGGCCGGCGCGGGCTGACCTACGACTCGTGGCACTACCACTACCAGAACCGCGAGTTCCTCGAGCTGGCGCGAGCGGTGCCGGGCACCACCATGGTGCTCGACCACTTCGGCACCCCGCTCGGCGTGGGCCCGTACGCCGCGCAGCGCGAGGAGATCTTCGCCCAGTGGCAGCGCGACATCGAGGAGATCGCCCGCTGCGAGAACGTGGTCGCCAAGCTGGGCGGGCTGGCGATGGTGGACAACGGGTTCGGCTGGGACACCGCGCCGCGGCCGGCGACGTCGGACGAGCTGATCGCCGCGCAGGGCCGCTACTACCTCCACGCGATCGAGTGCTTCGGGCCGCAGCGGTGCATGTTCGAGTCGAACTTCCCGATCGACCGCCGGTCGCTCTCCTACCGGACGGTGTGGAACGCGTTCAAGAAGCTCACCGCCGGCTGCTCCGCCGACGAGCGCACGACGATGTTCAGCGGCACCGCCCGCCGCGTGTACCGCTTGCCGGGGGAGGCCGCGTCGTAGTGCCCCTGCACGGGGCCTACGCCGGCGGGTCGTCGAAGAGCTGGATCTGCCAGCTGCCCCGGCAGCGTTCGAAGGTGATCGGCTCGTCGATGCCGAGGAGGCGGCGGCGGATGCCGATCGCACGGTTCTCGGTGACGGCGACGTCGAGCAGCGCCTCGTCGAGGAAGATCGTCGAGCTGATCGATCCGGCACCGTCCAGCTCGCGGCGCAGGTGCTCCGCTGTGGCGACGAACGACGCCAGCCCGTCGATCGACTCCACGCAGGTGGCGAGTGCGGCGGCCTGTGCCCGCACGAGCTCGCGGTGGCCCATCGCGTGCAGCAACGCGCCCTCCGCGTCGAGCCCGGCACCGTGCAGGATCCGCTCGGCGGACGACGAGACCTGTTGCGCGAGATGTTGCAGGTGGTCGAGATCGGTGACCGTGATCCCGTGCTCCAGGCACACCCCGCGGAAGCAGCTGCCGTCCGTGCAGGTGGTGGCCATCACGCCGCGCTGCGCCAGGCGTTCGAGATCCTCGTGCACGATCAGGGGGAAGAACCCCTCCCAGTCGCCGCGGAGTACGGCTGCCTGCGCCAGCAGGAACGCGTCCTGCGGCGTCGCGCTCGGCTGCGGGTTGCCGATGACGGGCTCGCCGATCATGGTGCCAGGGTAGGTCCGCCCCGTCGTGCTGCGTGGCCGGGGCTCGTCCGAGGCCGCCCAGCAGGACCAGTAGTGTTGCGCCATGGAGCGCCCCCGCCGCATGGCGGCGTGCCGTGCCGGTGCCGTCGCAGCACTCGTCGTGCTGCTGTGCGCCGCGTGCTCCGACGACATGGCGCGACCGAGCGTGTCCACGGTGCCGCCTGCGCCGGCCACCAACGCGATCCCCGACACGTTGCCGGCCACCACGGAGACGGCGCCTGCGGAGAACGACGTGCCCTCGGTCGAGCAACTCGCCGACGTGGAGGCTGCGACGTGGGAGCCGGCGACGCGGTCCGACGAGCTGGAGGTGCAGCTCGCCACGGAGTCACCCACGGTGCAGGAGGCCGTCGACGCGTTCTCCGTCACCTACCTGCCGATGCCCGGCGCCACGCCCAGCGACCTGCCGGCGGGCGACGGGGTCGGCACGCACACGGCGTTGCGCTTGGTCGAGTCGATGCGCGACCGCCTGGCGCCCGAGCAGGTGGCCGTGCTCGACGAGCTGGACGCGGGTGTCGAGGCGTGGGCGATGCTGCCCACGCCCGACTCGACGACGAGCACGACCCCAACCAGCACGACGGTGAGCAGCACGGCCGAGAGCAGCAGCACCACTGCTGCACCCGCCGGTGTGCGCGCGGGTCGCCGTCCCGCGCTCGACGCCGTGCTCGACCGGTATCTCACGCTGCTCGGCGACGCGTACGAGGACTGGCACAAGTTCAAGCCCGCTCTGCCGCAGACGAACGTCGAGCTCGTACTCAGCTCCGTCACGACGGGCTCGGCCGACATGGACGCGCTCTACCCCCTGAAGTCGAACGACCCGACGCAGACGGCTCCCATCTGTCGCATCAGGGTGTTCCCGTTGCTGTGGAAGACCGATCGGGACGACAACCTCATCCTGACGGCCTTCGCCCACGAGCTGTTCCACTGCGCGCAGGACGTCTGGAACCCCGGCGAGGGTTTTCCAGCCTGGCTCACGGAGGGCAGCGCGAGCTTCGCTGCGTTCGACCTCTACTCCTCGAAGGGAGTCGTCCCACCCGACCGCTACAGCCAGCCGGCGTGGTGGTTCAAGATGGCGTATGCCCCGCTGTCGGCCCGGTCGTACGACGCGTGGGCGCTGTTCGAATCGTTCCGCCAGTTCGGCGGCGACGCATACGCGGCGGTGAAGAGCGCGTACTACGCCGACCCGGCCGTGATCGACGCGGAACTCGACCCGACCGCAGCGTGGCTGGAGGTGGCAGGTCTCGACGACCTCGTCTTCCGGACGACGTGGTCGGCCAACGATCTGCGGTCTTCGTCGTTCCCCGAGCAGGAGTGGATGATGGCGTGGCCGACGCTCTCGCAGGCCGGGCCGCGCGACAACAGCACCTCGCTGGGGGTGCGCGGCGTCGGCACCTATGTGGTGAGAGGCAGCAAGTCGTTCAGCCAGCAGCAGATCGTGGTGACGATGGGCCCGAAGGTCGGGTTCGTGCTCGCGCGCGCGACCGACGGGCCGCTGCTCAGCCATTCGGCGAACGGCACGGTCGCGATCGCGGAGGGCGACCAGCGCGTGTTCTGCTTCGACGAGGGCGGGTGCCAATGCCCCGAGGGCTTCTCCTCGCACGCGGAGCAGATGGACGGCCGCGACATGGTGTTCTCCTTCGCTGCCCAGCAGCAACGCGGGGTGAGCGACGTCATGGCCGTCGAGTGGGACGCGGAGGAGTTCTGCCACGAGGAGAAGAAGACGGCCGAGCACAACGGAGACCCGCACCTGCGGTCCTTCGACGGGCAGGCGTTCGATGTGATGGCGCCCGGTGAGTTCGTGCTCGCGGGCGACGACCGTGGCGAGTTCGAGGTGCAGGTGCGCAACGAGGTGATGCAGCGGCACGGCACCGGCACGAGTGTCGTCGCGCTCGGCGACGGCGCCCACCGGGTGACGTTCGCCGGCGACCTCGACGAACCCGGCGAGCAGACGCTCGCGATCGACGGGGAGGAGGTCGACGCGCAGGCGGCCACCGCCGGCGACATGCGCATCGAGCAAGGGGCGTTCGGCATCTGGACGGCGACGTGGCCCGACGGCAGTTCCGTAGCTCTGAGGTGGAACCACGGCTGGTTCGTGACGGTGGCCCTGGACGCGGCGCGTGAGCCGCACATCACGGGCATGCTGGGCACACCCGACGACGACTGGCGCGACGACCTCGTGCTGGCCGACGGCAGCCATGTCGACCCTGCGGACCGCGAGGCGCTCGACGGCGAGTACGCGCCGCGATGGTACGTCGACGAGTCGACCTCGCTGTTCGACTACGCGCCTGGCGAATCGCCGGCGACCTTCCGTGTGCCGCCGCCGTCGCCCCCGACTGTCGACGACGACACCGTCGCCGCCTGCGCCGACGGGCTGCCGGCTGACGCGCTGCAGTCCGAGCTCGACGCGTGCGCGTTCGACGTGGCCGTCACCGGTGACGGCAGCTTCGTCGGCGTGTACACGCTCGTGGTGGCTGACCGCGTCGCCGCGAATCCGGTGGCGCAGTCGGTGGCGGTGGCGGCAGGGCGCGCCCCCGAACAGCCCTCCGGCGCGCCGGCCACGGGCTCGGCGCTCACGCTCTCTGGCACCCTCGCCAGCGGTGCCTTCGGCCGCGACGGGGTGGTGGAGGAGCTCACCGGCACGATCGACGTCGCCGAGGGGTCGATCATCCTCGGCCAGGCCGAGCTGTGCGCGCCCGACCGCGACGTCACCATGCGCGTCACCCTGCGCGGCAGCGGCCAGTCCAACGAGGTGCACCTCTGCGACCCGTTCGGCTTCAACCGGGCGTCGGCAGAAGGCGACGAGGTGGTGGCCGGTGAAGCCGCAGTGTGGGCCAGTGCCGCCGGCACCTACGACGTGAGGGTGACGACCGATTCGCAGGAGGCGCTGGTCACGAACGTGGCAGTGAGCACCGACGCGAACCCGACGGTGATCGACGTGGACACGGCGCTCGGCGAGGGGTACACGGGTCGCCTCGAGGGGCGGGGCGACACGGTCGTGCTGCTGCTGCAGACGGGCGACGGGTCGATGACGTGGAACGCGACCGGCACCGAAGCCGCCTGCGCCGCTGCCCAGTACGGCGCCGGCCAGCTGGGCAGTGGCGACCTGCTCGCCATCGGGGTCTGCGGCCATGCCGCGGTGGTGCCCCTCGGCCCCACCGGCGATCTCGTCGTGCCGCTCATCGTCTACGCGCACACGGACGCGCCGGTCGACGTCGCCATCGTGCCGCAGCCAACCTGACCGCGACGTGCGCCCGGGTTGCCGTGCGCTGCACGCGGCCGAGCCGTCCGAGGCGCGCGTGAACGGGCAGTACTGTGTCGCCGTGGGCTGCCGGGCCTGGGCGCCCTTTGTTCGAAGGGGGATCCATGACTTCCGACGACGGATGGCCGAACGGAAGCGTTCGTTACGAGGACGACGCCGACGAACCGGCCCGCTGGCAATCAGCGATCGACGCCGCGCTTGCGGCGGGCACCCTGCACTGGGAGCGCACGCCCACCTCGTCGATCTTCGACCTGGTCGGCCAGTGCCCGCGCTGCGGCCACGACACGAGCCAGCCGGTGTACTTCGAGTACATCGTCGGTGTGCTGCCCACCGAGCCCAAGCCGGCGATCACGAACATCGTGTGCGACTGCAACGTCGAGCACCAGAAGCAGCCCACAGGGAAGTCGGGCTGTGGGTGGGCGTTGCTGCCGTCGGTGAAGCTGGACTGGCCGGCGAACCCGAGGGATCCCGCATGAGCAAGGTGGAGGAGGCGCAGTACTGGCGGGACAAGGTCGTCGGTGCCGCCCGCGGGCAGCTGGAGACCGTGCAGAAGACCGCCACCTCATGGTCCGCGTTGCTGTCGTCGTTGCTCGGTGTGTTCGGCGTGGTCGCCTTCGCCGGCGGCCTGAAGTCGATCGACGATCTCGACACGTTGCCGATGTACATCGCCAAGGGGCTCACCGTGCTGGGTGCCGTGTCGCTGATGGCCGCGACCTACAAGGCTGCACAGGCATCCGGCCGCATCGCCGTGGAGTACTCCAGCGACACGTCCTGGTCGAACTACCGCGACCGGACGATCGACCAGGCGCGTGCTGGGGCAGCGAACCTGAAGGCCGCCCAGCAGTGGGGCGCTGCCGCGGCGATCGCCGTGATCGGAGGGTCGATGTTCGTCCTCTTCGTCGGCAAACCCGCATCGCTCGGCCCGACGGTGATCGTCGACGCCGGCGACTCCGTGGTGTGCGGGCGGATGTCGTGGAAGGACGGCCAGATCGCAGTCGGCGGACAGGTCGTGGACTCGGTCGCATCGCTGACGGTCGTCTCCGCCTGCCCCGACGAACCCTGAGCGCCCTGCGCTGGCGGGGCGTCCCCCGCCCAGTTGCCTGCGTGGTCTCGTCACTTCGATTTCGATGCGCCGATCGATGACCCGTCGACATCGAAATCGAACACACGAGACCGCAGCGACACTGGCCCGCCCGTCCCGAGCGGCGGCCGGCCCGCCGACTCGCACCTAACGAAGCCGCGTCGCCGGCACCTTGTGTTCGACGAAGGGGTCCACCGTCAGCAACCGGTGCGCCTCGGCCGGGTTCGGGGTGAAGCCCGGCGTGTTCCGGCACAGCTCGACCATGATCCCGTTGGGGTCGGCGTAGTACAGCGAGTGGCACCAGTCGTGGTCCAGCTCCATCAGCGGCTCGATGCCCTCGCCCGTCATGCGGGCGCGGACAGCCTCCTGCTGCTCGGCCGTCGCGGCGAACGCGCAGTGGTTCACCCACACCGGCAGGCCGACGCCGTCGCTGATGTCGGGCGTCCAGTCGGGCTGCTCACCGACGTTCTGGAAGTGGAAGAAGGCGAGGCACTCACCGCCGCCGATGTCGTAGAAGACGTGGCGCACCCAGGAGACCTCACCGTGTGCCTGCAGTTCGGTGTGGATGAGTGGGAAACCCATCAGATCCTCGTAGAAGTGCGTCGTCGCTTCGACATCGCGAGTGGCGTAGGCAACGTGGTGCAGCGGCATGACGCGATGGTACCGACTTCGTGTGATCCGGCCGGAGCCGGGCGGCGAACTGCTCTCGTTCGTGCGCGCCGAAGGGGTCGGTGCCACCGAGACGAGGAGGGGCAATGGCAGACAACGTGGGGACGGTTGGGGACATCTACGCGGCCTTCGGGCGCGGCGACGTGCCGTGGATCCTGGAGCACCTGGCCGACGACGTGTCGTGGGACGAGGACGTGCGCGACGCCGGGCTGCCGTACGTGCGCGGCGGGCGCGGGCACGCGCACGTGGGCGAGTTCTTCCAGCGGCTGGCAGCCACGCTGCAGCTGACGGCGTTCGAGCCGGGTGCCCTGTGCGACGGCGGCGACACCGTGGTGGTGCCAGTGTGGATGGAGGGGCGCATCATCGGCGGCGGCGAGATCGGCCGCAACCTCGAGGCGCACGAGTGGACGTTCGCGGCCGACGGCAAGGTCGCGTCGTTCCGCCACATCGGCGACTGGGCGATGCACGAGCGGGCGCTGGCCACCCGCCAGCGGGAGCTCGCCGGTCGCGTGCTGAAGGCAGTGGGCGACGAGATCGAGGTGCTGCATCCTGGCGGCGACTTCGAGCTGTTCCGCGTGAGCGGCCCTGCCGACTCCGGCCCGCCGCCGCACGCTCACCCGTGGAGCGAGGCGTACTACGTGCTCGACGGCGAGCTCGACGTCATGATCGGCGACTCGTGGGAGCGCCTGGGTGCCGGCAAGTCCGCATCCGTACCCGCCGGCACGCTGCACGCCTATCGCGTTGCCACACCGACAGCGACGTTCCTCGTCACCTCCAGCGGTGCGCGTGCGTCGGCGTTCTTCGCCGACATCGACGCGCACGTGCCGCCCGGCCCGCCCAACGACGAGACGATGCCGGTGCTCATCGACGTCGCCCGCCGCAACGGCCTGACCTCGCCGCTGTTCGCCTGATCGCCACATGCCCCTCGTGCTCGCCGACCTGCGCGCCGCGACCCGCTCGCGGCGCGCAGTAGGTTGGTCGCCGGTGTTCGACGGTCCTGCCGCATGGGAGCGCCAGATGATGGCGCGCATCGCCGTGGGCGACGACGCGGCGCTCGCGCAGGTGTACGACCAGTACGCCTCGCTCGTGCACGGCATCGCGGTGAGGTTGGTCGGTGCCACCGTCGCTCCCGACGTGAGCCAGGAGGTGTTCGTGTCGTTGTGGAAGAACCCGCAGGCGTGGGACCCGGATCGGGGCAGCCTGCGCACGTTCCTCGTGGTGGTCGCCCGCCGCCGCTGCATCGATCTCCTGCGCAGCAGCGGCCGCCGGATGGCGACCGAGGAGCGAGCGAAGCACGCACTCCCCGTGGCGGTGCCCAACGTCGACGAGGCGGCGATCGCGATGCTCGCCGGCGAGCGTGTGCGCAGCGCGCTGACCCGTCTGCCGGAGGCGCAGCGCGAGGCGATCCAGCTCGCCTACTTCGAAGGCCTCACCTTCACGCAGGTGGCCGCGCGCACGGGCGCCTCGGAGGGCACGGCCAAGTCGCGCATCCGGCTCGGGTTGCAGCGGTTGGGCACGATGCTCGGGCCGGACGCGGCGGTGACGGCATGAGTAGCACCCCCGACGACCTCGACCGCCACGCTGCCGAGTGGGGTGTCGCGCCGGCGCTCGCGGCGCTGGCGGAGAGCGACGCGCTGTCGCCACCCGGCGCGCTGCGCGATCGCCTGCTGCGCGCGGCGGCGACGGAGCCCCCGCGGTTGGCCGAGCCGGCGGGCCCGATCGAGCTGTACAGCAACCGCGTGCAGGCGATGCAGTCGCTGTTGGCCACGCTGCCGGTGGATGCGTGGTCGCGGCCGGCGCTGCCCTACAGCTGGACCGTGCACGGGCTGGTCGCACACCTGCTGGTGATCGAGCGATACGCGGCCGCCGCGATCGGCCTGCGCGCGATGCCCGACGAACCGGTGGACGACCACCTCGCGATGGGCGCCGCCACGATCGCTGCGGAGCTGGCCGGCCCGCCGGCGGCGACGGCCCAGCGATGGTTCGACGAGACCCAGGGGATCATCGCGGCCGTCAGCGCGCCGGGGTTCGATCTGGCCGCGCCGGCTCCGCTGCACGGCTGGCCGTTCAGCGCGTCCACCTCGCTCGTGGTGCGCGCCTTCGAGCTGTGGACCCACACCGACGACATCGCTCGCGCCGCGGGCATCGCGACAGCGGGCACGCCGGCGGGCGAGCTGCGGGCGATGTCGTCGCTGTCGGTCGGGTCGCTGCCGTTCACGTTGGGCTCGGTGGCGCCGGGTGTGGAGATGGCGCCGGCGCGGGTGGTGCTGACGGGCAGCGGAGGTGGCACGTTCGACATCGGTGGCCCCGGCGAGCGCCGCGCGCTGGTGGTGGCCGACGTGGTGGACTACTGCCGCCTCGTCGCCCGCCGCATCGAACCGCAGGATCTGGAGATGACGGTGGAGGGCGATGCGGGGTTCGTGCACCACCTCCTGCGCGCCGCCCAGGTCTTCGCCATGTAGCCCGCACGGCAGCTTCGAGCGGGTCGGCAGCTCCCTGGTACCTTGCGCGCATGCGGGCATGGATGGCGGTCGCGTGCATGCACCAGCGTGCTGATCGGGGCGGTCTCGTTTCGCGAGTGAACCTCCTCGGCGCGAGCGTCAGAGGTACATGCCGGGCAGCGGCCGCGTGTCGGTGTTCGGGGCGCGGCCGACGAGGATCTCCGCGAGCGAGAGGTGCTCGCCGTCGGGGATCGCATCACCGCGCCACGCCTTCGCCTCGGCGCGCGTGAACAGGCGGAAGTTGGTCTGCGCCAGGCAGCGGCCGGGGCGCGCAAGGGCAGGGTGCAGCGCCTCGATCGGCTCGTTGGTGGTGATCAGCGTCAGCACGTTCATCCCCTGACCGACGATCCCGTCGCCCAGGTTCAACAGCCGCGACAACGCCTGCCCCACGCGTTCCTTCGCGTCGGCACGCAGTAGTTCGTCGGCATCCTCGATGACGAGCACGCGCCAGGCCGGCTCGTCGTCGTCGGGTTCGTCCATCAGCACGGTCATCAGCGCGGCGGACGCGCTGAAGAGCGCATCGGGGTCGAGCACCACCTGGAAGCGGGCGCGGGTGCGCCACTCGCGGGCGAGCGAGCGGATGGCCGTCGTCTTGCCGGTGCCGGGCGGGCCGTACCAGAGCACGATGCGGCCCACCGGGGTGGTGAGCTCGGTGGCGATCAGCGCCTCGATCTGGTCCCGCACCGGTGCCGGGTAGTGGTCGCGCACCTCGGCCCACGCGGGCGCGGCGATGGAGCGCGTCGTCGTGTACATGTGATGGCCGGCCTGCCAGAAGTCCATCGTCACCGAGGTCTCGTCGACGGTAGGCGCGGGCGCGTTGGCGCGCAGGGCAGCGACCGCCTTCTCGATGATCTCGATGTCGTTCGCGCGCAGCCATACGTCGGCGTCGCGCCCGTCCCACTTGGAGGCGATCGCGGTCCAGCCACCCTCGGCGGCGAGCACGACATGGCCACCGACCGAACGCATGTCGGTGATGATCGAGCCGAGCGGGAACAACCGCTCCAGGTCGGTGTCCGGTGGCAGCCGGATGCCGCGCACCTGGCTGTCCATCCCGTCCAGCACGGGCGCGACGAACCGGGCCCAGAGGGCCTGCGGAACGTTGGGTTCCACGGTGATGGAAGAAGTCGCTGCGTTCATCTGGTTGTCGGTCGATCGGTCGTTCAGGGAACCGGACAGAGTCGCGCGACGACGAGACGCCCGCAATCGAGTTTCAGCCGGAGATGACCCTCGCCGTCCGGGCGCGACGGGCCGCGGCTCAGCCGGTGGCGACCAGGTCGTCCTCGGGTTCGGGCAGGCGCGTCGGCTCGTGACGCGGGCCGTAGACGGCGAGGAAGACGAAGGCGACCGCCGCCATGCCGACGCCCAGCCACATCGACTGCACCCAACCGTCGACGAACGCATGCTTGGCGGCGCTGATGACGGTGGGCACCTGTTGGCGGAGGGCCGGATCCGCATCCGGGTTGGCCGCCAGCGCCTGCGCCGCCCCGAACGCCTTGCCGATGCCCTCGCTGGCCGGCTGGGCCAGTTCGGTGGAGGCGCCACTGAGCAGTGGCTTCACCGACGAGCGGTAGCCGGCGCTGAGCACGGAGCCGAGCAGCGCGATGCCGACCGCCCCACCGAGCTCGCGAGACGTGTCGTTCAGCGCGGACGCGACGCCTTGCTTGTCCTCCGGCAGCGTCTCGGTGATGGCCGCGGTCGCCGGCGTCATCGTCAGGCCCATGCCCAAGCCGATCAGCAGCAGGCCGGGCAGCACTGACATGTAGCCGCCCTCGACCGATGCCCGCAGCGCCAGCGTGACGAGGCCGAACAGGAAGATCCCGACGCCGGCCATCATCGTGTAGCGGCTGCCGATCTTCGCCGCCAGCCGCGGCGCCACGTTCGACATCGGCATCATCATCGCCGTCATCGGCAGCATGCCTGCGGCGGCGTGCAGCGCGGACCACCCGAGCACCGCCTGGAAGAACGGGTACAGCACGAGGAACACGCCGAACATCACCGCGAAGACGATGAGCAGCGTGGTCATCCCCGAGGACAGGCCGCGGTCGCGGAACGCGGTGAGGTCGAGCAGCGGAGCGTTGTGGCGGCGCTCCCAGAGCACGAACGCGATGGCGGCGACGGCGCCGATGACCAGCGCCCACACGGTGATCGGCGCGCTCCATCCCTTCTCCGGCCCCTCGTGCACGCCGAGCACGACGCCGCCGATGGCGAGCGCGGACAGCACCGAGCCCGTCGTGTCGAAGCGGTGCACGCTGTGCTCGCGCGAGTTGGGGGCGAACCGGATGGTCATCACCGCCGACACGGCGACCAGCAGCAGCGGGAGTGCGAACACCCACCGCCACGTGAGCTGGTCGACCATCAGGGCCGACACGAACATGCTGATCATGCTGCCGCCGCCGGCGAAGGCGGCCCACACGCCGATGGCCTTGGCCCGGTCCTCGGTCGGGAAGCTGGCGGTGATGATCGACAGCGTGACCGGCATGATCATCGCGGCACCGACACCGGCGAGCACCCGTGCCGTGATCATCATCGCCACCGACGTGGCCAGGATGGCGCCGACGGTGGAGACCGCGAAGACGGCGAGCCCGCCGAGCAGCACGGTCTTGCGCCCGAAACGGTCGCCGATGGCGCCCACGGGCAGCAGCAGCGCCGCCAGGGCCAGGGTGTAGGCGTTGATGATCCACAGCACGTCGCCCTGTGAAGCGCCCAGGCTGATGGCGAGCTCCTGTTGGGCCACGTTCAGGCCGGACATCGCCCCGATGACGGCGACCAGCCCGGTGATCATCGCGACGAGGATGCGGCGTTGGGTGCGCTTGTCGGTGGCGGGGCGCACCTCGTCGAGGTGCAACCGGTGGTGAGTGGCGCTCACTGGACTCCTTCGGGCGTGGCGACTTGTGAAACGAAACGGTATCGTTTCGCTTGTATGTGCGCAACCCCACAGACGCCGACTGCAGCGGATCACGATCCGCGCATCGCCCGCAGTCGGAGCAGGCTGCTGGCCGCGGCGACCGAGCTCTTGATCGCGGAGGGTCCGCGGGGTGTCACGGCCGACGCGATCGCCGAGCACTCCGGCGTCGCCAAGTCGACCCTGTACCGGCACTGGGGCTCGATCAACGATCTGCTCGTCGACGTCATGCGGTCGAACGTGCCCAGCGAGAAGCCCGTCGACCTGTCCCACGGCTTCGAGGCCGCACTGCGCGAGTGGGTCGATCAGGCAGTCGTCGCGCTGTCGCAGCCCGGGTGGGTGCGGATCCTGCCGGCGCTGCTGGAGCTGCGCCGTCACACACCGGAGATGTCCGCGGTGTTCGACGCCGACTTCGCGGAGAAGCTCGCCCACATCGCAGCGATCCTCGAACTGGGCGCGCGGGAGGGTGTCCTTCCGGTCGGCCTCGAGCCGTCGCTGGTCACCAGCACGATCGTCGGCCCGCTCGTGCTCACCATCCTGAAAGACCCCCACGCCCCGCTGGCTCCGGTCGCCGACTACGTGCTCGAACGCTTCCTGGGCTCCTACCAGCGCCCGACCTGACGGTCACGACCGGTCCGCACCGAGCCGTACACTCGCCGCGTGGGGCTTCTGACCTTCGGCATCAACGTCACGCTCGACGGTTGCGTGGATCATCGGGAGGGGATCGCCGACGACGAGACGCACGCGTTCTTCACGCGCCTGATGAACGAGGGCGGGGCCATGCTGTGGGGCCGCGTCACGTACGAGATGATGGAGAGCTACTGGCCGGCGGTCGCCCGCGGCGAGGAGGAAGCGCCCCCGGCGTTGGTGGAGTGGGCGCTCGCACTGGACGCCAAGCCGAAGTACGTGGTGTCGTCCACGCGATCCGAGTTCCCGTGGACGAACAGCCATCACATCGGCGGCGATCTGCGTACAGGTGTGCAGGCGCTGAAGGACGCCACGCCGGCCGGCGTGCTGCTCGGCAGCCACCGGCTCGCCGCCGAGCTCGATCGGCTCGACCTCATCGACGAGTACGTGTTCCTGGTCCACCCGGTGATCGCCGGCCACGGCCCGACCCTGTACGAGAGCGGGCTGCCCAGCACCCGACGACTCCAGCTGGTGTCAGCGAATCCGCTCGGCAACGGTGCGGTCGCGATGCGCTACCGGCGCGCCGACTGACGCCACGACGAGGACGCACGCGGCGTTCGCCGGTGCCCGACCTGTGGACCGTCACTGAGCGGCGCTCTCGTACGACTCGCGGAGCAGGTCGAGCAGCGCCTCGTCGAGGTCGTCGCTCGATCGCACGTTGGCGGTGTGCCAGAACCGGCCGCCGTACCGGTTCACCTTGCGCGTGATCGTCGGGTGGGTCGCGTGGCGGTGCAGCCAGAACGACACGGCGACCCAGTCGCGCATCGGGCGCAGGTCGGCGAACTTGCGCGGGTTCTTGAGGAAGATGCCCACCGCCACGATGTCGGCGTGCAGCGGCCCGAGTGCCGTGAGATGCGACATCACGGCCTCGTAGACGGGCCGCTCGTGCGCGGGCCCGGTGGCGAAGTACTCCTCCAGCGTCAGCCCCGGTGCACAGTCGTGCCCCTGCCGCTGCCTGGCGAACATCCGCCCGCACTCGGGACACGTCCATGCTCCCATGTGCGCTCAGCCAATCAGAGGTCGAACGCCCAGCCGTCCGACGAGCCACGCTGGGCGACTCGTTGCGCGACCTCGGCGTGCAGCTGGTCGCGAGGGATGTCGGTCGGCAGGCCGGTCGACCGGTCGAGCACGATCGGGATCTCCAGCCCTCGGTCCAGCACAGCGGCCACGTCGGAGCTGGTCGAGAGCTTCAGCTCGACGGGCTGGCTGAGCGTGCCGGCCCCGAGCCGGGCGCACACCTTGATGTTCACCCGCATCCGGGCGACCCGTTCACCGTTCTCGAGCGGCGGATGCCACGCACCGACCACCACGCCCCGCGCCAACCCGCCCGCGACGATGAGGTGATCGACCGCGTCCTGTGGCGACGGATTGAGGATCGTCAGTGGCGGTGCGTGTTGCGCTGCCGCCGCTTGTTCGCGGTACTCCGCGCCGATCGCCTTGGCCGTGTTGCGGAGGTTGTTGAACAGACCCATCTCGCGCCTCCTCCCGTGAGGTTGCCGACAGCCGATTCTGCCAGACGGCCGCGAGGTGTTTTCGCGGCGTCGGTGCGATCTCGGTCAGCTCGCCCGGCGGCGCGTCCCTAGCTCCTCTGTCAAGCGGCGCGTTGCTGTGCTTGTTGGCTGTC
>CAYZFZ010000062.1:0-15990 GCA_964477795.1 uncultured Bifidobacterium sp.
TGCATCGTGCCGACGGTGTCGGTGGCCGCGTCGATCGCGACTTCCGCGGGATCCGTCATGTAGCGGGCGACGAGATGGCCGACGTCGCCATCGAGCGTGGCCGAGAAGAGCATCGTCTGGTGTGGCAGGGTGACCTTGCGCATGATCCACTCGACCTGCGGGGTGAACCCGTCGTCGGCCATGCGGTCCGCTTCGTCGAGCACGAGGATCTCGACGGCGTCGAGCTGCAGCTCGTTCTCCTTCAACAGGTCGATGAGGCGCAGCGGCGTGGCCACCACGACATCGACCCCGGTGCGCAGCGCCTCGATCTGCTGCTGGCGCGACGCGCCGCCGTAGACGGCGAGCACGGTACGCCCGCACGCGATGGCCACCGGCGCCAGCACTTCGGCAACCTGCAGGGCCAGCTCGCGCGTGGGCACGAGCACCAGCGCCGCCGGCCGGCAGGGCTCTCCCTCCTTCGTGAGGCGGGCCAGCAGGGGCACGCCGAACGCAAGCGTCTTGCCGGAGCCGGTCTTGGCCCGGCCGCAGACGTCGCGCCCGGTGAGCGCAACGGGGATCGCCTTCGTCTGGATCGCGAACGGGGTGGTGAAGCCGGCGGCGGCGAGCCCGAAATCGACGTCGGGTGGGACGCCCAGCTCGACGAAACCGGTCGGGATGTAGTCGTCTTCGGACAGGGTGAGCACCGGCGCAACTGCTGCGTTCCGGTACTCGGCGGGCCGGGGGGCGGGGCGGGAACGCCGGGGGGCTCGCTGAGGGCGGTTCTTGTCAGACATGTCGCTGGTCAGGGTACCCGACGAGCGGCGCGAGCAGGTCGAGCACGTCGTCGGGTGCGCCGAGGCCCACGCGTAGACCGGGCACGACCCGTGCAACGCGCTCGAGCTGGGAGAAGCCCTCGGCACCCTGCATCGCCGCCGTCGCCGAGTGCAGCAACAGATCGTGCAGGGTGCGGGCCCGACTCAGCGGCTCGAGCGCCGCGGCGTCGCGCCACTCGAGGAAACCCACCGCGACGAGCGGGCGAGGCTCGGGCGAGACGACCGCGCCCAGCTCGCTGGCCGGCAGGAACCACTCGTCGGCCATGAACTCCATGTGCGGGGCGGGCGGCCGAGGCGGCCCGCCGAGCCGGTCGCGGCCTCCCGGCCGCAGCATGATCGGCCGGGCGTACGGGATGACGGTCATCGCCTCCACGTCGAGCAACCCCATGTCGTCGCTGAGATGGTGCCAGCCGCGCCGCGCCGCTGCGGCCGCCAGCGTGCTCTTGCCGCTGTGCGAGGTGGCGCACAACGCAACTGCGCCGAGTGGGCCACCGATGACGGCCGCGTGCAACGCCGCTCGCGTCGCCACCGAACCCGTCGCCCGCCGGTTGACCTCCCAGCACACCAGCTCCAGCACCGCAGCGCCGGTGCGGCCGTCGCCGCACCGCTCGACGGTGCCGTCGGGTGCCTCGATGGTGAGGTCGAAGCGGCGGTCGGCGCCGGGCTGCACCGCGCGCAGCACGTGCACCGGGCCGGTCGCGGGCGGGAGATCGCGGTAGCAGCGCGACACCACGTCGCGCAGCAACTCGTCGGTCGATTCGAAGCGGAAGCCGAAGCCCCAGGCGGCATAGCCGCGATCGCTCAGGTGCAGCACGTCACCGTGATGCGGTAGTCGATGTAGACGCAGCCAGTGGCGCGCTCGGCGAGCGTCAGCAGCGGGAACGTGATGGCGCTGCCCGCCACGGTGCCGTTGACGCACGTGTACCTCGCCCCCGAGGCGAACGGGCAGAACTTCACGGCCCGGCCCGACGTGGGCCCGCACGTGGAGGACGTGATGGTGATCGTGCTGCCCCAGCTGGCGCTGGCACCCAGCGAGACGCACGTGAACGTGATGCCGTCGTTGCGGCCCGTGGCCCAACCGGAGGGAACGCAGGAGGGGAGGTTCGGATTGGTGGTGGTGACGACGCCCGTACCGCTGGGGCAGCTGGCCGCGTTGATCTGCAGCAGCTTGGTGATCGGCGTGCAGCCGGCAGAGGCAGTCGACGTGAACAACACCTGCGGAGCCACCCAGGCGCCGACGGCGACCGCGCCGATGCCGGCGCGCTGGAGGAACGCCCGCCGGTCGTGGCCTGCGTTCTCCTGTGTTGCGTCGTCGGTTGCGTGGTCAGCAGTGCTCACCCATGTCCTCCTGCGGGCATCGCCGGGTCGCCGAGGATAGTCCAGCCCAACTGTACGTCGGATGTCGCGCCGCCTGCATGCATCTGCAGCTCGTGCTTGGCCGCCAGCACCGCCTCACCGATCGTGACGGTGCCCGTTGCCAGCTCATCGGCGAGGTAGTCGGCGAGCTGGATGTCGTTGGCCGCGGAGGTGAGGGTGCTGGAACCCATGACGGCAGCGGCACCACCATCGGGGTCGAGCATCAGGCCGTGGGCGAGCGTGCTGGCATCGGGTGCCACGTAGTACGTGTTCCAGCAGCCGAACTGCACGACGAGGGTGGGAACCGCGTTCGTCAGCGTCGCGGCCGTCGTCGTGTCGAACAATCCGACCTCGGTCCACGCGCTCGTGCCGGAGTGCCCGACGTAGAACGTCACCGCGACTCCGTCGTTGAGCGCGGCCATCAGCTCGGCGTGCGCCGCATCGACACCGTCGCGGTCGACGTCGGAGCGGCGGACGTCCCAGCCGTCGAACCGATCGGCGATCGCGTCGTTGGCCGCCGCGTAGTCGATGCCGTCGTTGGCGTCGGACACCATCAGCAGCGAGCGGGCGTCCGAGCGACCCGCGTAGGCGAGCGTCTTGGAGATCATCGTCGACAGCTCTGCGGGCGTGCGGGCGGGCAGGCGGCCGAGGGCGACGTCGGGGACGCCGTCACCGTCGGTGTCCGCGTAGGCCGGGTCGATGGGGGCGAACGTGACGTCGAAGCCGGTCGCCCCGTACTGCGACGGCATCAGGCTGAACGAGCCGTCACCGTCGAAGTCGCGGTAGTCCACCGAGTCGGCGCCCACCAGCAGCACCCAGCGCAGGCCCAGCCCACGCACCGCCTCGGCGAGGTAGCGGTCGATGGCGGCGGCGTCGACCACACCACCGCTGTACTGCTCGTACACGTCGGCCACGTCGACCACCTTCACCGTGCGGCCCTGCGCTTCGTGGTAGGCGATCAGCGGAGCGAGGGCGGCGGTGAAGATGCCGTTGGTGATGATCAGGTAGTCGGCAGAGCCCTGCATGAGCCCGGCGTAGGCACGAGCCGGCGACACGGCCGGCGAGCGCAGCGAACTCGCGGCGCTGAGCACGTACCGGGTGGGCGCCGCCGAACCCGGCACCTGCAGCACACCGCCGGCGACTGCTGGTGCGAGCTTGGTGATCGACCCGTCAGCGGCGACACCGAAGGCGACGACTTCACCCGCCGGCATGCCCGCCACGTCGACGCGATCGGCGGTGACGGTGAGATCGAGGCGACCGTCGACGGCCACCGTGGAACGCTCGTAGGTGATCGTCCAGGAGTTGATCGCGACGATGTCGACGGAGACGCCGGTGTCGTCGAGCAGGGTGACCTCCAGCGTGTTGGCGCCGGCGACGAGCACGCCCGCCGCGACCGCGCCTTCCAGGCGCAGTGCGCGGTTGTCGTCGAAGCGGGCGTCGGCGACGAGCACGCCGTTCACGCGCAGCTGCGCGTGGTGATCGTCGACGATCGGGTCGCGGGTGATGCCCCACAGCTCCACGGCGACGTGGGCGGCAGCGCCGGCAACAGGATCGGTGAGCGTGGCGGTGGTGGAGCCGGTGGCCGGGACGCCGGGGGTGGACACCAGCAGCTGGTCGTACCAGGGGTCGGCACCTGGCGCCGCCACCGAGTACTCGTGGTTGTCGTCGACGACGAGCGACTCGGTGTACTGGGTGGCCGGCACGACCGGCGCCGGCGTCGTGGTGCTGGGTGCTGGCACCGTCGTGGTGGTCGTCGTGCTGGTGGTCGGCCGGCCACCCCCACGACTCTTGGCCTCGATGTCCTGGGGTGCAACGTTGGGGTCCTGGACGCTGGGTGACGTGTCGACCTTCACGTCGGCAACAGTCGTACCGGGCGCCGGCGCGCTCTCGCCGGTGGAGTCGGTCTTCACGTCCTGCGACACATCATTGCGCCCGCGCCGGGGCGGCGCCGTGGTGCTGGGTGCGGGCACCGTCGTGGTGGTCGACGTCGTGGTGGTGGAAGCGGGGGGCGTGGAGCCGACGGCTGCGACCCGCCGCGCCAGGCTGGGGTCGACATGTACGCGGTAGACGTTCGTGCCCGTGTAGATCGTGTCCAGCGGCTGCCCGATGAAGCGGATCGCGGAGCCCGGGCCGAACGTCGAGGCACCGAGCACCTCGATCTGCACCGGACCTGCCTGATCGGTGACCGCCAACGCATCTGCCGGCACACCCGCAAGGTCGACCCCGGCGGCAACGAGCTGCTCGTAGGTGACCTGCTGGACGCCCGCGTCGGTGACCGCCAGCTTGGCGACCGGCCCGACATCGACGGAGAACGGCGACAGCACGCGCTCCTTGGATGCGGCCTGTGCCCGCCGCAGCTCGGCGCGGCGTTCGGCGGCGAGCTTCACGTCGGTCTGTGCATGGACGGCGGCCCAGTCGATGGGCTCTGGTGCTGCCTCGTCGCCGTACGACTCGCCGACCTTGTACGGCCCGTGCAGTTGAGACGTGCCGTCGAGCGCGATGTCCTCCAGCCACATGATTGCCGACGAGGTGGCGACCGTCGCGGTGTAGTCCTGGGACTCGACCGAGGTCGGTGCCTTCGACACGACGATCTCGTCGGTGAGCAGCTGCAGCGTGCCGTCGGCGCGCTCGGCGTAGAGGTTGAACCCGAGGTTGTTCACCTCCTGGGCGGTGCGCCACTCGACGGCCACCTGACCGCCTCTCACCTGCGCGGACTGCACGTGGGCGATGGTGACGGGCAGGGTGTTCAGCGTGGTGCTGTAGTCCTCCACCTCACCGTCGGCGGACGCACCGGTGGGCGACGACACCCCGCTCAGCAACGTAGCCACACGGAAGCGGCTGTACACGGTGGCGCCGATGGCGTAGCCCGACCCGTTGGTCTCCAGGTTCGGGACGTTGACCGTGACGGTGTACGTGCCCGGGCCGGGGACCTGGCCGGCGCCGCCCACGACGGTGAGGCCACCGGTGGCGGAGACGAACAGCGCCGGATCGAAGAGGGACTCGCCGGCACCGAACGTGCCGTCGTTGCTCCAGTCGAACCAGCCGTTGACATAGCTCACGCCGCCGTCCGCATCGGTGACCGTGATCGGGATGTCCATCGTGTTGACGTCGACCGCGGGCACCACGACGCCGTCCTCGTCGTCCGAGCCGCCCGAGTCGTCACCGGTGGGGGCGGCAGGCGACGTGGCCGGGAACGGTGAGGCTCCGCCGGTGCCCTGCACCTCGCGGTCGATGATCGTGCCGAGCCGGGGCCCGGTGGTCTGGGTGTCGGCGATGGCCCTGATCTGGACGTCGTCGAAGTAGAAGAACACGTTGGTGGTGAACGCGTTCGTGACGACCAGCCGGATCTCGGTGGCCGTGCCGTAGGTTGCCGGCGCAAGGGTGAGGTCTTGCCCGGAGTAGATGGTGGCGTTGTTGCAGTTGCTGAACGTCTGCAGCGTCGTCCACGCGGCGGCTGCGGTGGGACGGATCTGCAGCTGCACCACGTCGCCGGTGGTCATGTTGCCGCAGCGGTAGTCGAATCCGAGGTTCACGGCGGTGTACGACGACAGGTCGCCCACGACCCGCGACAACGCCGTGTTGAGCGGGGTGACCACCGTGGCGCTGCCGATGCGGGCGCTGCGCGTGGAGGCATCGACGACGTTCTGCACGATGCCGGTCGTGGCGACCGCGTCGTCACCCGCCTCCACCCACGCCGCCCCGGCCCAGGGAGCCGTGCCCGTGGAACCGGAGTAGCCGCCGGCCTGGAACGTGTCGGCGATGTATGTGCGCGGCGAGGTGGTGCGCGCTCGCGCGGGCGAGAGCCCGCCGCTGCCGTTGTAGGTGGACGGGTCGTCGCTGTAGTCGAAGCAACGTACGCAGTCGATGACGGTGGCCTTCGCGACCTGGTTGCCGCTGCGGACGGTGGCGATGTTGGTGAGCTCGTCGGTGGCGGTGTAGGGGTTGTTGACCGTGGTGTTCACCACGATGGTGGCCGACTCCGAGGGCAGCAGGTCGACGAGCGTCACCAGGTTCGGCGGCGCAGCGCCCGCCACCGTGGAGGTGACGCGGGCCGATGCGCTGAACACCACGTTGTCGAAGTAGAAGGCATCGGAGGACGCGCCGCTGAACGCGTCGGACACCCGGAAGCGAAGCTCGGTGGCGGTGCCGAACTGGGCAGCGGTGAGCGTGAAGTTGTTGACCGTGTAGGCGGCGGCGTCGCAGTTGGTCCAGGTTCCGAGGTTCTGCCAGGCCGAGGACGCGTCCTTGCGGATCTCGATCACCGCGGCGTCGGTGTTCTCGAGATCGCCGCAACGAGTATCGATCGAGAGGGTCACCGAGGAGTAGGTGCTGAGGTTGCCGACCACTCTGGTGAGCGCGGTGTCGAGCGGCGAGTTCGACAGGAACGCGCCGCTGAGGTCGCCGACATCGGTGACCTTCTGGAGAAAGCCGGCGTTGTAGGCGGTGCCGCCGGTGTCGGTCTCCGTCCAGGCGGCAGCCGACCACGCCGTCGCTCCGGTGCTGCCGGCCCAACTGCCGGCAGTCTGGAAGTTGTCGGCGATGGTGGTGGACGAGGTGGCCGGCCGCGTGACGCTGGTGGAGCTCCAGGTGAGACCCGCGGGCAGCGGGTCGGTGACCGCGATGCTGCTGACCGCGGACGACGACTGGTTCGTGACGGTGAGCGTGTAGCTCAGCGCCTGCCCCGGCAGCACGGGGTTGCCGCCCGAGTTCGACGTCTTCGTGATTCGAAGGCCGTCGACCGGCGAGCAGCCGGTGTCGGCGCCGTTGGCCGGCGTGAGGATGATCTCGCGCTGGCTGGTGACGATCGCCCGGTTGCAGATCGCGCTGGTGCCGGAGAATGCGGGATCGACCACCGTGTCGAAGGTGACGAGGGCCGAGCCGCCAACCGGGATGGTGGCGGTGATCTGGCGACCGCTCTCGTCGTAGGGGAACAGGCTGGTGGCGGGTGGTACTACGTCGTCGGCCACCGGAGTGAACGCCCCGCCGTTGACCGAGACCTGGGTGGAGCCGGGCACGTACGTGACGGTGCCCGGCAGGCTGTCGAACAGCACGGGGTTGATCAGCGGGTAGTAGTCGGTGTTGACGGCTTCGACGGACCAGCGCAGGGTGTCGCCCGGGTCGACCAGCCCGTCGCCGTCGATGTCGACGGAGATGGTGGCGAGCTTGCGCACGCACATCGCGCCGCACGCGGGGAACAGCGTGGTGCCCAGGTCGATGCCGGGGAAGGCGACCGGGGTGGTGGCGGCCGGGTCCTCACCGTACGCGGCAGCGATCGCAGTGCCGTCGATGGTGTAGACGCGCGCACCCGTCATGTCGTTGTCGGCTGTATCGGTGAGGCGCAACTGGGACAGGGCGGTGCCGACGACGATCGACGTGTCGTAGCGGCTGCCGTTGGGATCCACGTTCGCGCCGGTTGCGGGGTCGGCGTCGTAGTCGACGTACAGGGTGGTGGGGGCCAGCGTGGTGACCCAGACCGGGTCGTAGTTGGCCACGGTGGTGTCCTGCGAACCTGGCGCCCAGCCGATGACCAGCGAGTCGGTGATGACGCGCGCGGGCAGCAAGCTGTAGCCCCAGTCGTAGTTCAGCGAGTTCGCCGCCGTCTCCCGGGTGCCGATGCCGGCGAGCGCGGCGAACGTGCTGGGCGACGTGACGCGGGCCGTCTGACCGTTGGCGAGCACGGGGGCCGGCGTGAGCAGCGAGCCGGCCGGGATGGTGTAGTTGGTGGAGCCGGCCGAGGTCTGCACGGTGACGGTGATGGAGGTGGCCTGCGGATTGAAGAGGTACAGCACGGTCGCGTAGGAGGGCGTGCCGCTGGCCCGAGCCGCGGACGCGGGTGCGATGTAGTCGTTGACGAGCCCCTCGGTGGGGAACACCTGGAAGGACCGGTTCTCGTAGTTCGATCCGATCACGCCCGTCATCAGGAACACCTGCACGGGCTTGCTGGCGACGACCTTCGCGCCCTGCTGCACCCCGCCGTTCAGGTACACCGTCTGGCCCTCACCGATGGTGGTGCCGTTGACGTCGCCGGCGTCGGTGTAGGTGCCGTTGTTGTTGGCGTCGATGTACACCTGGGTGCCGGGGGCGCGCGCCATCACCTCGATGCCGGTGTAGTTGAAGCTGGTGGTGCCGCTGCCCTGCGCGGGGGTGTTGGTGCCCACCGGGGCCACGAAGTTGACGCCCCATCGCGACGTGTCGAAGGCCGCGGCCATCTCGCTGTGCAGCGCGTCGACAGCGGTGGGCCAGGTGGCGTGGGTGACGGCGAGCCCGTCGGTGGAGGAGATCTTGTCGCGACCGTCGAAGACGACGGTTGCCGCGGAGCGGGGGAACGAGATCGAGCCCGGCACCACCGAGCCCGGGTTGTTGTTCAGCCGCAGCACGGCGCCGGCGGGCAGCAGGTCGCCCGCGCAGCGGGGCAGCACGCAGTAGGTGACCGCGTTGCCGTTGGCGGTGTTGCCGTCGCCGAACACGAGCGTGGACGCCTGCGTCTTGACGTTGGCGGCGGCCTCGTAGCCGTCCTCCCACTGGTCGTAGTAGATGATCGCGCCGGTTGCCGCGACCGTGATCGAGGTGGTGGACGACAGGGTCGAACCGGTGGCGGTGTTCACGGAGTAGAGCGCAGCGCCCGCGTTGTCCTCGAACAGGGGGACGTAGAAGGTGCTGATGATCGTCTCGCCCGCGGCGTGCACGGGTGCCGGCGAGGGGCTCACCGTCCACACGAAGGCGGTGGTGAGCAGCGCCAGGACCATGGTCAACAGCGGTAGGCGGCGCGTCGACTCGCTCCTCGTGTACTCAGCCATCCCGTCCTCCAGATCGACGAAAGCCCGCTCCGCCCGCAACTCTGTCGCGACGTGGAGGGGATGTTACACGTCACTGATCGGCAAGGTCCGTGCGCCACTTGTGCAATTTCTGCTCAAGAGCACCTCTCGGCGTGCACGATCAGGCCCACCTCGAGCAGCGCCGCGAGCGTGGCCTCCACGCCCGCAGCCACCACCTGGTGCTCGCTGCCGAAGTCGGCAGCCAGCATCGACGAGATCTCCCCCACCGTGCGCCGCCCGTCGATCGCTGCCCACACGGCCGCGGCTGTGACGTTGAGCAGGGCAGGCCGCGCACGGTCGAGGTGGTAGAGGACCGTCTCGCCGTCGAGCGACGCGAACACGACGTGGGGCGCCCGCGCCGGCACCGCCTCAGGGGGCACTTCGAGTCCCATCACGGATGGTCCCGCGCTGTCCGTGCCTGCCGGCCACGCGAGGTGAGATCGCGCAGGTGGGAAATTCGACGGCGCCCGCGAGCGGCGAGGTTCGCCCGCGACGGCCACAGCAGGGCGCCGGCATACCGCGCTCTCGACGTGACGCCGCGCAGCTCGCGCAGTTCGGCGAACGCGACGTCGCGGAACGACCCGGAGTAGACGCGGATGAGCTCCTCGTCGGCAGGTTCCAGCCGCACGTCGCGGAGCCAGCCGACCCACCCGTCCGGTAGCGCCGGCTCCCCCGCCCAGCGCAACGCATCGCTCACGACCGCGGGCGACCATCCGTCGGCAAGCTCGGCGGTGAGTGCCGATGGGCTCACCCGGTGCGCCAGGAGGAGGATGTCGCGGCGGTGACGGGCGCCCCGCGACCCACCGAGCGTCGCGTGGTAGCAGGCGTGCAGCAGGCGATGGACGTCGGAGAGCGCCATGAGCTCGCGGTCGCCGACGCGGAACGGACGGCCCTGCTCGAACAGGCAGGCGGCCCGCAGGCGCGACCCGAACGGCCCGGCGGCCAGCATGCGATGCAGATCCACCTGGGCCCCCGACGGGTGCACCAGCGTCATGCTCTTCGCGTACCGGCCAGCCCAGCGGCGGCTCACCGGCTCGGCCACAGGGTGCAGATCGAGCGACGCGAGCGAATCGGCGGCGGCGAGCAGCCGGTGGGCCGGCACCAACACGTCGACATCGCCGTACGAACGCCAGGCGGGGTCGATCTCGTCGAGCGACGCAACCGCCGCACCCTTGAGGACGCGGTGGTCGATCTCTGACCTCTCGAGCACGTCGACGACGGGCAGCAGCAACTCGTCGAGCTGGACGGCCCGCGCCATCAGCTCGGTCCATGCCTCGACCACCAGCGAGCGCGACTGCTCGTCCACCTCCACACGACCGAGATCGATGGCAGCACCCAGCAGGCACACCAGCCCGTCCTGCGGCGCCGCCGAGCACAGCGCCGACACCTCCCCGCCCGTCAGATGGTGAGGTTCCCCCCAGTCGATCAGGCCCAGCGTCGTGAGCCGCTCGACGATGGGCGTGCTCATGTGCGGATCTCCACGAGGCCGAGTGGTTGCAGCTGGGCGAGCAGTGCCTCGACGTTCGCGCGGAGCTGCTCGGCCGGCGCGTCGACGACCACACCGAGCTGTGCCACGAGGTCGTCGATCGTCACCGGTTCGGAAAGGTACGCCCACACCAGCGACGCCGAGCCCGAGACGCGCGTCGGCGGCGCCGGCGGCACCGCCGCGACCAGGAACTGGCGCGACGCGCGCCACACCGCGGCAGGTGCGCGCCGGTAGGTGGGCGCCACGGTCACGGCTCACCGAGCCGGGTCAGCAGGTCGCCGCGACCGAAGCCGATTCGCTCCGGTGGCAACCGCTCGACGAGCCTGACGAGCGCGGCGAGCGCGGCGCTGCCCGCCCGGTCGTCCGCGGCGGAAGCCGGCGGGGCCAGCCGGTGCGCGAGGAAGGCGACGAAGCGGCCGAACCCGAGCGCAGCGGCTGGGTCCGGCAGCGCGCACCACCACCGGCGGAGCGGCGCGACCAGCGCGGTGGGCTCGTGGATCCCGTCGCCCGCGCTGGTGGCCAGAGGGGCGTCGATGTGCACCTCGAGGGTGCGCGTGTCAACCACGACACTCGCGACGTACACGGGTGTGAAGCCGCGCTGGTGCAGCCAGCGGCTGCTGAGGTGGTCGGCCATGTCCGGCGGGACCAGGTCGACGGCGCCGTCGCGCAGCAGCGGTAGGCCGAGCAGGCGCACGCAGCCGTGCGGCACCGGCGCGGCGAACGAGCCGAGCACGCGTAGGAAGCCGTCGCGCAGCGCATCGAGGTCGGTGCCACGGCCGAGGATCGCGGTGCCGTGGCGCAGGCTGGGCAGGGTGCGCGGCGCGGCGCGGTGCTCGGGCTTGGGTGGGTGCAGCTCGATCGCGTAGTCGACGAGCTGAACGTGCGCCCCGTGAAGGTCGGTCGCCAACTGCCACGGGCGCAGCTGCTCGGCGAGCGCGGCATCGTCGGTGCCGACGCACACGGCGGCTTCGCCGATCGCGAGGACCAGGGAGTGCGGCCACACGGACCGCTGCGCACCGCTTCAACTGTTCGGTGGGTCGACGAGCCGGCGCCACGAACGCAGCATCGGCGGCGCGGCCGGTACCTGTTGCGCACGGACGTCGACTGCGACGCCCGCGTCCAGCCACGAGCGCAGGACGGGCAGGCAGTCCGCGGCGACCACCGTCGCGTCGACGCCGAACGCATCGGCGAGGTCGGCGAACACGGCATCCAACCGGCTCACGCCGTCGAGGCACTGCCACAGCACGGCCGCCGCCGGGTCGAGCGCGTGGGTGGCACCGGTCGCCGGCAGCCACACGACGACTTCGTTGCCGGCGACTGCCCACGCCACATCCGCCCGCGCCAGTACGGAGGTTGCGTCGGTCGTCATGCAAGGAGACCGGACAGCTTCATCGCTTCGGTGTAGAAGTTCTCCGACTCGTGCAGCCGGGCCGGAGTGTCGAACGCCGCGATCGCACCGCCCTGGATGACCATGATCCGGTCGCAGCTGTCGAGCGTGGAGAGTCGGTGGGCGATGATCACCACCGTCATCTGCGAGCTCAGGTCATCGATGGTGTCGCGGATGAGGTTCTCCGACTTCGCGTCGAGCGCACTCGTGGGCTCGTCGAGGATCAGCAGCTCTGGCTGTGCAACGAGCGCGCGGGCGATGCACACCCGCTGCTGCTGGCCACCGCTGAGGCTGCCGCCGCCGTCGCCGACGGGGTGGTCGTAGCCCTGCGGAAACGCCGTCACCTCGTCGTGCAGCCCGGCGCGGCGACCCGCGAGCGCGACCTCCTCGTCGGTGATGCCGGGCCGGTAGAAGCGGATGTTGTCGGCGATGCTGCCGTCGATGAGGACGGGCTCCTGCGGCACGAACGTCACCTTGCGCGCCCACTCCGAGTGGCGCAGGGAGGAGATGTCGCGACCGGCGGCGAGCACACGGCCGTCGACCGGGCTGCGCAGCCCGAGGAGCAACTGGACGAGCGTGGACTTGCCACTGCCCGACGGCCCGACGACCCCGATCAGCTCGCGGGCGACGATCTCGGCGGAGATGTCGACGAGCACCGGCTGCCCGTCGATGTAGTGGAACGACACATGGTCGAGCACGAGCGGGAAGACCGCCTCCACCGGGTCGCCAGCGTCCACGAAGACCTGCGACTCGTACCGTTCGATCTCCTTGAAGATCTCTTGGACTGCGGGGATGGAGGACTGCACCCCGCTGTAGGCCAGTTGCAGTTGCTGGCCGTAGCTCAACGAACGCAGCATGACGAGCATCACTGCACCCAGCGATGTGAGCGTCGCCTCGTTCCAGATGCTCGCGAGCGCGATCGCACCGACGAGGGCGATGTACGCAAGCCCGGTGTAGATCGCGGGCACCAGCCCGCGCATCACGTTCAGGCGACGCGCGGAGAGCGAGCCCTCGTCGAGCAGCTGCCTGACACGCTGCTCCACCTGCCCCCGGACGTCGAAGACGTGCACCTCCATGCCCAGCCCGGAGATCTCGTTGGTGGCGACCGCGAGCGCCATGCCGTCGTTCGCCGCCAGCCGGGCGCGCGCCTGGATGCGGGCACGGAGCGGCCTCAGGGCGACACCCAGCACACCGAGCGCGCCGACCGCGATCAGCGATCCGATCGGGTCGACCGCTGCGGCCAGCACCAGCAATGCGGCCAGCGTGAAGCCGCCGATGACACCCGCGCCGAAGCTGCCGAGCAGCGCGGCGCCGGCGCCGCTGTACGACGTGACCAGCTCCTGCAGGCGGCCGGAGCGGGTGCCCTGCTGCGCCGACCACGTCGAGCGCAGGAACGCCGAAGCCAGACGCTGCCGTAGCCCGATCGTGACCTCGGAGTTGAGGCGTGCCGAGTACCAGTTCGCCGCCGCCGACGTGGCAATGCGCACGAACACCAGGGTGAGGGCGAGCAGGAGAGCCTGGTGGACGGACAAGGTCCGACTGGCGAGCACGCCCATGGAGGTCTCCCCGGCCGTGATCGCGAACGCCGAGCGGGTGAGCACCACGAGGAAGACGGCCTCGGCGACGCCACCGATCAGTGAGGTGATCGCCAGCATGGCGACAAGTCCGCGGTGCCCGCGGATCAGCACAGAGATGGTGGTGCGGGCGGATGTCTGCATTCGATGGGAGGTCCTTCTGCGTCTTGCACTGTATGGCGCAGCGCTGAGGTGGCGACGCATCATCGTCCGGCCGGAGGTGGCTTCAGGCCTGCGCAGCCATGTGATCGGCACGGACGAACACCGTGTTGATCGCGTCCTTGTACGCGATGCGATAGCCGTGCGCCACGAGGGCGGCACCGACCTGGATCGAGTCGGCCCTGCGCAGCCGCAGATCAGGGTGAGTGTCGGTGAGCTCCCAGACCATCATCACGGGCCGCCAGTGCGCCACGTCGAACCCGCGCAGCACCTCGGCCTCCACGCCCTCTACATCGACGATCAGCAACTCGAAGCCGGGCGCGATCCCGTGTTCGGCGAGCAGCACGTCCAGCGGCCGCGACACCACCGTCACCGACGACGTCTCGTCGAAGGCGTGCTTCGCCCACTCGACACCCGCGTACTCCGCCATCTGGGCGACGTCACCGGTCGTGAGCGGCCCGGCGACATCGAGCTGCAGCGAGCTCTCCACACTGCCGACAGCAACCTGGGCCACCGTCACTCGTGCGTTTCCCGCGTAGCGGATGCGGCACCCAGCAGGCGGTTGACGGCCCTCAGGGCACGTCGCTTCGCCGCCGACGCGCTCAGCATCGGCGGAGTTGCATGATCACGCAACCGGATCTGCACCCGAACGAAGCCAAGGCTGCCTCACCGTGGGGGTCGGCGTCGAGATGCAGCTCGCCGGCATCGTTGACGTACGCGACGGACTCGATGGAGCAGGTGGCCTCGACCAACTCGACGACCGTGGGCACCGCGAAGATGCGGTGCGCGTCGAACTCGATCCGCTGCGGGCCGATCATCGTCGACAGGTACACGGTGCCACCGGGGCGCACCATCCGCACCAGGTTCTCCCAGCCGGTACGCCATCCGTCGGGGTCCAGGGGGTCGCCGTAGCGGCCCAGCCCGAAGTGCTCGATGGTGTGCAGGCACGACAGCGAATCGCAGCACTCATCCCAGGCCGGGTCGGGTGCCATGATGTCGCGCTGGTGGAACTGGATGTTCGACGCGGACGTGCGGACCGGGCGGAGATCGAGCACCTCGATGCTGCGGAACGACGCGACGTGAGCGACGAACCCGTCGATCCGCGAGCCGACATCGACGTGGCGTTCCGGCTTGGCGTCGAAGATCCACTGGGCCACCAGCAGGTCCTGGTGGAAGTACTGGCCACGGGCAACGCCACCGGCGTCGGCACGATCGTGGATGCACGGCCACGCCCGGCCGAACGGGAACTCGACTTCGCTCGCGGTACCGCCGCGGAGCTGCTGGAACTCGCGCCGGTTCCGCCGGTAGATCGCGTTGCCTCGCATCGTGACCAATTGGCGGCGGACGCGCCTGCGCACGCCGGCCACCGGAGTCTTGAGCCGATCGCGAAGCAGCACCACCGGGGAACCGTAGCGCGACACCCCAGTTGCGGTCGGGGTACCGCGGCCGCGGGTGACATGGGCAACAATGAGCGCATGAAGGTCGCACTCACGGTCAACGATTTCCTCCGCCGCGCCGAGCAGGTCTACCCGCACCGCATCGCGGTGGTGGACGAGCCCGATCAGCCGGCCGAGACCTGGGGCTCGTTCACCTACGCGGAGATGGCAGCGAGAGCGCGCGCTCAGGCCGCAGCGCTCGATGCGCTGGGCATCGCGGTCGGTGAACGGGTCGCGATCGTCAGCCAGAACTCGGCACGCCTGCTCACCGCGCTGTTCGGCGTCAGCGGCTCCGGCCGCGTGCTGGTGCCGATCAACTTCCGGCTCGTCGCCGAGGAGGTCAAGTACATCGTGCAGCACTGCGGGGCCCGGGTGCTGCTGGTCGATCCCGAGCTGGAGGCCGAGCTCGCCGGCGTGGAGTGCGAGCACAAGTTCGTCATCGGTAGCGCGTCCGACGCCCCGAAGGAGCACGCCGAGCCGCAGCCGTGGGTGTACGACGAGGACGCGACGGCCACCATCAACTACACCAGCGGCACCACCGCCCGCCCCAAGGGCGTGCAGCTCACCCACCGCAACATCTGGCTCAACGCCACCACGTTCGGCTGGCAACTCGGCATCACCGACCGCGACGTGTACCTGCACACCCTGCCGCAGTTCCACTGCAACGGCTGGGGCGTGCTCTACGCCGTCACCGGGATGGGTGCCAAGCACATCATCATCCGCAAGATCGACGGCACCGAGATCCTTCGCCGCGTGCAGCAGCACGGGGTCACCGTGATGTGCGCGGCGCCGGCGGTCGCGAACGCGATCCTCGACGCCGCGTCGCACTGGGAGGGCGAGATCCCCGGCCGCAACCGGGTGCGCATCGTGTGCGCGGGCGCGCCGCCGCCGACGAAGACGATCGAGCGGATCGAGACCGAGCTCGGCTGGGAGTTCATCCAGATCTACGGCCTCACCGAGACCGC
>CAYZFZ010000063.1:0-10743 GCA_964477795.1 uncultured Bifidobacterium sp.
CATCACCATCGCGTCGTAGCGCTCGGCGAGGTCGCAGATCGCGGACAGGCCGGCGATCACGCCGTCCATCGAGAACACGCCGTCGGTGGCGATCAGCCGGTAGCGGGCACCGGCCGAGTCGCGCAGGCACTGCTCCAGCTGGGCCATGTCGTTGTTGTCGTAGCGCAGGCGCTGGGCCTTGCACAGCCGGATGCCGTCGATGATCGAGGCATGGTTGAGGCTGTCGGAGATCACGCAGTCCTGCTCGTCGAGCAGGGTCTCGAACAGGCCGCCGTTGGCGTCGAAGCACGACGAGTACAGGATCGTGTCGTCGGTGCCGAGGAAGCTGCTGAGCGCGGCCTCCAGCTCCTTGTGCACCGTCTGGGTGCCGCAGATGAAGCGCACGGACGCCATGCCGTAGCCGTGACTGTCGAGCGCGTCGTGCGCGGCCTGCACGAGCGCCGGGTGGTCGGCCAGGCCGAGGTAGTTGTTGGCGCACAGGTTGAGCACGGTGCTGCCGTCGTGCAGCGTGATGTGCGCCGACTGGGGTGAGGCGATCACCCGCTCGGACTTGAACAGGCCGTCGTCGACGAGGCCTGCCGTGCGTGCGGCGAGGTCGGCCAGCAAGGCGGTGCGCATGCCTCGACAGTACGCCACGCCCCGACCGTCCCCGCCCCGAACACGGCTTCTGCCCCGCCCACGCCACCGATCCGAGTGCCACGTCACCAGTCCGAGTGCCACGTCACCAGTCCGAGTGCCAGGCTTCAATCGAGTGGGCACTCGCACCCCGGGGTGTGAGTGCCCACTCGATTGACCCGCTGCACTCGCACTGGCCGGCTGACACTCGGATCGGCAGCTGACACTCGGACCCAACGTTGGTGGGTGGGCGTCGCTAGCGTCGGCGCATGGCAGCACTGGCGCAGGACGCGACACCCGAATCGGTCGGCATGAGCAGCGAGCGGTTGGCACGGCTCGACCGCCACTTCCAGCAGTACATCGAGGACGGGCGGCTCACCGGCTGGCAGCTGGCCGTCGCCCGCCACGGCAAGGTGGTGCACCACAGCGTCGCCGGCCAGCGCGACATCGCCGCCGGGCTGCCGGTGGAGGCCGACACGATCTGGCGCATCTTCTCGATGACCAAGCCGGTCACCGCCGTGCTCGCGCTGCAGCTGTGGGAGGAGGGCCTCTTCGAGCTGAACGATCCGGTGCACCGCTTCATCCCGTCGTTCCGCAACACGAAGGTGTGGCGCTCGGGCAGCGTCAACGCCCCCGTGCTCGAGCCGATCACCGAGACGATGCGCCTGTGGCAGCTGTTCGCGCACACCGCCGGGCTCACCTACGGGTTCATGTACAATCACCCGGTCGACGAGCTGTACCGCCGCGCCGGCTTCGAGTGGGGCATGCCCAAGGACGTGGATCTCGCCGGCATGTGCGACGTGCTCGCCGGGCTGCCGCTGCTGTTCCAGCCGGGCAGCGAGTGGAACTACTCGATGGGTCTCGATGTGCTCGGCCGCGTGCTCGAGGTGGTCTCCG
The DNA here is from genome assembly GCA_964477795.1 of uncultured Bifidobacterium sp. GTDB lineage: Bacteria > Actinomycetota > Acidimicrobiia > Acidimicrobiales > Ilumatobacteraceae > UBA668. Next base: position 1,513 of record CAYZFZ010000063.1, read on the forward strand.
GCCAGCCGCTCGACGAGCTGATGCGCACCCGCCTGCTGGAGCCGTTGGGCATGCACGAGACCACCTGGCACGTGCCGGAGGCCAACCACTCTCGCCTCGGCGTGCTCTACGGCGCCCACCCGGCAACCCGCACTGCCGTCCCGCTCGGCGCGATGGGCGACGCCGCGCTGCACCCACCGCAGGTGTTCGGCGGTGGTGGTGGCCTGCAGAGCACGGCCTACGACTACCACCGCTTCACCCAGATGCTGGTGAACGGCGGCGAGCTCGACGGGGTGCGCATCCTGTCGCCGCGCACGGTGCGCTACATGGCCAGCAACCACCTGCCCGGCAACGCCGACCTCACCGCCTTCGGCCGCCCGCTGTTCAGCGAGACCACCTTCGACGGCGTCGGCTTCGGCCTCGGCGTGAGCGTCACCATCGATCCGGTGAAGGGCCGCGTGCCGGGCAACGCCGGCGAGTTCGCGTGGGGCGGCGCCGCGAGCACGGCGTTCTGGGTCGACCCGGTCGACGACCTCACCGTGTCGTTCTTCACCCAGCTGCTCCCGAGCAGCACCCACCCCATCCGCAGCCAGCTCAAGCAGCTCGTCTACCAGGCCCTGCTCGACTGACAGTCGACACCGGTGCCACCCCGCCGGTCGCGCCAGCCGGTACGTCGCGAACCGATCGCGTGCCGGCCGTCGCCTGCCACCGGTGCGGCTCAGTCGTCGTCGCCACCGCTGTCGTCGCCACCACCGCCACCACTGCCACTGCTCCCGCTCCCGCTCCCACCGCCGTGATCGTCCGAGCCGTCGTCCGAGCCGTGGTCGTCCGAGCCGTCGTCGGAGCCGTGATCGTCGACGGTCACGGTCGGCACCGAGGCGCTGCCCGCGGGGGTCGTCGCCTGCGTCGAGGGTGGGCGGGCCGAGGTGGGCACCGTCGCGGTCGTCGCGCCGGTGGGCTGCGAGCCGGCGGCCTTGGATTCGACGGACGTGTTCACCACGCCGAACAGCAGGTTGGCGCGGAACTCCATGACCGTGCCGCCCGACTGCAGCCGCACCTCGACGTTGGCCGCGTCGACCTGCTCCACCTTCACCACCGACCAGTCGGCGCGGGGCACGGCGGCGACGACGGTGAGCACACCCCCGGCCGTGTCGAGCGTGACGGCACCGGCGTCGCCGACCTGGTACGTCGCCTGCGAGGCGGCTGCTGCGTCGGACGCCACCGTTGTCGACACCATGGTGGGCTCGCCACTCGCCGGCGCGACCGTGCTCGAGACCGTCGAGGGTGCCGCGACCGCGACGGAGATCTCGCTGCCGAACCCGTTGGCAGAGCCCGAGCTACCCAACACCCGGGTGTTCACCACTGCGGCTGCGGTGCCGGCGAACAGCACCCCACCCAGCGACAGCACAGTGGCCCAGCGCGCACTCATGTCACCAGAGTACGAACCACCTCTCCCGCGCAGCACCTGGCGACGTCCAAGATTCGTCCAATTCCGGCCGTCAGGCGCCGGCGGTCGCGCGAACCGTCGTGCAGAAGGGTCACAATGGCGCCGTGAAGATCCTCCTCGTCGAAGACGATCGCTCGATCGCCACCTCCGTCGTCGAGGGCCTCACCGCCGAGGGCTTCACGCTCACCCACGCCGGTACTGGCGCTGCCGCGCTCGCGGCAACCGGCTACGAGATGGTGCTGCTCGACCTCGGCCTGCCCGACATGGACGGCCGTGAGGTCTTCCGTCAGTTGCGCACGCGGGCATCCGTGCCGATCATCATGCTCACCGCTCGTGGCGAGGAGTTCGATCGTGTGCTCGGCCTCGAGCTGGGCGCCGACGACTATGTCACCAAGCCGTTCAGCCACCGCGAGCTGGTCGCCCGCATCCGTGCGGTCGCCCGCCGCACGATCGAGACCCCGGGCGACGCCGGGCCCGGCGACGACCCGAGTGCGCCGTTGCGTGTCGGCGGGCTCACGCTCGACCGGCGCACCCGTCGCGTCCACGTCGACGGCAGCGAGATCGCGCTGACGGCCAAGGAGTTCGACCTGCTCGCGTTCCTCGCCACCGACATCGGCGCGGTTCACACGCGCACGGAGATTCTCGAGAGCGTGTGGGACGCCCACTGGTACGGGCCCACCAAGACCCTCGACGTGCACGTCGCCTCGCTGCGCAAGAAGCTGGGCAACCACGAGTGGATCCAGGCGGTGCGCGGCGTGGGATTCCGGCTCGAGCCGCCGGCATGACGGCTCCGGCCGGGTGGGGCTGACGGTGTACCGATGAAGTGGCGGTTGCTGCTCGCGTTCGCCGGGCTGCTGACCATGGTGCTCGTCGCCCAGGACGTGCCGTTGCTGGGCTACCTGCGCGACGTGGAAGGCGAGCGGCTGCTGGCCGGCTTGGAGCGCGACGCGTTCATCCTGGCCGGCGCGTCGGAGAACCTGCTGTCCAACGAGCCGTCCACCGGCGGCACGGTGACGAATCTGCAGCAGACGATCGACAACTACCACCAGCAGCACGGGGCCCGCGTCGTCATCACCGACAGCCGGGGCCTGGTCGTGGTCGCCACCGACCCCACCGATCTGCCCGGCGACGACTTCACCAACCGCCCCGAGATCGCCACCGCGCTCACGGGCACACCGGCCACCGGGAAGCGGGCGTCGAACACGGCCGGCGAGTCACTGGTCTATGTCGCGGTGCCCGTGCTGTCGGGTGCCGACGTGTCGGGCACCGTCCGCCTCACCTATCCGGCCGCGATCATCGACGAGCGGGCGAACGAGAAGTCGCGCGGCCTCATCCTCGTCTTCGTCATCTCGCTGGGCGCGGCCGTGATCGCGGCCCTGTTCATGGCCGGCGGCGTCACCTCGCCGCTCGAACGCCTGCGGCGCAGCACCGAGCGGCTCGCCGCCGGCGACTTCGACGAGCGCGCCGACGACACCGACGGCCCGCCCGAGGTGCGCAGCCTGGCCCGCTCGTTCAACCTGATGACCGAGCGCATCGCCGGCCTCGTGGAGCAGCAAAGGGCTTTCGCCGGCGATGCGTCGCACCAGCTGCGAACGCCGCTCACCGCGCTGCGCCTGCAGCTGGAACGGGCGGCGTCGATGGTGGAGCACGACCCCGGCGGCGCGCGCGAACGCATCGAGGCGGCGAGCGAGGAGACCGAGCGGCTGCAGCGGCTGGTGGAGGGCCTGCTGATGATCGCCCGCTCCGACGGCAGCACGCCCAGCCTCGTGCGCGTCGACGTGACGGAGCTGGTGCACGACCGTGCCGCGGTGTGGGCGCCGTTCGCGGAGGAGCGCGGCATCCGCTTGCTGACGGCTGCGGTGGACGGGCTCGCCGTCCACGCGGTGCCCGACGCGCTGGAGCAGATCGTCGACAACTATGTGGACAACGCGCTCGGCGTGGCCCGCGAGGGCGACACGATCACGATCACAGCCGTCGCCCGCCACGACATGGTCGCCGTGCACGTGATCGACGAGGGCCCTGGTATGGATCCCGCCCACCTGGCTCATGCGTTCGATCGCTTCTGGCGCGCACCCGACTCACCCCACGGCGGCTCCGGCATCGGCCTGGCAGTCGTGCAGCACCTGGCGACGCTGAGCGGTGGCACCGCCGAACTGCACAACCGCACCGATCGGCCCGGCCTGGACGCAAGCGTCCTGCTGCCCGCGGCGCGACCGTGAGGTGCTCGGCTACAGCGTGATGGAGACGGTGCGGCTGCCGGCGCGCTGGTGGGAGACGGCGACGGTGACCTCGGTGCCGGCGGGTGCCTGCACCACCCATGTCGCGAGCGCGCGGTCCGGGGTGCCGTCGTTCTTCGGGCTCTGCAGGTTGAACGCCAGGCGACCCTGCAGCTGGCCCAGTTCGAGTCGCGCCGGCGACCCGACCACCGACGCGCCGCTGAGTTCGGCCACCAGCGGCAGCACGAGGCGATCCTTGCGCGCCTTGTCGGTGACGTAGGTGGGCAGCCAGCCGTTGTTGGCGATGCCCACTTCCACCCGGTACGTGTCGCCGCCGAGGTGGGTCGCCCGGCTGAGCAGCACCTCCAGCCGCGGCGAGCACAGCGCCTGGTGCACGGCGAACTCGGCGTGCGGCTTCACCTCGGCGTGCAGCATGTCGCCGGGCGCGTTGGCCCAGAAGAACACGTCGTCCCAGCCGCCGATCTCCACCGCCCCGAGCTGGGGGTGGTCGAACGGCACCCAGTCCGCGTACGCCCCGGGCTGGTTGGTGGCAGCCCAGTCGTACACCGCGCGCTCCTCGGCCGCAGTCGGCCCCGTGTACCAGTGGTGGTTGTGCACCTTCGTGCCGGTGGCGTGCTGCACGACGTCCCAGAACTCGGTGGTCCAGCCGTACACGCCGGCGTGCTCGTAGGCCCAGTCGTCGCCGGCACCGCTCATCGTGTCGCTGCGGTCGAACGTGAAGTCCTCGTACACCGAGTGCACCGTGTACCCGGTGAGCGCTGTGCCGCGCTCGCCCAGCTGCTTCCACACCCACACGTCCACCGGCGACATCGCGCTGTCGGGAGCTGTGCTGCTGGGACGCAGGAGGATGCCGCCGGCAGTGTGGTAGGCGTTGTAGCCGCACACGTTGCGGCGGGCGGTGACGGCTCGCACGAGCGCGTCGATCTCCGGCTCGCTGAGCGGATGGTCGCCGCTGCCGGTGACCGTCGTGCCCCAACCGGCCGGGAAGTTGCGGTTCAGGTCCAGGCTCTGCGGCGGCGGCGGGGTGGGGATGGTGAAGCCGTCGTAGTCGACCAGGTCGCCCTCGTACAGCAGGCGGTAGCGCGGCGTGCCGGCCGGCGCACCTTCTGCCGGAACGCGCACGAGGAACCGCGGCTCGTCGGCAGCCGGCATCCAGTTGCCGTGCGGGTCGGGGATGCGCATGGTGCGGATGCTGCCGTTGCCGTCGATGTCGCGCTCGTGCAGGCCGGGGGCGAGGTGGGCGTCGTGCCACGGCCACGGCCGCACACTGCTGCGGCGGAACTGGGGGCTGTCCGCCAGCACCCACTCCACCCCGTCCGGGTTCACCCGCGGGGCGACGTAGAAGGTGCGCGTCTGCAGCGCCTCGGTGACCATCGGGTCGCTGCCGAAGCCGGTGACGAGGTGGTGGACGAGGTGCAGCGCAGCCACACCGCCGGTGACCTCGATCGCGTGGATGTTGGCATCCACCCAGTGCGCCGGCTTGGTGTCGTGGGCACCGGTCGAGCTGTCGGTGATCGTCGCCAGCCACAGGTCGCGGCCCTCGTGGGAGCGGCCGTACGACTCCACCGACATCAGGCCCGGGTTGGCTGCAGCGGTCTCGTGCAGCCAGGCGGTCATCTCGTCGTAGCGGAGGAATCGGTCGAAGGCGTAGGTGGCAGTCACGGCCCCGACGCTACTGGCCCCCGTGCAACCACCATCCGGCAGCGACCAGCTCGGCCACCAGCAGCTCGGTGAGCAACGCCACGACCGGGTCGTCGTCGCCCGGGTAGCGCACCTCGCTCTCAGCGCCGCGCAGGTGGCCGCCCACGGCGACGAACCGGCTGCGCCGCTCGCGCATCCACTGCACGGCGTCGGCGTCGAAGCGCGACCCGGTGCACAGGAGTCCCCGGTAGTCGAGCGTCTTGGTGAGGTACACGTCGACATGGTTCCAGTCGCCGGTCTCGCACCCGTCGGCGGGGCGGCGCGGGCCCTCGCGCAGCATGAGCGCACCTTGCAGCGCGTTGCCCAGCCGCTCGGCCGGTGCAAGCAGCCACGTGCCGTGCGGGCCGCCGAGCGTGCGCTGCACCGCGGGCAGCCACTCGTCGCGCGTGTCGAGCAGGTGGGTGGCGGCCGCCGCGGCGCGCTCCACCTGGCCGGCGAGATCGGGCACCGTGCCGGCCAGCTGGTGCTCCAGCTGCAGCAGCAACACCAGCGTGTGCAGGTAGCTGCGGCAGGCGACCCCGCCCGCCTCCGGGCCGGCCTGCAGCAGCACGGTCGCATCGGCGGGCATCGTGGCCGCCGGCGTGTTGGTGAGCGCGACGGTGTGGCTGGTGCCGTGGTGCGCGCCCAGCAGCGCCAGCGTCTCCTTGCTCGCGCCGGAGGCGGAGATGCCCACCACCGTCAGCGACGGATCGGGCGGCAACGACGCCTCCACCGACGACAGCTCGGCCACCGCCGTCACCCCCGCTCGGCGCAGGCGGCGGGCGGCCGTGTCGGCCGCGAACCACGACGAGCCCATGCCCGTCAGCAGCAGCCGGGCGCCGGGTTCCACGGGCCACACCACCTCGTCCACCGCACCGGCCAGGGCCCGCAGAGCCGCCGGCTTCGCCTCCAGATCCGCAAGGAACTCCGCAGCCTTCACGTCCTCAGCCTTGCACGCGCCTCCACACGCAGGCGCACCCGCGCCGTCGAATCATCCGCCCCCGTCGCGTCCCGACCATTGTGGTCGAGGCCGCGACATGGACGCGCGAACGCGAAGTGGCGTCAGCGCGGCCGCATCCACGGGCCGGCTCGCACGACCATGAACGTCGTGCCGAGTGTGAGGCTCCACCACTTGTCGCCGGTCGACAGGTTCGAGCGGAGGATGATCGGCGCGGCCAGCGCCGACAGCAACAGGACGAACGCGAGCAGGTAGCGATCACCCCGAGTCACGCGCTGATCTTGTCACGGCCGAACGCCGCGCAGCACCGTTCACGTCATGCCCCACCACCAGCGGCCGCGGTCGAGGCCGCGACATGGACGGGGGGTTTGCGAGGGTCAGTCGCGCAGGAGGGCGGGGAGGGCGGCGTCGGGGACGTACATCCAGCGCGGCAGGTGGGTGGCCGCGTAGCAGTACTCGTGCAGCTCCTGCGCGACCCGCAGCGCGCGCAGCAGCGCCTGATCGACCGGGCCGTACGCCTCCAGCGCAGCCTCGGTGGCGGTGGCGATGAACACGTCGACGTCGGTAGCACGATCGGGGTGGCGGCGCTTGACGACGATGCGGCCGACATGGTCGATCGACTGCACCATCGACGCCACGTCGACGAGCGGGCTCTGCGGCAGCCTGCGCTCGCCGCTGTCGGCGAGGGGGTTGCCGTCGAAGTCGGTGATCACCAATCGATCGCCGGCGCGCAGGAACTGGCCGGCATGCAGGTCGCCGTGGATGCGGTGGGCGCGCAGCACCGCATCCGTGTGCAGTGGGGCGAGCGCCGCCTGCACGGCCGGCACCAGCTCGCGCAGCCGGGCACCCTCGTCGCCGCCCACCATGCGCAGCGCGTCGTCGAGCCGGTCGGTCGCCTGCAGGTGGTACGTGCGGGCAGCAACCTCACCGGGCTGCAGGTCGCGCAGCGCCGCGTGCAACCGCGCCGTCAGCGCACCCATGCGCGCGGCCCACGCGACTGCAGCGTCCAGCGTGAGCGAGCCGCGCAGCCAGGCGTCGACGTCGTCGACGAACCAGTCCCATCCGTCGAGCGCGCCCGGCAGGTACTCGGTGGCGATCGCGTCGATCAGCTCGCCGCGCTGCTCCACCCCGAGGAACCGGGGCATGTCGGTGAAGCCGTGGCGGGTGAGGAACGCGAGCAGCTCGACGCCGGGGTGCGGCGCGAGCACGGGAGGCAGCAGCCACTTCACCACGACGGCCTCGCCGACGACGATGCTCTCGTTGGTCTGGTCGACCGTGATCGCCCGCTCGCCCTGCAGCGGCCGCCCCGTCAGCCGGGAGGCCACCGCGGCGGAAGCACCGGGGGTTGCCATCGGGAAGACGCTAGCCAGCACCGCAGCAGCCACCGGGGAGGCGGCGGCCATCGGCTAGAAACGGGGCATGGCCAGGTTCCTCTTCATGCCGGAAAGTGCGTACGGACCCACCAACAACTGCATCGGCGTCGGCAACATCCTGCGCCAGCGCGGGCACACCGTGATCTTCGCCGCCGAGGCCAGCTGGGAGGGCAAGCTGGCACCGCTCGGCTTCGTCGAAGACCTCGTCCACCTCGCCGCGCCGGCCGAGGCCGACCCCGACGCGCCACCGGAAGCGGCCGGCCAGTTCTGGATCGACTTCATCCGCGACACGGCCCCCGTCTTCCGCACACCCACGATCGAGCAGCTGTCCACGTTCGTCCAGCCCACGTGGCAGGCGCTGATCGACGGCGCGATGTACTGCCAGCCGCAGCTGCAGGAGATCATCGAGCGTCAGCGACCGGACGTGATCATCGAGGACAACGTCAACTCGTTCCCGGCGCTCGTCACCGCCGGTGTGCCCTTCGTCCGCTCCGTCAGCTGCCAGCCGCTGGAGATGAAGGGCGCCGACATCCCGCCGGTGTTCAGCGGCCTCCCCGCCGACGATCGCAGCCAGTGGGCCGAGTTCCGCGCCGAGTACGACCGCACCCATCGCGACATGTGGGCCGCCTACGACGAGTGGGTGCAGTCGTGCGGCGCGCCGCCGCTGGCCGACCTGGAGTTCATCCACGAGGGCGCGCTCAACCTGTACCTCTACCCGGAGGTGGCCGACTACACCGATCGCCGCCCGCTGGGCGCCAGCTGGCACCGGCTCGACTCGTCGGTGCGCTCCACCGACGCGGCCTTCGAGGTGCCCACCACGCTGGCCGGCAGCGTCGACCCGGCGAGCAAGCTCGTCTACCTCTCGCTCGGCTCGCTCGGCTCGGCCGACGTCGCGCTCATGCGCCGCCTGGTCGACGTGCTCGGCCGCACCCGCCACCGCTTCATCGTCTCCAAGGGCCCGCTGGCCGACGAGTACGAGCTGCCCTCCAACATGTGGGGCGCGGCGCAGGTGCCGCAGACGACGGTGCTGCCCCACGTCGACCTCGTCATCACCCACGGCGGCAACAACACCACCACCGAGGCCTTCCACTTCGGCAAGCCGATGATCGTGCTGCCCCTCTTCTGGGACCAGTACGACAACGCGCAGCGGGTGCACGAGCTGGGCTTCGGCCGCCGGCTGGACACCTACGGCTTCGCCGACGACGAGCTGATCGGCGCCGTCGACACCCTGCTCGCCGACGACGCGCTGCACGCCCGCATGGCCACCAACGCGCAGGCCATCCGCGGCCGCAGCGGCACCGCGCGGGCGGCCGACCTGATCGAGGGGATGGCCAAGGGCTGACCAGCCCAGAGGCACCCCTGCCTACACTCGACGGCATGACTTCCGGGTTGTCGCTGCGTCCGCTCCCCTCCTTCGCCGGGCGGCCGGGCCCGCTGCTGCTGGTGATCGCCGACGGCGTGGGCGTGGCGCCGCCCGGGCCCAGCAACGCCGTCACCGAGGCCGACACGCCGGTGCTCGACACCCTCTACGACGGGCCGCTGTACACCGAGCTGGCC
>CAYZFZ010000063.1:10753-15555 GCA_964477795.1 uncultured Bifidobacterium sp.
CAACAGCGAGGTGGGCCACAACGCGCTCGGTGCCGGGCGCGTGTTCGCGCAGGGCGCCAAGCTGGTGAACGCGGCGATCGAGGCCGGCACCATCTTCGAGACCGAGGTGTGGAAGACCGCGATGGAGCACGCCCGCGCCGGCACCCTGCACCTGCTGGGCCTGCACTCCGACGGCAACGTGCACTCGCACACCGACCACCTCTACGCGATGCTGCGCCGCGCCGCGGCGGAGGGCGTCACCAGCGCCGCCGTGCACATCCTCCACGACGGTCGCGACGTGCCGGCGCGCAGCGCGCTCACCTACATCGCTGCCACGGAGGCCGTGCTCGCCGAGCTCAACGCCGCCGGCCCCGGGCGCAACTTCCGCATCGCCTCCGGCGGCGGCCGGATGAACATCACGATGGATCGCTACGGCGCCGACTGGCCGATGGTGTCGCGCGGCTACCAGTGCCACACCCACGGCGTCGGCCGCCCGTTCGCCTCCGCCGCCGAGGCGGTCACCACCATGTACGCGGAGAGCGGCACCGGCGACCAGTACCTCGGCTCGTTCGTGGTGGTCGACGGCGACGGGCGCCCGGTGGGCGTCGTGTCCGACGGCGACGCGGTGGTGCTGTTCAACTTCCGTGGCGATCGAGCGATCGAGATCTCGCGCGCCTACGAGGAGCCCGACTTCCCAGTGTTCGACCGCTCGGGCGCCGACGGCCGCCCCGCCCCGCTGGTGTTCTTCGCCGGCATGCTGCGCTACGACGGCGACGCCCTCATCCCCAAGCACTACCTGGTGGAGCCGCCCGCGATCGATCGCACGATCAGCGAGTACCTGTGCGCCGAGGGCGTGCACAGCTTCGCCGTCAGCGAGACGCAGAAGTTCGGCCACGTCACCTACTTCTGGAACGGCAACCGCAGCGGCTACATCGACCCCACGCTGGAGACGTACATCGAGATCCCGTCCGACAACGTGGAGTTCGACACCACGCCGGCGATGAAGGTGCGCGAGATCACCGACGAGGTGATCGACCTGCTGCGCACCGGCGAGTACCGCTTCGGCCGGCTGAACTTCCCCAGCGGCGACATGGTGGGCCACACCGGCAACCTCGACGCCACCATCCAGGCCGTCGACGTGATCGACGAGTGCATGCGCCGCCTGCGCGAGGTGGTGAAGGAGCTGGACGGCGTGCTCGTGTTCACGGCCGATCACGGCAACGCCGACATCATGTACACCGAGTCGGGCGGGGTGCGCTCGCCGAAGACGTCGCACACGCTCAGCCCCGTGCCGTTCGCGATCTACGACCCGAACTACGACGGCGAGTACCACATGGCGCCGCCCGCCGACGCCGGCCTGGCCAACGTGGCGGCGACGCTGCTCAACCTGCTCGGCTTCGAGGCCCCGCCCGACTACCGCTCGAGCCTCATCGCCTTCTGACCGCGCCACGCCGCGGGCGCGTGCGGCCGGACGCGCCACGGCACACATCCGTGCCGAGAGGCTTCCGCAAGCCGGCCGCGCGCCCGCCCGCAGCCAGGGGACGTTGGCCACTTGCGCTCCGGGCGCGCTCGTCGCTCACTGGAGGTGGCGCCGGGTTCGGCGCAACTGCGCCCGAGCGGGAGGTGCAACCATGCAACGGTTGATGTCCACAGTGGCCGCGACGCTCTCCGCGATCGCACTCGTTGCCTGCAGTTCCAGTGGCACGGGTGGCAGTACTGCGCCGCCGGCAACCGGCGGCGCGACGACGAGCCTGATCGCGAGCACGACGATCGCCGGCGACACCGCGTCAGCCAGCACCGAGCCGGCCAGCACGGCGCCTGCTGCCACCACCCCGGCATCACAGGCCGAGGCCATCCTCACCGTCGATCAGCTGCAGGCGGCACTCTTCGCCGAGCACAAGGCCGACGCCTGGTACAGCAGCATCACCGGGATGACGCTCGAGACGCATCTCGGTGCCCAGGTCCTCGTGCTCCAGGTCGCCTGGGACGACCTGACCACCGACTACACCGCACGAGCCGCGCTGCTCGACCCGGCGATCGCGGCCATCAACGCCTACGACTCGACGCTGGCGATCAACATCGCAACCCGCGATGTGAACGGCGCCTTCACCTCGGTCGGCGGCGGTGGCTCCGGGGTCGGCATGCTGGCCGATCTCGTCGCGCTGCCGCCGGCACCCACCACGCCCGAGGAGCTCTCGGCGTGGCTGGCGACCGTCTTCGGGCCCGGCGGCCTGGTGCCGCTCGGCCCGGAGGAGACCTGGTACTCGTCGATCACCTCGATCGCGATGGAGGACATCGGCAACGGTGCCCAGCTGATGGTCGGCACGACGCTCGGCCCCACCGACTCGACCGAGCTGGCGAGCCTGGCGCTGGCCGTACGGCTCAGCGCGTCGCCGCTGACCGCGCAGTGGAACGTGCGCGGAGGTGGCGGCTTCTTCGCCGCATGGGGCGGCGGGGTGCCCAGCGCGCCTGGCACCGAAGGTTGGTACTACATCCTCGCTGGATGAGTGACCTTCGGACGTCGTGCACGAGTTCACAACCGGACTACAGTGCCGATCATGGCGAGCAAGAAAGCACAACTCGAGCACCTGCGCAACGCGAACCTGTTCCAGGGTTGCTCCACGAAAGACCTCGAGAAGATCGCGAAGGCCAGTGACGAGATCAGCATGCCGGCGGGCTCGCTGATCGTGGATCAGGGCCAGACGGGGCGGGAAGCGTTCATCGTGCTCGAGGGCACCGTGCTCGTGAAGCGCAACAGCAAGAAGGTCGGCTCGTTCGGCCCGGGCACGATGGTGGGCGAGCTGTCCCTGCTGGACCACGGCCCGCGCACGGCCACCGTCATCTGCGAGACGGACTGCCAGCTGCTGCTGCTCGACCAGCGCCACTTCATGGGCGTGCTCGATCAGGTGCCTGCACTCGCCCACAAGCTGCTCGCCACGCTCGCCGGCCGCATCCGCGACCTCGATCGCCAGTACTTCGGCTGAGCCCGGCTCAGTCGGCGCTGCTCGACGGCTCGGCGCTGCTCGACGGAGCTGACGCGCTCGACGCCGCGGACGACTCGGCACCCTGACGGCGGGCCAGCTCGCGCACCGACCACAGGCCGGCCAGCACGGCCAGGCCCCCGGCGACGATCGCCAGCCGCCACAGCGCGGTCTGGTCGTAGATGCCGTCGCGGGCAGTGCGCGCCTGGGCGAGCGAGGCGTCGAGCTGCCCGGGGATCTTCTCCAGCGCCACCACCGTGGTGTGCAGCGTCGGCGCCGCCGCGGCCACCGAGGTGCTCGCCGCCTGCAGGCTGGTCTCCACCTCCTCCAGCGACGCCTCGGCGGCTTCCAGGCTCTCGCGCAGGTCGTCCACCCGGTCGAAGAAGTCCACCACACCGAGCAGGCGGCGCACGTTGGCGCTCACCGAACGGGTGGCAGCGAGCGCGTCGCCGGTGCTGCCCAACCCGTCGCCGACCACCTGCAGCACGTCCTCCACCTCCGCGGCCGACGCAGCGGTGGCGGCGGCCAGCTCGCGGGCGGCCTGGATGGAATCCTCCACCTGTTCCAGCGCGCCCTCCACGCCCTTCCCGAGCCGCCCGACGGCCACCCACGCCGAGACCGAACCGACGACGACGAGCACCATCGCGACGAGCAGGACCGAGGACAACCGCTGCATGGAACGCACGAAACGGAAGTCTGCCGCGCGCGAGCGGCACGCACGGGCACCGTGGCGGAGGCGAGCCGATGACGGCCTGCCCACTAGGGTTCTGATCGCTATGAGCACGCAGACGTCACCCGCCACCGACACCGACGACGGCGCCCGCAAGGGCGGTTCCGTGAAGGCCTGGATGAAGGGCGCCAAACCGCACCAGCTGGCCATCGGCCTGGGCATCTTCATGGGTGTCTTCACCCTCGCGTCGGGCCTCATCCCCCAGATCACGAAGTGGCACACGACGAAGTCGCCCTCACGAGAGGTGTTCGAGGGCATCCCCGGCGCCCTGCAGGTGGCGTTCTACACCGTCATCCCCGTGCTGCTCATCTGGGGCGCGTTCAAGTTCGCCGACCGGGTGCGCAACTGGGAGCGCGGCGCCCCGGATCGCCGCCGCACCACCAAGAAGAACGTGCAGAACCGCCTGCGCGACTTCCGCGCCGGCGCCTACATGCAGACGCTGCTGCGCGATGCCGGTGCCGGCCTGATGCACTCGATGATCTACTTCGGGTTCATGGCGCTGCTCGGCGTCACCACCGTGCTCGAGGTGGATCACCAGCTGCCGGAGAGCCTGAAGTTCCTCCACGGCCGCACCTACATGGCCTACGCGTTCATCGGCGACCTCGCCGGCCTCGTGTTCCTCGTCGGCATCGTGTGGGCCATCGCCCGCCGCTACGTGCAGCGCCCGTACCGCATCCGCATCAAGACCAAGCCCGAGCACGCCGCCATCCTCGGCGTGTTCCTCCTCATCGGGCTCAGCGGCTACTTCGCCGAGGCGTTCCGCATCGCCGAGATCGAGCAGCCCAGCTACGAGAAGTGGAGCTTCATCGGCTACCCGCTCAGCAAGCTGTTCGACGGCCTCGCCGAGCACACGCTCACCCAGTGGCACCAGATCCTGTGGGTGGTGCACGTGGTCGCGTTCGCCGCCTTCTTGATCATGCTGCCGATCACGATGCTGCGGCACATCTTCACCAGCCCGCTGAACATGTACCTCAAGGACCGCGACCGCCCGAAGGGCGCGATGCGGGCGATGCCGAACCTCACCGAGACCTCGCTGGAGAGCTTCGGCGCCAGCGTCGTCGAGGACTTCACCTGGAAGCAGCTGCTCGACACCGACGCCTGCACGATGTGCG
>CAYZFZ010000064.1:0-828 GCA_964477795.1 uncultured Bifidobacterium sp.
GTCGTCGTCGAACACCGCCTGCGCATCCAGCAAGTGGGCCACGGGCGTGAGCTGCGTCGCCGACAGGCCCGCCCGGATCACATCGCCCGCTTCGCGCAGTGCAGCGCCGATGTCCTCCACCACCACATGCGCTCGACGCATGAGGCCCTCGTCGAGCTCGCGCACATGCGGCTCGTGGGAACCCACGGCGACGACACACGCACGGTCACGCACCAGCTCACCGTCGAACAGAGCCTCGGCCGCGGACGTGGCGCACACGACGATGTCGGCGTGTGCCACGTCGGCGATCGCCCCCACGCGCCCGCCCACATGCTGCGCGAACCGCGCGGTGCGTTCAGCGTCGCGGCCGACCACTGCCACGTCGGCGATGGGGCGGATGGCGCGCATTGCCTCCACATGACCCTGCGCCTGCGGCCCCACGCCGAACACCACCAGCCGGGTGGCGTCGACTTCGGCGAGACGGCGAGCAGCAACGGCCGACATCGCCGGCGTACGCAACGAGGTGAGCGCCACGCCGTCGAGTAGGGCCACCGGCGCCAGGGTGCGCGGATCCATGAACACATACACGGCCTGAATGCGCGGCAGCCCATGGGCCGGGTTGGCCGGGGCCACGGCAGCAAGCTTCACGCCCACGCCCCCCAATGACTGTGCGGGCATCAACAGGAGCTGCCCGTGCGCCACTGGCACCGCAGTGCGAGCGGCGTCGGCAGAGGGGTCGAGCCCGCCCAGCAGGGCAGCTTCGATCGCGGCGATCGCGCCGCTGATCGACACCAGCGAGTCCACCTCATCGGCGTCCTCTCGGGTCGCGAGGCGCCGCCGCTAAGCCTG
>CAYZFZ010000064.1:838-14899 GCA_964477795.1 uncultured Bifidobacterium sp.
ATCGGCGTCGAACCAGCGGGGGGCCGTCATCGCAGCACGAAGCCGGTGCCGATGGCGTCATGCGGGTCGAGCGTGAACGTGTGCTCACCCGTGCGATAGGCGATGCCGTCCACCTCAGGCACCACCGCGTCGTAGCCGTTCTCGGTGGTGTGCTGCACCACCCTTGCCACGAACGTGCTGCCGACGATGGAGTGGTGGAGCAAACGCTGGTGCGCGCCCAGACGACCTTCCGCCGCCAGCAGCGCCACCCGCGATGCGGTGCCGGAACCGCAGGGCGAGCGGTCCACCGCGCCGTCCGCGTAGATGGTGACGTTGCGCTGCTCGGGGCCGCTCTCCACGCCGTCAGCGGTGTCGCCCAGGTCGTCGTACAGGATCGTGCCGTACACACCCGACAGGCGATCGTCGGTGGGGTGACGGGCGTACTCGGAATCGTTGAGCGCCCACTTCACCTCGCGCCCCAGCGCAGTGAGTTCGTGATGGTCGGCAAGGCTCACCGACAGACCCACATCGGCAGCGCGCAACGACACGTACAGCGCACCACCCCACGCGAGATCGACCATCGCTTCGCCACGCGTGGTCTGCAGTGGAATGCCGCGCGCGACCACGTACGACGGCACGTTGCGGAAGGTGACTCCGGTGGTGCGCCCGCCCTGGCGGGTGACCCTGGCCACCACGCGCCCCGAGGGCACGTCGATGATCACGTCACTGGTGCCGTCCGGGTCGGTCGCCACCCTGCCGGTGTCGGCTGCCCACGCACCGAGCGCAATCGTGCCGTGCCCGCACGCGGTGGAGTAGCCGTCCTTGTGCCAGAACAGCACACCGAAGTGGGCACCGTCGTCATCGGGCGGGGTGACGAAGCAGCCGTACATGTCGGCGTGACCCCTTGGCTCGTGGCACAACAAGCGCCGCACCACGTCGATGCGTTCGTCGTGCTGGGCGGTGACCCGTCGATCGGGCACGGTCGCTCCGGCGATCTCGGGCACTCCCCCGGTGACGATGCGGAAGGGCTCTCCGCCGGTGTGGTAGTCGACAGCCGTGATCGGTTCCATGGCCGCCGAGCCTACGGTGCCGCGTCTGCGAGCGTCAGGCCGGGATCCCGGACCCCAATGCCGGCGCGGTGATGCCCAATGACGCGGCCACGTTCGGGCGGCGCAGCTTCCACACGAAGCCGTCGTAGAAGATGTGCAACGCGCCGAAGAACAGGATCGCGTAGGCGTAGAGCGCACCGTCGAGCACCGATCCGGTGACCCCCACCACGGTGGCGATGAAGGCGAAGTACAGCGCGTAGACACCCGCACGACGCCACGGTGTGCGGGTGGCGACCGCCACCGGGGCGTCGTCGCGGCGGGTGCGCAGGCTGCGGTGGACGACGGCGAAGTACTCGATCGCGTGCGCCGCCACGTAGCCGGCGACGCCGGCGATCGGGTCGACCACCACCGCCACCACCATGGCCAACGTGCCGAGGGCGTAGAGGTGCTTGGCCGGGCTGCGGCCGAACCACTGCCGCTCCGCGCGCAGCCAGCGCACCGCCAGCCCCACGCTGAGCACCACCCCGGCCCAGAACAGGCCGACCG
The DNA here is from genome assembly GCA_964477795.1 of uncultured Bifidobacterium sp. GTDB lineage: Bacteria > Actinomycetota > Acidimicrobiia > Acidimicrobiales > Ilumatobacteraceae > UBA668. The sequence continues at coordinate 2,413 of CAYZFZ010000064.1, forward strand.
AGAGCGAGTGGATGTTGTCGAGGAAGTGCACTCCGCGGGCATTGTTCTCGTCGAGGCCCATCTTCGCCACCAACTCGTCGATGTCGACGTAGGCGCCGATGTACAGCACGGCGGTGACGAGCCAGGTGATGAACATGATCTTCTCGTAACGGCCGTTGTCGTCGCCCGCCTTGCGGCCGTAGATGCGCAGTACGCCGTACCGCTGCATCAGCGTGTGCTCGGCGTTCCACAGACCGGCCATCACCGCCACCAGCCCGAGCGAGATGTTGATGCCCGCGGTGATGAGCGCCACCACCACCAACGGCGTCCACATGTACATGCGGCGGTGCGCCTGGCGCTGCAGCGGGTCGCCGTACACGAGCGCGAGCGTGAGCGGCTGGTGGGCGAACGAGACGAGGAAGATGATGCCCACCAGGGTCTGCACCTGGGAGGTGTGCGGCTCGACGAAGTGCACGAGCACCGCGATCGGCAGGAAGCACCACCCGAGCAGGGCATCAACCAGCGGGCCGTGCATCCACAACGAGGAGCGGGCGGGTGCGGGTGCGGGGGCAGTCGCCGTCTGCATGACGCGCAATTTACTTCGTCCGCCAGGCCTCGATCGCCAGCACGGGTACCTCGAAGCACCACTTCTCGAACGTCAGCCCGATCGAGGGGTCGCCGTCCCACGGGTACTTGGCACCCATCAGCTCACCGACACGCTGCCGCTCGGCCGGATCGGTGACCGTCCGGGCCACCCCGGCGCGCCGCTCACCTGCGATCCGAATCGTCACGTGGGGATCCGCGGAAGCGTTGCGGAACCAGTCGGCACCCGGCCCGTTGCCGCTGATCAGGTACAAGGTTTCGTCGACCACCCCGAACCAGATCTCCACCTCATGGTGCCGGCCGCTGCGACGCCCCACCGTCGTGAGGTAGCAGCACTCCGCGTCACGGTGCGGGGCGAGCCAGCTCACCCGCTCAGTGCGCCAACCCCGGGGCGCACAGGCCGTCGAGCTCTTGCACGATGATGCGGTCGCGGTTGGCGTAGGTGACCTCGTTGGCCGGGTCGGGGCGCAGCTTGAACACACGGAAGCTCATGTCGGTGGTGTCGACCGACAGGATGCGCCCCACGAGGCCTTCGCCGAGGCCGAGCAGGATCTTGATCGTCTCCAATGCCTGGATGCTGCCGACGATGCCGGGCAGCACGCCGAGCACACCGGCCTCCGCGCAGCTGGGGGCCAGCTCGGCGGGCGGTGGCTCGGGCACCATGTCGCGGTAGGTGGGGCCTTCCAGCGGGTGGAACACGCTCACCATGCCCTCGAAGCGGAAGATGCTGCCGTGCACCACCGGGATGCCCAGCTTCACGCTCGCGTCGTTGAGCAGGTAGCGGCTGGGGAAGTTGTCCGCGCCGTCGACGATGACGTCGTAGCCGGCGATGATCTCCAGGATGTTGCTCGCGTCGAGGCGGGTGTCGTAGGTGACCACGTCGACGTCGGGGTTCAGCAGGGTGAGCGTCTTCTTCGCGCTGTCGACCTTGCGGTCGCCGATGCGATCGACGTTGTGCAGGATCTGGCGCTGCAGGTTGCTGGCATCCACCTCGTCCATGTCGACGATGCCGATGGTGCCCACGCCGGCGGCGGCGAGGTAGAGCGCGGCGGGCGAGCCGAGGCCGCCGGCCCCGAGCATCAGCACCTTGCTCTCCAGCAGCTTCGCCTGTCCGGCGACGCCCACTTCCGGCAGCAGCAGGTGGCGCTGGTAACGGTTGCGCTGCTCGGCGGTGAGGGTGACGGGCAGCTTCCACGGGCGGCCTTCGTCCTTCCACCTGCCGAAGCCGCCGGCCACGGACAGCACGTCGGTGTAGCCCAGTTCGGCGAGCGTCTTGGCGGCGAACGCGCTGCGGACACCACCGGCGCAGTACACGACGACCTGCTGGTGCTTGTCGAGCAGCTTGCCCTCCACCTGGGCCTCGAGGTGACCGCGCGGGATGTGGATCGCGCCGGGCAGCGCGCCCTGGTCGTACTCGTCGGGCTCGCGCACGTCGAGCACGAGCGCACCCTTGGCGATGTGGTCGGCGGCCGCGGCAGTGTCGACTTCGGTGATCTGCGCCTTGGCGGCGGAGAGGAGGTCGCGGAAGGTAGCCATGGGAGAAACGCTACCTGTTCAGTCGGGTTTCGTCACGGGGCGGTCTCGCCGATCAGCGCGGGGAGCAGCTCCGACAGCTGGCCGAGGAGCACGACGTCCGCGAAGTGGTCCATCTTCGTCGGCTCGCCGTTGGCGATCACCACCCGAGCACCGGTCTGCTTGGCCCGCGGCACCACGTTCGCCGCCGGGAACACCGACAGCGTGGAGCCGACGGCGAGGACGAGGTCGCTGCGTTCGGCCGCCGCCATCGCCGCGTCGATCACGTGCGGCACCAGGCTCTGGCCGAACAGGATGGTGTCGCTCTTGATCACGCCGCCACACACCTCGCAGGCCGGATCTTCCTCGCCGCCACGCACGCGGTCGAGCATCTCCGTCATCGGGCGGCGGTCGTTGCACTCCCAGCAGCGCGACCAGTGCACCGTGCCGTGCACCTCGAACACCCTCGCCGGGTCACTGCCGGCGGCCTGGTGCAGCCCGTCGATGTTCTGGGTGACGATCGCCACCAGTTGCCCGCGCCGTTCCAGTTCGACGATCGCCCGGTGGCCGGCGTTGGGCCGGGCGGTGAACGCCGGCGCGTCGAGGCGGTTGCGCCACGCGAGCTTCCTCAGCTCGGGATCGCGCAGGTAGTTCTCCAGCGTCGAGGCCCGCTCCGCCGCGGGGTTCTTGGTCCACAGCCCGTTGGGCCCGCGGAAGTCGGGAATTCCAGAGTCGGTGGACAGGCCGGCACCGCTGAGCACGACGATGCGTTCGGCGGCTCGCACCCAGCTCGCCGCCACCTCGAGGTCGGTCATCCCGGCAGTCTCGCGGAGGTTTGCCGATCCGGCCACCTCGTGGTGCCCAGTAGAGGAGAGCGACCTCCCCCGCCTGCCTCGTTCGCGCACCGTCGCGCTGTCTCCCTGGGGTCACCACATGTCCATCGAACCGCTGCCGCCCGCATCCGATCCCGCACCCGATCCCGCACCCGATCCCGCGACGGTCATGGTCGTCCCGTGGCACGACCCCGTCGTCGACTCGGTCGGCTTCGACGTGCGGTCCACGTACGTCGAGCTGTTCTGGCTCAACGTGCTGGGCCCGACGGCGACGTGGGCGCTGCGCCGGCTCGTCACCGGCCTCGACCGCTACCCGCTCGGCTACGAGCTCGACCTCGCGGAGACAGCCAGCATGCTGGGCCTCGCCTACTCGGCGGGGACGTCGAACTCGTTCGGCAAGGCGCTGCACCGCTGCCAGCTGTTCGGCATGTCGCAGCCCGTGTCGGGCGGGCTGGCCGTGCGCCGGCGGGTGCCCCCGGTGGCCGCGCGGCACCTGTCGCGGATGCCGCCGCAGCTGCAGGCCATGCACCAGCAGTGGCGCGTGCGCGAGTGCACGCTCAACGACCTCGAGCGAGGGCGCGCGCTGGCAGCGACGATGATGGCTGCCGGCGACGACCCCGAGGTCGTCGAGCGCCAACTCCTCGCCGTCGGCGTCTCCCCCGCCGCGGCGGTGGAGGCGACGTCGCTGGCCCTGCTGGGCCGCGCCTGACAGCACGTCGGCGCGCGCTGCGGGCGGGGCGTGCCGTGCCGTGCCGTGCTGGGGGAACCTTGTCACACCCCCTGCGTACAGTTGTTCGCATGGACGTCACGGCGGTAGCCACCCTGATCTCGGCAGCAGTCCTGGCCGACGAAGCCGCCTGCCGCGCCGAGCTCGCCGCCATCAAGGTCGTGCGCGGGCTGCTCGACGCCCGCGAACTCGACATCGTCCGCCGCCTCGACCAGCTCGCCGCTGCCGATGCCGCGCTGTTCCCACAAGAGATCGTCGCCACCACCACCAACACCTCCTTGGGTGCAGCCGACCGGCTCCGCGACCGCGCCAACACCTGCACCACGATCCCCGAGCTCGGTACCGCCCTGTCCACCGGGGCCACCACCGGCGGCCACGTCGACATCGTCACCCGTGCCACGGCAGGGCTCTCCACCCGCGAACGGGCACGCCTCGCCAACCACGGCCCACAACTCGCACTCGCCGCCGGCTCACAAACCGCGACCGAGTTCCGCAAGACCGTCGACCACGTGCTGCGCCGCATACGAACCGACGACGGCCTCGAACGCCTCGCCCGCCAACGACGCATGGCCCGCCTGCGCTGGTGGTACGACGCCGATGGCATGTTCGCCTTCACCGGCCGCGTCGACCCCGCCACCGGCGCCCGCCTCGAAGGCCGGCTGCGCAACGAGATCGAACGCATCCGCACCAACGGCATCCCCGACACCGCTCCCACCGACCCGCTCGAACGCCACCAACACCTCGCCGCCCTCGCCCTCACCAACCTCCTCGGCCTCACCAACACCGGCAACGGCAGTAGCAACAGCGCCGACGAAAGCGCCTGTAGCAACAACGACGGCAATGCTGGCAGCGGCGAGGGTCCGGGCACGGGTGCCGCGCGCTCGCCCACGGGCACCGCGCCGGCCGGTTTCACCCCACCACCCGGCGGTGGGGTACCCGACATCACCGTCCTCATCGACGTGCAAACACTGCTCACCGGCCACACCCACGACGGCACCATCCTCGACATCAACCTCAACCCCTACGGGCTACCCATCGAAACCATCCGCCGCTGGGCCTGCACCGGCACCATCACCCCCGTCATCACCGCCGAAGACGGCACCCGACTCCTCCTCGGCCGCGAAACCCGCCTCGCCAACCGCGCCCAACGACGCGCCCTGCGCGTCCTGCACCGCACCTGCGCCCTGTGCGACACCCCCTTCCACCACTGCCAGATCCACCACATCCACTGGTACACCCTCGACGGACCCACCGACATCGAAAACCTCCTACCCCTGTGCGACCAGCACCACCACCTCTTCCACGAAGGCGGCTGGACCCTCCACCTCGCACCCGACCGCACCCTCACCATCACCAAACCCGACGGCACCACCACCATCCACGCCCCACCCCAAGCCCCAGCCGCCTAACGGCGGGGGCGACACTACGGCGCCGCGGTGAAGCGGAGCTGCCGCGACGGTCGGGCTGAAGCACGGTCTGGCCGTGCGAGTCGAGGTGGCGGCGCGGTCGACACGGCAGTGCCGGTAGGTCGCGCCACCGGCCTGTCGGAGCAGCGCGAGAACTCAGTCGCCGGCGAGGTCCAGCAGGCAGGCGGTACTCCAGGGCCGCGCGGAGCGGCCGGGTCGGCTACTTCGTGAAGGTGGTGGCCAGCTCGATCAGCAGGCGGGTGCCGAAGCCGGTGGCGCCCTTGCTCAGCCAGCTGTCGTCGGCGTCGACCGCCATCGGGCCGGCGATGTCGAGGTGCGCCCACGGCACGTCGCCGACGAACTCGCTGAGGAACAAGGCGGCCGTGATCGCGCCGCCGTGCGGGCCACCGATGTTGCGCATGTCGGCGACGTTGCTGTCGAGCAGCTTGCGGTACGCCTTCTCCAGCGGCAACTGCCACACGTTCTCGTCGGTGGCGGCGCTGGCGGCGCGCACCTTGTCGACGAAGGGCTGGTCGTTGCCCATCACGCCGGCGAGCTTCGTGCCCAGCGCCACCATGCAGGCACCGGTGAGCGTGGCGATGTCGACGATCGCGTCCGGCCCGTCCTCCACCGCGAGCGACAGGCCATCGGCGAGCACCAGCCGGCCCTCGGCATCGGTGTTGTGGATCTCGGCCGTCTTGCCGTTGCGGAACGTGAGCACGTCGCCCAGCTTGAACGCGTTGCCGCCGCCCATGTTGTCCGTGCACATCAGGTAGCCGGTGACCTTCGCCTTGCACTTCAGCGCCTTCAGCGCGCCCATCGTGGCCAGCACGGCAGCCGCACCGCTCATGTCCATCTTCATGGTGAGCATGCTGTCGCTGGGCTTCAGGCTGAGCCCGCCGGAGTCGAACATCACGCCCTTGCCGACGAGCGCGAGATGCCCCACCGGGTTGCGCGGCGTGTACGTCAGGCGCACCACTCGCGGTGGCTCGGTGCTGCCGGCGTTCACGCCGAGCATGCCGCCGCAGCCCATCTCTGCCAGCTGGTCGCGGTTGAACACCTCCACCGTCAGGCCGCCGGTGCGGGCGACCTCGACGGCCTTCTCGGCGATGTGGCGCGCGGTCATGTAGGCGGGCGGCATGTTGGCGAGATCGCGGGCCAGCGTGGCCGCCGCCGCAGTGGTCTGGCCGCGCTCGCTGCCGGTGCGGGCACCCGCGCTGCGCTTGTCGCCGACCACGAGCACCAGCTGGGAGAGCGCGCTCGTGTTCGGGTCCTTCTTGATGCCGGCGAAGCGGTAGGCGGCGAGCAGGGCGCCCTCCACCACGGCTTGCGCAGCCTTGGCCGCGTCGACACCGTCGAGGTCGGCGAGGTTGGTGGCGACGACGGCCCGCTTGCCCGCGGCGCGCACCGCAGCTGCGGCGGCGTTGCGCAGCACCTTCACCGTGAGCGAGCCGGGCTCACCGATGCCCACCGCGATCTGCGCCGGGCCAGTGCCGGAGGGGACGACGAGCGTCTGGCCGGCCTTGCCCTCGAAGCCGGCCGCGGTGAGCGCCGCCCGGTTGAGGCCCAGCGCGCGCGGCACGGTGCCGGTGGTGGCCACCGCGACGGCAACGGCGTCGACGGTCTTGGGAATGGTGCGGGAGATCAGCACGGTTGCAGTCATGCCTGCCAGTCTGGCCGACGCCGGCCGGCTTTCGCTGCCCGTGCGGCGCGGTGCTCTCGCGCAGCCCCCGTGCTGCCGGCACGCTGCCCGCTGTCCGCTACCGGATCGGCGCCCGTCACCTTCCCGCCACCTCGCCCGCCGCCTTCTCGCGCGGTGCCCGCCGCGAGCCGTCAGCCGTCAGCCGTGATGGACGCCGTCCAGCTCCAGCCAGGCGGCCAGCGCGACGAGCTCGGCCTCCACCGCCGCGGTCATCGCCTTGGTGAAGGGCACGTCCTGGTGGATCGCGTGCACCTGCAGCCGCGACGCGCGACGGTCGGCGATCGCGTCCACCTTGCCGACGAGGCGGTGCTGGTGCAGGACGGGCAGTGCGAAGTAGCCCCAGCGCCGCTTCGCCGCCGGCTTGTACATCTCCAGCGTGTACTCGAACCCGAACAGCTCGAGCGCGCGGGCACGATCGTGCACCAGCCGGTCGAACGGCGACAGCAGCGCCGTGCGCCCGCGGAAGCCGGCCGCCGTCGCGGCCGGGTCCACGCGCCACAGGCCGGCGGTGCCCTCGATCTCGACGGTGACGCCGGCGTCGCCCACATACTTCGGCCGGGCGACGCCGAGCGCCCGCAGCCACTCCTCGTCGCGCCGCCGGTGGGCCTCGTCCGCAGGCAGCACGACCATGTCCGACGGGTACACGCGCGACGCGAGATCCCACACCCGCTCGCGCCCGCGCCGGCCGGCGACCGCGACCTCGCCGCTGGACGCGAGCAGCTCCAGCAGCTTGGTGACGTTGCGGTCGTTCGTCCACCCCGTCGACGCCCACGGCTGCTGGGCGGTGTCGGGGATGTCGCGCGACGCGAGCGGGCCTGCGGCAGCCAGCTGCTCGAGCACGCGCTGCCGGAAGCCCGCGTTGGCCGCGAGCCACTCGACGTTCTTGCGCCAGCCCGACTCGGCCGTTGCCGCCATCTCGGCGAGGAACAGCCCCAGCTTCGCCATCGGCCGCACCATCACGATCACCGGTTCGGTGGCGGTGGGTTGGGCGCGATGCTCGAACAGCGTGCGATCCTGCTCGAGCGCCTGTTGCAGATGTTCGGGCCGGTACGCGGCACCCAGTCGAGTCCACGCGACCAGATCCGCGCTGGGCGCGATCGCCGCGGTGGGGTCGAGCTGCAGGAACGTCAGCCGATCGACCACCTCCAGCAGATCCGCCGGCCGGTCCACGTCCAGCAGCTGCGCGCGCACGGCGATGCGGCGGGCGTCGTCCAACTTCAACCGCTGCATCTCAGTCATTCCGACGGAAAGAGATCGTCCAAGTCCAACGGGATGGGGCTCGACTCGTCCGACGGGGCGGCTGCCTGCGCGGCCACCGTTCGAGGAACCCATGTTGCTCGGACGCCCGAGAGCCCCACGGCCGCCGAGGCCAGGTTCGTGGTCTGGCCTGCCAGCCCGAACGCAAGGGAGTAGCCGCGAGCGCCCAGCTCGGGCACGGCGAGTGTGTAGCAGCCGGCATCAGTTCGATCGGTACTGTCGCTCACCGCGACTGCCAACGGGCTGCTCGGTGCGCCAGGGGTGTCGTGGTACACCACGGCAACGCTGACGTACGCACCGCTGCTGGTGTTCGCAACCAAGCACCATTCCACCGACTGCAGCCTGTACGCCACCCCGTTGGCGGCGGCGGGCCCATCGAGGCCCAGAATGATGGCGCCGTCGCCTGTGGCGCCGAGCAGGTGTCCGTACTGCAGGAGGGTCGTCGGCGTCGAGGCACTGGTGAACCTGGTGAACGCAGGCGCCTGGTTGGTCACGACCGGCGCGCCGACATCGGCCTTGCCGGCCAGCGCGGCGTCGGTTTGTGCCTTCGTGTAGAAGTCGGCCTCCTTCGTCATGTAGCCGACCACGTCGATCAGTACCTCCGTGGTCGGCCCCAGCTGCCCGAAGGCGTCGTACGTGATGTCGATCTGGCCGGCGTGGTCACCGGTGGTCGGAAGGCCGACCTGCACCGAGTTCGGCACGATGTCTCCGGCCTTGAAGTTCAACGAGGACGTCGAGGGTGCACCGTTGGCGTCACCGGGGCGCACCGACAAGAACCCGGCCGCAGTCGGCCCGACGACCGTCACGTTCAAGAGCACACCTGTCGCACCTGCGGGCACGGCCACACCCGTCACCTGCAGCTTCTGTGAGATCGCCGACACGAACGGACCGGGTAACCCGATGTTCACCGGGTCGCGCGTGTCCAAGATGCGAACCGGGTCGATCGTGACGATCGTCGAGGGCGCACTCGATGCCGCGTTCACCGCGACGATGCCTCCACCCCCGAGCGCGACCGCGACGGCCGCACCGATCGCCGCCCACCGCGACCTCCCCACGTCCCGGCGCTGTCCAGGTGCTGATGCCATGACCCCTCCCCGATGCGAAGCGCCCCGACCGGCGCCCGTCCCGCACATCTTGGCCGATGCCGCACCCCCCTTTGACCAGGCCTGATGGGTGCTCCAGGCGGACGCAGGTGGCGAGCGGCAGGTAGCAGTAGGGTCGGCAAGATGATGGCACCGGCATCCGACGCCGGCCGCGGGCGACAGCGTCGTGTGGTCGTTGCTCTGCTGGCGCTTCTGGTCGTCACACAGCTCGCGCCCGGCGCACCACGAGCCGCCGCGTCACCCGCCGGCACGGCGCCCGGCACCGCCGAGGAGCAGCTCGCCGCGAAGTACCAGCCCTTCCTCGCCATCCGCGAGCATGTCACCGCCTGCGGACCCGGTGAGGCGTTCCTGCCCACCGATGCGCTGGCGATCATCGGCCAGCCCGACGTCGTGCTGCGCGACGGCGACGGCCGCGAGATCACCACCGGGCCCACGGCTGCCGACCTCGCCGCGGCACCCGACGACGGCACGATCGACTTCCCTGGCAGCCCGCTGAAGGAGGACTGCAGCGTGGAGCAGTGGTTCCGCTCGACAGGCCCGCCACGCAACGTCGTCTACGCCCGCATCACCTTCGAGCACGGCCACCCCGACCGGCTCGTGCTGCAGTACTGGTACTTCTTCATGTTCAACGACTGGAACAACCGCCACGAGGGCGACTGGGAGATGATGCAGCTCATCTTCGACGCCGGCAGTGCCGCAGAGGCGTTGACCCAGGAGCCCAGCGCGGTGGTGCTCGCCCAGCACGACGGCGCCGAGCGTGCTGCGTGGGCCGACGTCGAGCAGCGCGACGGCCGGCCGGTGGTGTACATCGCCCGCGGCTCGCACGCCACGTTCTTCGAGGCCGCCCGCTGGATCGGCACCAGCGGCCAGACGGGGTTCGGCTGCGACGACACGCGCCCGCCGAGCACGGTGCTCGACACGGACCTCGAGGTGGTGCCCACCACCATCGATCGCGACGGGGCGTTCGGGTGGCTGCTGTGGGAGGGCAGCTGGGGCCAGCGGTCAGCGGGCGGTGCGCCGTCGGAAGGCCCGGTCGGCACACCCATGTGGGCGACGCCGATCAGCTGGACCGACGAGCTGGCCCGCACGACGAGCTTCAAGGCGCCCGACTTCGGTTCCGCGACGGACTTCTTCTGCTCCGCGAGCACGAAGGGCTCGGTCCTGCTCTACAAGATCCTCGACCAGCCGCTGGTGGTGGGAGGCGTGGTCCTGCTCGCCATCCTCGTCGCTGTCGCAATCGGGCGGCGGACGCGCTGGACTCGCCTGCCGCGACCGCTCGCGGCACGACGCGCGAGCGGCCAGGTGCTCACCTCGGCCGCCGCCCTGCTGAGAGCCGAGCACCGCCGCTTCCGCACGATCGCGGCGCTGCTCGTCGCCGGCGGCACGGCCGCCACGCTCTGGCGCGAGCTGCTGCTCCGCGTCGACATCGTCCACAACGCCCACCTGCTGGTCACGAACGGCGAGGCCAGCAGCACGCTGTTCGCGTTGCTCACCGGCTCGGTGATCACGCTGCCGGTGTTCGTGCTGGCGTGCTCGCTCGCCATCGTCGTCGCCGACGCGCTCGACGAGCCGGCCGCGCCCGGCACGTTCCGGCTCGCCTCGCGACCGGGCTTCCGGCGGGTGCTGGCGATGGTGGTGCTGGCGCTCGTGCTGCTCGGGCCCGTGTCGTTCCTGCTCGGGCTGTACCTCGTCGGCCGCTGGGCTGCCGGCCCGGTACTGGCGCTGCGCGGCGGCCCCGCGAACGACGGCAGCGGGCTGGGCTTCACCGCCGCGTTGCGCGGTTCCGCGGTGCTGACCAAGGGCCGCCGCCTGAGGGTGGGCATCGTCCTCGTGGTCGCAGTCGTGATCGCGACACTCGCCGGTCCTCTGATCGGAACGCTGGCGCTGATCCTCACGAGCATGCCGCTCATCTACGTGAACCTGCTCGCCGCCGTGATCAGCGCGGTGCTGGTGCCCTGGCTGGCGATCGTGGTGGTCATGCTGCACCGCAACCTCACCGCGTGACGCCACCTTGCTTGCGTCTACAAGTATCTTTGCGAGACCGAACGCCACCCACCTGACGTCAGGATGCACAACATGAAGCAGCACTGGAAGAAACTCGCCATCGGTCTCGCCGTCGTCGTCGCCGCCGTGATCGGCGGCTCGTGGTGGTACGCCACGTCGAACGACGCCGATCCGGCGCTGACCAACGAGGACGTGAAGGAGCGGCTCGCGGCCACCACCACCGTCGCACCCGACCAGCCGGTCACCACCGATCCGGCCTCCACCGACACGGCCACCGGCGACACGGCCTCCACCGATCCAGCCACCGGCGACACGTCCACCGGCGACACGTCGGCTGACGGCGTCGACGGCGAGTGGGTCATCGCCTCCGGCTCCGAGGTGGGCTACCGCGTCGACGAGAGCATCAACGGCTTCGACACCACGGCCAACGGCCGCACCCAGGAGATCACCGGCAGCATCACGATCGGCGGCACGTCCGTCTCCGAGGGCAGCTTCACCGTCGACATGACGACGTTCGAGAGCGACGAGTCGCGCCGCGACGGCCAGTTCAACGGCCGCATCATGGAGGTCGACACGTTCCCGACCGCCACGTTCGTGCTCACCGCGCCGATCGACTTCCAGGCGATCCCCGCCGACGGTGAGACCATCACGGCCTCGGCCACCGGCGACCTCACGCTCCACGGCGTCACCAAGTCCGTCACGTTCGACGTCGACGCCACGTTCCAGGACGGCCGTGTCGGCGTGCTCGGCAACATCCCGGTCGTGTTCGCCGACTACGACATCTCCAACCCGTCGTTCGCCACCGTCACCACCGAGGACAACGGCATCCTCGAGTTCGTCCTCATCTTCGACAGGAGCTGAGCACGGCGGGCCGGCCGAGGTCAGCGGCCGGCGGAGCCCTCCGCCGCCGGCTGCGACCTCGCCCAGGCCTCGGCGAGCGCCGCGTACCTGACGCCGCGGGCAACCAGTTCGTCGTGTGTGCCCAGCTCCACCAGGCGCGCATGGTCGATCACCGCGATGCGGTCGGCGCGGCGCACCGTGCTCAGCCGGTGGGCGACCACGATCACCGTGCGCCCCTCCATCAGCCGCTCGAGCGCCTTCTCCACCACCGCCTCGGTGCCCGGGTCGAGGTTGCTGGTCGCTTCGTCCAGCACCAGCACGGCCGGGTCGACGAGCGCGGCGCGGGCCAGCGACAGCAGCTGGCGTTCGCCCGCGGACAGGCGTGAGCCACGCTCGCGCACCTCGGTCTCCAAGCCCTCGGGGAACTCCTCGAAGCGCTCGAGCACACCGATCGCCAGCAGCGCGTCCGCGACCTCCGCATTCGTCGCGACGGGGCGGGCGATGCGGATGTTCTCGCGGAT
>CAYZFZ010000065.1:0-14877 GCA_964477795.1 uncultured Bifidobacterium sp.
GCTTCGGCGACTGGGTGGTGACGGCCATGCCCGGGGCCACGGGAGTGGTGCACGACGCGGGTGTGCCCTTGCGGCCCTCGATCTCGACGACGCACAGGCGGCACGAGCCGAACGGGTCGAGCGAGTCGGTGGCGCACAGCTTGGGGATGTCGACGCCGCAGATCGCGGCGGCGCGCATGATGGAGGTGCCCTCGGGCACCACGACCTCGCGGCCGTCGACCGTGACCGGCACCGTCGCCGGCGTACCGATGCGGCTGCGGTCGGCGGGCGGGGTGCCCATGTCGTGCTCGCGGAGCAGGAAGTCGTCGAGGCTGAGCGTCATGCGGGTGCTCCTTGGGCAGCGTCGAGTCGGGCGTCGAGGCCGAGCGCCAGCGCGCTGCGCACCGGCAGCGGGGTGAACCCACCCATGGCGCACAACGAGGCGTCGGCCATCACCTCGCAGAGATCTTCCAGCAGCACCAGCTGCTCTGCCGAGCGGTCGCCGGCGATCAGCTTGTCGATCAGCTCCACGCCGCGCGTGCTGCCGATGCGGCAGGGCGTGCACTTGCCGCACGACTCGGCCGCGCAGAACTCCATCGCGAAGCGAGCCATCGCCAGCATGTCCGCCGTGTCGTCGAACACCACCAAGCTGCCGTGGCCGAGCAGCGCGCCGGCGGCGGCGAACGCCTCGTCGTCGATGGGCATGTCGAGCTGGTCGGTGCCGAGGTAGGCGCCGAGCGGGCCACCCACTTGCACGGCGTGCACCGGGCGACCGCTGGCCGTGCCCCCGCCGAACTGCTCGACCAGTTCGCGCACCGTGATGCCGAAGTCGGCCTCGAAGATGCCGCCGTGGGCGACGTTGCCGGCCACCTGCACCACCTGCGTGCCGCGGCTGCGGCCGACACCGCGGGCGGCGTAGGCGGCAGCACCACCGGCGAGGATGGTGGGCAGCGCGGCAAGGCTGAGCACATTGTTGACGACGGTGGGCTTGCCCCACAGCCCGGCGATCGCGGGCAGCGGCGGCTTGGCGCGCACCACGCCGCGCCTGCCCTCCACGCTCTCCATCAGCGCCGTCTCCTCGCCGCAGATGTAGGCGCCGGCACCGACGCGCAGGTGGAGGCGGAACACGAAGTCGGTGCCCAGCACACCGGGTGCCATGCCATCGGGGCGCGGGCCGGCGCCATTGAGCCAGCCGCGGGCCTCGCCGGCCGCGATCGCTGCGCGCATGGCCTCGATCGCGTCGGGGTACTCGCTGCGGATGTAGACGTACCCGTCGTTGGCGCCCACCGCCCAGCCGGCGATGATCATGCCCTCGATCAGCAGGAACGGGTCGCCCTCCATCAGCATCCGGTCGGCGAAGGTGCCGCTGTCGCCCTCGTCGGCGTTGCACAGGATGTACTTCTGCTCGGCGGGCGTGTCGAGCACGGTGCGCAGCTTGATGCCGGGGGGGACGGCGGCGCCGCCGCGACCGCGCAGCCCGCTGTCGGTGACCTCGCCGACGACGGCACCGGGTGCCATCGCGAGCGCGGCGCGCAGGCCTTCCATGCCGCCGTGGGCGAGGTAGTCGTCCGCGTCGCGCGGGTCGACGACGCCGACGTGGGCGAAGGTGACGCGCTGCTGCGCGGCCATCCACGGCAGCTCGTCGACCAGGCCGAGGCGCAGCGGATGGTCGCCGGCGTGCAGCAGGCCGGCGGTGAGCAAACCCTCCACGTCGGCGGCAGCAACCGGGCCGTAGCCGACGCGACCCTCCGCGGTGGCGACCTCGATCATCGGCTCGAGCCAGAGCATGCCGCGCGACCCGGTGCGCACGACGCGCACGCCCGGCTGCGCAGCGAATGCGGCGGCGACGTGATCGGCACCCTCGCCGCGGGCCGCCGCGTCGCGGGGCACGTAGACGGCGACGCCCTCGCCCACCGAGTCGAGCGAGCCCACGGGCACGGGCGCCTGGCCCTGCAGCGCGGCGCGCACCGCGATCTCCACGTCGCCCTCGTCGCGGATCGGGCGAACCGCGCCGGCCACCGACACCGTGGGGCCGAGCGCGCAGTTGCCCAGGCAGAAGACCTCCTCCACCTCCACCTGCGCCCACTCAGGAGCACGCGACATCGCGGCCCACACCTTGTCGCCACCGCGCGACATGCACGCCTCCGCCCGGCAGACCTGCACGATCGGCCCGTTCGGGGGCTCGGTGCGGAAGTCCTTGTAGAAGGAGATGACCCCGTGCACCTCGGCCACCGACAGGTTGAACGTGGTGGCGAGCAGCGGGATGTACGCGCGATCGATGTAGCCGGCGTGGTGCTGCACGGCGTGCAGCGCCGGCATCAAGCCCCCGGGCCAGTGGGCATGGTCGCGGATGATCGCCTCGACGGCCGGATCGGGGACATGGTGGGTGACGTCGTCGGCACTCAAGGCCACCATCGTAGGCCAGACGGGCTCGCGGTGCGAGCGGTCTTCGCCTCATTTCCGGGACGACTGTCCTGGGAATTTCAGCCTCTCGCACCAGGATCAGGGGCGGCGCGTACGGCTGCCCGGCTGGCGCGGCCGGTCGCTGAACTGGCGACCGTCGTAGTAGCCCGGATTCGTGTCGGGGCGGCCACGCCGGCTGCTCCAGCGCCAGGTGAGCGAGATGCGCGGGTTCGGCGTGGGCGCGGCCGGCACGCCGTGCAACCAGTCGGCCTGGCAGCGGCCGCCCATCACCAGCAGGTCGCCCTCGCCCGGCATCAGCACCAGATCGTCAGGGTCGTCGCCGGCGGGCAGGCGGGCGGCGAGTGAGTCGATCCACCGGCCGCGCGAGCGGATGACGAATGGACGCCGCTGGCCGAGCACGACGATCGCGATCAGTGTGTCGTCGAGCCAGCGCATCTCGCGGTCGCTGTGCAGCCCCTGGAAGTCGTCGCCGGTGCGGTACAGGATCGCCGCCACCCCGTCCATCTGCTGGCGGTAGGTCGCCCGCAGGTGCAGGTCGGTCTGCCGCAGCAGCGGCCGGTTGTCGGGGCGCAGCCCGGCGGAGAGCCGCTGCTCGGGCACGTACTTGTCGTAGCGGAGCGTCTCGTTCTGCAGCCACCGGGTGCCGCCGTGGACGGCCGCCAGCTCTCCGGCCGGGTCGCACACGAAGCCGTTGACGACATCGACCCACGAGTGGTCGTCGAGCCGGTGCCGCTGCGTGGGTGCGCGCCGGTCGATCGCCAAGTCGTTGAGCGGCACGTCGTTGAGCGGCGCGTCGTTCAGCGGCGCGTCGTCGAGCGGCGGGTCGTTCACCGCACCAGTATCGCGGCCGCGGGCTTGACCCGATCGTTACCGTTTCCCCCATGGATCTGACCGCAACCCGCCCGTGGTGGCCGCTCGGCGACCTGGACCAGATGCGCGAGGCGCTGCGCCACTGGATCGCGAACAACTGGGACACCTCGATCACGGTGGGCGAGTGGTGGGATCGGTTGGCCAGCGCCGGCCTGGCGGTGCCCACGTGGAACCGCAGCCACGGGGGCCTCGCCGGCACCGCCCAGGTGCAGCAGGTGGTGGAGGAGGAGCTGGCCGCGGCGGGCACGATCGCGCCGCCGCTGGCCGGTGCCGGGGTGCGCCTCATGGGCCCGATCCTGCGCCAGTTCGCCACCGCCGAGCAGGCCAACGAGGTGCTGCCCGCACTGCTCACCGGCCGCCACCTGTGGACCGTGCTGCTCACCGACCCGGGCAGCGACGACCCGCTGCTCACCACGTGCAGGGCCGAGTTCGACTGGAAGTACGTCGTGATCAACGGCACGAAGACGTGCACCGACGACGCGGCCACGCACGCGCTGGTGGTGACGCGCAGCGCCGACATGCCCGGTCGCCGCGGCCTCACCTGCCTGCTCGTCGACCTCGCCGACGGCGGGATCAGCGCCGAGCCGGGCCTCGTGCACTTCGCCGGCACGCGCGTGACGCACGAGCACGTGCTCGGGCCGGACCACGGCGGCTGGGCAGTGGTCAAGACGATCCTGCCCTACCTCGAGCGCAGCCTCGCCGGCCGCATCCGCCGCGGCCTCGTCAACGTCGAGCCGGGCGCGGCCGCCGGCAACCTCCATCGCACGGTCGGCGAGGTGCTCGCAGCCCACCGTCGCGGCCTGCCACCCCCGATGGAGCGCCGCGCCCGCTGAACGCATGTCTGTCATCTGGGCCGGTCGCATGCCACGGCCGCAAGCTGCCTGTATGGAGAACGCGCCGCACCACGGCCGGCCACAGCAGGTACTCCGCGGCCAGTTCTTCTGGCCACCATCGTGACCGTGGCGTACTGCTTGCCGGCGACGTTGACGTGATCGGGGCGCAGCGACGCCTCGGCGACAATCAGCTGGTGGCCCTTCGCGCAGTAGGTGGCGACCGCCTCGGCGGTCTTGCGCCAGATCGTGAGGTCGAACCAGACCGGGTTGTCGGCCACCCGCCTCTGACTGAAACTCGCATGCGCCGTCGCCCTGACAGGCGCTACTGCGCGGTCTCGCCGCGCATCGCGGAGTTCGTATCGGTGAGGGTGCGTAGGGTGTTCGAGAGGTGTGTCGACAAGGGCGTACCGGTCTCGGACGCGGATGAGTGCCCTGCCGTCCTAGTTTCGTGAGTCATTGATTCGTGTGAGATACGAGACGAGGGTGTCGAGGATCTGATCTGCGGTCTTGCGCCACACGAACGGGCGTGGGTTCTCGTTCCAGTGTTCGACCCAGTTGTTGATGTCCTGGCGGAGCTCATCGACGGAACGGTGCGTGGCACGTCGCAGCTTCTTGGTGGTCAACTCGGAGAACCAGCGTTCGACCTGGTTCAGCCAGGAGCTGTAGGTCGGGGTGTAATGCAGCGTGAACCGGCGGTGCCGTTTCAACCAGCGTTGGATCGGTGGCGCCTTGTGGGCGGAAGCGTTGTCGCAGATCACGTGCACGGCGAGGTCGTCGGGACTGACTTTGTCGGTCAGGTTCAAGAACGCCCGGAACTCGACCGCGCGATGCTGATCGGTCATCTGGGTGATCACCTTCCCCGACGCGACATCCAACGCCGCGTACAGGTCCGAGGTGCCGTTACGGACATAGGTGTACGTCTGGCGGGCGGGTGCCGGGCAACACCGGCGCCGTGCGATCGAGTGCTTGCACCTGGGTCTTTTCGTCGACGGTAACTCGAGCCGACCGGCTCCTTGGGCGAGCCGGCGCCGATACGGCTCAGCGAGCCACCGATCGGGCTCCGTGAAGCCGCCCGACGAGACGTATCGACCGACAATCACCTCCAGCAACTCGTCCTTCGTGCGTTCCACAGATTCTCCTTCCCGCTTGCTGACAATCCGACCGTGCGGGCCGCCCGCCGGCGCACCATCGGCTGCTCCACATCCAAACGCATTGCTGTACGCAGCTGCTCAACGGTGCTGCTCCTTGCGTTGCAGCTCTCACGGCTTCTGAAGGCTCGCCTCAGTGTGATGGAGGAAGTAGTACGGGTTCGTCGCCACCGCCGAACGTGCAGCCGACCGTTTGCGGCCACCGCTGCGGAGCGCAACAGCAGCAGCACTTGCGGCCGGCACCGCAGTGCCCAGCGCGGCCGCCGAGCTGCCAGTGGCGAGCGCGACCCCGAATGTCAGCAAGGGACCGGTGAGGCTGACACCGAGTTCTGGCCCGTACGTTCGAAGCAGTCCGGCCTGCCGAACAAGCTCACCAAGTTCGTCGAGGGCTGGTGCGACCTTCAGGCGCCAGATCTCCTCGACGGCAGCCTCGTAGTCGGCGTCCAGTGCCGTGACGCCAAGGTCGGCAGTCACGCCGATCATCGCTGCACGGAACTTGACGAGCGGACTGCGTAGCTCACCACGAATGTCGACGATCTCGTCCATAGTGGCGTTCGGAAACGTTGGGAGGCTGGCGAGGAACCGGTCTGCGGTCGTGGCCTGAGTTGATCTGCTCACGGTGTACTCGGCAAGATCGAGCAGGCCTTTTCGGCTCAGCATGGCGAGGAAGTCGCTCAGGTCATCGTCGAACACCGGGTACACGTTGGGCTCGGAGAGAAGGCCTTGCAGATCCGCGATATAGGCCGTCGCCACATCCTCGAAGAAGGCGGTCGACACTGGAGCGATTGTGAGGACGTCCGCTCGAACGGCAGCATCGATGAGGTCGAACCGTGCGTCCGCGAGCTGCCGATTGCTCACTTGCCTCAGGTCATCGCGCGCGGACGCGAACGTCTTGTCGAGCGCTGGGAGATCAAGCCCGTCAAGCTGGCGGGCCATCACGGCTCTGGTCAGTGACCGTGGGTTCAAGAGCTCGGCGAGCAGCTTCTTGCCCTGCCCGGGGTGGTTGGCCTCGATCTGTTCCAACGACCGTGCGAGCTCCGGCGACTGGTTCGGGCCGACGGTCACGATGAGCTCGACGATGTCCTGCACCGAGCCATGCGCAACGGTCGCGACAGAGGCGAGCAGCGAGGCCAGCGGGCTGTGCAGGACCACTTCGTCGCCATACAGCACTGACGAGCGCAGCAGGGGCATGACGGATTCGAGGCTCGCGTTCGGATACGTACAAACGACGATCCGCACAGGCCTACCCGCCGCCTTGTTCGCCCGCTTCCGTTCACGTCGACTACTGGCCATACCGCTCCGCCTCCAACCCGAAAGTGTGCTCCACACCGTGAGCGGCGCGCGACCGGATGCTGTCAGGTGACCCTTGACGGGCCGTACGGGTCAACATTCTTCAACGGACTCTGCCCCGACTGCCCAACTTGAACACGCCGACGCCGTGCGCGGCTTCGACGCTCTCTCCGAGGAAGCCGTGCGTGTTCTTGATCAGTCCGAGCGGGTGTCGAGTGCTCGAGTCGGAGTGGTCGGGAAGAACTGCTGGGTGCCAGTAGCGCTGAACGAGCCGAGCAGATCAACGATCAGATCGACGGGTTCCTCGTTGTAGATGCAGAACGAGCCGTCGGCATCGACCGGCACCACTGAAAGGTTCGCGATCGGCGTGACCGCCTGGTGGTTGCCGTTCGACTTCGTCTGCGGGCCGGCGATGAGGGCCGAGCACCGGTCGGCGGTGATGTACCCGCCGGCCGGGGCACCGGTCATCGTCAGATTCACGATCACAGCGCTCGTCCCAGCCGCGACCCCGGTGACCACTCTTGTGATCGACCCCGCCGACGGACGCGACGAGTCTGGTCCGCGGGTGTCGAGCTTGCGGACGTCGGCCGAGTACGGCGCGAGCGTGAACTTCAACCCGCCGGGCATGGAGGGTGCGAACGATCCCTGCAGATCGACAATAAGGTGCACGGGTTGCTCGTTGTAGATGCAGAACGACCCATCCGCATCCACCGGGACGACCGACAGGTTCGCGATCGACGAGTCAATAGAGAAGTTGCCGTTCGACTTCGTTTGCGGTCCGGCGAACAATGTTGAGCACTTGTCGGCGGTGATGTACCCAGCGGTGACGCCACCCGTCATCGTCAGATTGGCAAGCACCGCGGTCGTGCCCGCGGCAGCACCCGTGACGATTCTGGTGATCGACCCTGCTGGCGGTCGCGACAACGGCGCCGTACGGGTGTCCAAGAGCCGCTTCGGTGTGGTCGCTGCGAACAGCTGGCCACCTGTTGCCGGTGGCGCGAAGTAGCCCTGCACATCTGCGACCAGGTGAACGGGCGCACTGTTGTAGATGCAGAACGTCCTGCCGACATCAAGCGCTACCACCGACAGGTTTGCGATCGCATCGCTCACCACATGGTTCCCGTTCGACTTCGTCTGCGACTTGTACCGGACGCTCGAGCAGCTGTCCGCCGTGATGTACCCGCTGGTGGTGCCGCCCACCATCGTCAGATTCGCCAGCACCGCCGACGCCGACGCCGGCACCCCCGACGTTTCGACAATCGCTGCCGACCCGGCCGACTCGGTCGTGTCGCCCGCACAGTGGTAGGTCGCCACAAGCTCCCAACCACTGTTGACGTCAACGACGAGGTCCGTGGCGACAGCGAACTGCGCTTCCAACCCATGACAGCCGTGCGTGCCCGGTGGATAACCGTACGCCGACACCGATTCAGCGGGGATACCACTCAGCAACATCGTGGCGGCCAACCCGGCTGCCAGAGCGGGGTTTGGGCGTCTCATCGTCGAGGACCTCCAGTGGTCGAATGCAACCCGGATGACACCAACGCCGCCCACAAACGCAGGCAAGCCAGAAGTGAGCCGCTGCCAGGGGGATTCAGTTGCATATGACTGACGATACAACCGCTTTCACACTCGGTCCCCAACACGTCGGGCCGGTTGCGTCCGCGAGAAACTCGCCAGCGGTGACACACGGGCATGTGCAGCAGCGCTGTTCGGCAACATGATCGGTGGCGATCAGCGTCGGGTGCAGGATGTCGACCACCTGAGGGGTCGCCGTGCCCACCACGGGTGCTCCGCCCAAGTCGGTGCTGCATCCGTGGCATGCGTGCGGTGCGTGGATCACCGCCGCCTGGTGCTCCCGCAGCACCCTTTGCTCGCGGACATGGCCACCGCACTCCGGACTCATCAGCTGTCAAGTCAGATGTTCGTCTGGGGAGGTGAACCTCAACCCCACTCCGAGCTCATCTGCCCTGAAGTGGGACGTTCCAGGACAGAGCCAGCGAGCGCCGCGCCCGTTGAGTGCAGGCTCAGCCGACCGAGGCGGGCGTCGCGTTGCCGGTGGCGGCGCCGCCGGTGGCTGCGGCGCGGGCGGCTTCCAGGCGCTCGGTGGTGAGCAGGCGGCGGCCGACGACGAACAGCACTGCATAGATCGCACCGTCCACGAACCACACGCTGCGCAGCGCCATCTCGTGGCTGAGGGCGCGGCCGGCGACGGCCACCACCAGGCCGCCGAGCAGGGCGCCGATGGGCATCATGCCCCAGGCGAAGAAGCGGTACACGCTGTTCACCCGCCCCAGCAGATGGGGCGGGATGATCGTCTGGCGCAGGCTGACGGTGATCACGTTCCACGTGCTGCCCAGGGTGGTGCCGACGGCGAACAGCAACGCTGTCAGCGGCCACCACGACGACACACCGACGAGCGTCTGCGTGACGGCTGCCGAGCCGAGCGTGAGGGCGAGGCAGGTGCCACTGCCCAGCGTGCGCGACAGCCAGGGCGCCGAGTAGCCGCCGACGATCGCGCCCACGGCGAAGCCGAAACCCATGATCGTGAACGTCAGCGGGGTGATGTGCAACACGTCCTGCGCGAAGAGCACGAAGACCGCGCCGCTGATGTTCGAGGCCATGTTCATCAGGCCGAGGATGATCGCCATCGAGCGCAGCAGGTGGTTGCCCCACAGCCAGCGGACCCCCTCCACCAGGTCTGCCCGCCACGAGCCTGGCGGCGCGTCCGGGTCGCGCTCGGGGTGCTCGGCGCGGAACGAGCCGGGGATCAGCGCGACGAGCGCGGCCGCGACGAAGAACGAGGTGGCGTCGACGAAGAACGGGAGGGAGAACGCGACCAGCAGCAACAGGGAACCGATCGGCGGGCCGACGAACGTGTTGGCCACGGACTCGATGCTCCACATGCGGCCGTTCGCCCGCTCGAGGTGCTCGGGGGCGACGATCGAGGGCATGAACGTTTGGCCGCAGTTGTCGCGCAGCACCTCTGCGGAGCCGAGCAGCAGGGTGGCCACGAGCAGCAGCAGGTACAGCCCCGTGCGGGTGCCGACCACGTCGCGCACATGGTCGGGCGCGGGCAGCGTGCCCTGCTCGGCAAGCACGGCGAACGCGATCAGCAGGGTGAACCCGCAGCGCAGCGAGTCCATCAGCACCATCGCCCGCTTGCGATCGACCCGGTCGGTGATCACACCCGCGGGCAGGGTGAACACGAGCCACGGCAGCCGCTGTGCGGCGGCGATGAGGGCGACGAGGACCGGGTTGCGGGTGATCGCCGTCGCCAGCCACGGGTAGGCGATGGCCGACATGCCATCGCCGATGTTGGACATCGCAGTGGCGAGGTAGAGCTTGCGGTAGTTGCCGCCGAGGCGGACGCGCTCACGCGGCATGGGTGGGTTCCTCCTCGTGCGGTGGCGCGACGGGTCGGTTGGTGGGGAAGATGCCGGCGAGCAGCGCGAACTCGCGCGTGCCCCCGCGTGCGGCACGGGAGAACTGGAGCGCGAGTTCCATGACGCGGTCGCAGAACTCGGCGGCGACCTCGTCGGGGATGCGCACGGAGCGCATCGTGAAGCCGGACGGGATGTCGTCGCTCACCATCGCCTGCATGTCGGCCACCGAGCGCGCGTCGGCGAAGAAGGGCAGGTCGCCGTCGTGGGCGTGCGCGGGGAAGCTGATCGTGCGGGCGGTGCGGCCGTAGAAGCGCTCCTCCACCGCGCGCACCTTGCGGGTGCGCACGACGCGCAGCAGGCCCACCTCCACGAGCAGGTCGACGTGGTGGGCGACGCTGCCCTTCGGCCGGCGGACGCGGGCGGCCAGCTCGGTGACGCTCATCGCCCGCTCGAGCACGAGATCGAGCAGCAGCTGGCGCAGCGGGTCGCCGAGCGCCTTCAGCCGCGCCGGGGTGTCAGCCGCGATCTGGTCGGTCAGCTCGTAGTCCAGCCCCTGTTCGTCCGACATTTCCCGAACGTTAGGCGTGAGTCGGACGATCTGTCAACGGTTCCTGCTGGCAGGTAGCCACAGCACCTGCCGGACGCTGGGGTGCAGGGGCATGATGGGCGGGATGTTGCCGCCGATCGACCGGATCGCCTACCGAGAGGGCGTGAAGGCGATGTCGCCCTTCGCCGTCGCCATCGCCGTGTGGGGGCTGGTCACCGGCGTCGCAATGGTGAACGCCGGCCTGTCCGTCCCGATCTCGATCCTGATCACGCTCACCGTGTTCGCCGGCTCGGCGCAGCTGGCCGTGCTACCCCTGCTGATCGCGGGCGCCCCGCTGCCGGTCGTGTGGGTCACCGCCCTGCTCGTCAACCTGCGCTTCGTGATCTTCTCCGCCGCATCGCGCAAGTCGTTCGTGTCGCTGCCGTGGCAGCAGCGGCTGCTCGCCGGCTACCTCAACGGCGACCTCGGCTTCGCGCTGTTCTCGCGCCGCTTCGCCGACGACCCGCAGCAGGGCTCACCCGAGCAGTGGGGCTACTTCTACGGCGGGGCAGTGGTCAACTGGGTGGCCTGGATGGCGTCGTCGATCGTCGGCATCCTCATCGGCGCCTCCGCCCCCGACGAGTGGGGGCTGAACCTGGCCGCCTACTTCGCGCTGCTCGCCGTGCTGATCCCGATGGTGCACCGCATCCCCGTCGCGGCCGGCGTGGTGGTCACCGCGTTCATCGCGGTCGCAACGGTCGGCTTCCCAATGCGGCTCGGGCTGTTCCTCGCCGTCGTCGCCGGCGTTGCGGTCGCCGTCGGCGTGGAGACGCTGCACCCGCAGGGCGAGCCGCACGGCGTCGCCGAGGTGGCCGCCGACATCTCCGACGAAGGCGAGGTGGCGTGATGGCCGGCGTGCCCTACCTCCTCGTGGCCACCGCCGGGCTGACGCTCGTCACGATCATCACCCGCAGCAGCTTCTTCATGCTGCCCGCCCGCATCGAGTTGCCGGCGCGCATCGAGCGCGCCCTGCGCTACGCCCCCGCCTGCGCGCTCACGGCGATCATCTCGCAGAGCGTGTTCGCCCGCCACGGCGAGGCGTACGTGAGCGTGCACAACAACCAGATCTGGGCGCTGCTCGCCGCCGCGCTCGTGTTCGCCAAGACGCGCAACATGGTGGCGATGATGGTCGCGGGGATGGCCGTGTTCACCGCCCTGCGCCTGTGGGCCTGACGGGCACCGTCACATCGTGACGGCGCGCAGGGCCAGCGCCACTGCAGACAGCACTGCGAGCGCCGCCGGCGCGGCGATCTCCGAGTCGTCGGCCCTGACATGGGTGATGACGGCACCGACGAAGTAGGCCACCAAGCCGGCCGCCGCCAGGATCCCGAGCGGCGCGAACCGAAGGCCGAGCAGCAGCCCGAGGGCACCGGCGATCTCGGCGCCGGCCAGCCGCGGCAGCCACGCCACCGGCACGCCAAGGCCGGCCAGCGACTCCATCAGCTTCGGCTGGCGGGACAGCTTGGCCGCTCCCGACGCGAGCGCGGCGAGCGCGAGCAGCACGGAGACGACCACAGTGGCGACGAACATCGGAACCTCCTCGAGCGATCCAGACGAGATCGCAGTTAGTTGGATAGTCCAAGAGATTACATGGATAATCCAAGTAATACGACCTCGGAAGCTCGGCGGCGGCCTACGCTCGCACCATGCCATCGTCCTGCGAGAACCCCCTCGCGCTGCTCGTCGGCCTTGCCGACCAGCTGACGACGTACTTCGACGAGTGCGCGGCAAAGGTGGGGCTCACCTCCGCGCAGGGTCATGCACTGATGATGATCGAGGGCCCCACCCGCATGGGCGACCTCGCCCAGCAGCAGACGTGCGACCCGTCGACCGTCACCTCGATGATCCAGCGCCTCGAGCGCGACGGCTACGTGCGGCGCACGATCGACCCAGCCGACGCCCGCGCGCGCCTGGTGCAGCTGTCTGCGAAGGGTTCGCGGGCGCGCGGCAAGCTCGAGGCTCTGCTCGCCCACGCGTCGAGCGTGATCGACGAACTGCCGGCGGAGGAACGCGCCGCGCTCGCCATGCTGTTCGCACCCCGGCAGGTGGCGGCGGAAGCCCGCTAACCTCGCACGCCGTGGCTGGCTACTGGTTGTTCAAGTCCGAACCCGACGTGTTCTCCTACGACCACCTGGTGCGCAACAAGCGTGAGGGCTGGGACGGTGTGCGCAACTACCAGGCACGCAACTTCATGCGGGCGATGCAGGTGGGCGACCAGGGCATCTTCTACCACTCCAACGCCACCCCTCCCGGCGTGGCCGGCATCTGCAAGGTGGTCAAGACCGCCGAGCCCGACCCCACCCAGTTCGACCCGAACAGCAAGTACTTCGACGCCGCCTCCAAGCCCACCGACCCGCGCTGGGACTGGGTGACGGTGGCGCCCGTGAAGAAGCTGCGGTTCGTGCCGCTCGACGAGCTGAAGACGATCCCCGAGCTGGCCGAGTGCCGCCTGCTGGCCAAGGGCAACCGGCTGTCGGTGATGCCGCTGACGGAGCAGGAGTTCCGCACCATCGTCGGCCACGCGACACGGAAGCGGTGATCAGCCGGCGAGTGCCACGGCGCGCTCGAACACCGCATCCAGCATCGGCTCGGTGAGCCGGCCGGTGAACGTGTTCTGCTGGCTGGGGTGGAACGAGCACAGCAGGGTCAGCCCGTTCGGGGCCGGCACCTCCACGAGGTGGCCGAAGCGGGGCCGCGGCCGCACGCCGAACTCGACACAGGCCGCCTCGTAGGCGAAGGCACCGAGGCACACCACCACCCGCACGCGTTCGAGCAGCGCGAGCTCGCGCTGCAGGAATGGGCGGCAGGCGGCGCGTTCCTCCGGCAGCGGCTTGTTGGCCGGTGGTGCACACTTCACCGCCGCGGTCACCCACGCATCATGCAGGGTCAGCCCGTCGTCGGCCCGCGTCGACGTCGGCTGGCTGGCCAACCCCGCATGGTGCATCGAGCGGAACAGCCAGTCGCCGCTGCGGTCGCCGGTGAACACCCGCCCCGTGCGGTTGGCGCCGTGCGCCGCCGGGGCCAGCCCGAGCACCAGGATCCGCGCCGCCGGATCTCCGAACCCGGGCACGCCACGCCCCCAGTACGTGTCGTCGCGGTACGACGCTCGCTTCTCGCGAGCCACGGTCTCGCGCCACTCCACCAGGCGCGGGCAACGGCGGCAGTCACCCACATCCGACTGCAACCGAACGAGCGAATCCACGGACGGCACAGTAGGTTTCCGAACTGCGATGGCGCGAACGAAGACTCCTCCCCCAACCCCCACCGTCATCCTGCTGGTGCGGCACGGGCAGACGCCCACCACCGGGAAGCTGCTGCCGGGCCGCGCGCCGGGCCTGCACCTGGCGGAAGCCGGCCAGCAGCAGGCGCAACGCGCCGCTGAGCGCATCGCCGCGCTGGCCAAGGTGGATGCGATCTACGCCTCGCCGCTCGAGCGGGCCCGCGAGACGGCGGCACCGATCGCGGCTGCCCGCGGGCTGAAGGTGCGCATCGACCGGGGCCTGCTGGAGTGCGACTTCGGCGACTGGACGGGCGCCGAGCTGAAGGCGCTGATGCAGCTGCCCGAGTGGGCCACGGTGCAGCGGGCACCCAGCACGTTCACGTTCCCCGGCGGGGAGAGCTTCACCGCCATGCAGCACCGCATCGTCGGCGCGCTCGATCGCATCCGCGCCGCCCACCCCGGGGGCACGGTGGTGTGCGTCTCGCACGCCGACCCGATCAAGGCCGCCGTCGCCCACGCGCTCGGCACCCACATCGACCTGTTCCAGCGCATCGTCATCGGCACCTGCTCCATCTCCGCCATCGCCTACGGCATGGGCGCGCCGGTGGTGCTCACCGTCAACTCCACGGGTGGCTCGCTCGCCGAGCTACGCCCGTCCTGAGCCGGAGCCGGTCGAGCCATGGGTGTGTACTTCGACTTCGACGAGGTGGATGCGTTCACCGTCGGCGCGGTGGGCGACCCGGGAGCGCGTGTGTTCTTCCTCCAGGCCCGCCGCGGCACCTCCCGCGTGACGGTGAAGTGCGAGAAGCAACAGGCCTCCGCGATCTGCGACTACCTGCGGCGGGTGCTCAACGACCTGCCGGCGCCCACCGAGAAGCCGATCGCCGCCGCCATGGAGCTGGCCGCGCCGGTGGAGGCCGCGTTCGTGCTCGGCCCGGTCGGGCTGGGCTACGACCGCGGCAGCGACATGGTGCTGGTGCAGCTGGAGGAGGTCATCGCCGTCGACGAGCAGGGCGAGGAGCTCGACGAAGACCGCGCGGTGTGGGTCACCGGGATGACCGGGCGCACGATCCGGCCCGTCCTGCCCGACAACGCGGCGATCGCGCGCGCGCTCGTGGTGCTCGCCGAGCTGCTCGCCGCTGGC
>CAYZFZ010000066.1:0-14082 GCA_964477795.1 uncultured Bifidobacterium sp.
AGGGCGAAGATCCCCGTCATGATCGACTGGAACCTCGGCAACTTCTCCGTCGCCACCGAGCCCGATGGGTCGTTCCGCCTGTTCAGCCGGTGGGACTACGACTGGTTCCGCATCGAGCCGCGGGTGCTCGACTTCTACTTCCTGTCGCGGGTGTCCAGCCGCACCGGCGACCGCACCCAGTTCACCTACGGGCCGCACACGCTGGTGGAGCCGACGTTCCTGGAGTTCCTGCGCTCGTATCGCCGGGTGTTCCCGATGACGGACGACGAGGTGATGTTCCTGCCCGAGGTGTACCGATTCTTCATCCTCAACTATGTGGTGCGCGAGGGTGCTCGCTTCTTCCGCCCCGACTTCTGCAGCCAGTTCCGCGCCGACGCGGTGCGCTCGTACCTGCCGCGCCTCGACCAACTCGACACCAGCCCGCTGCTCACCACGGCACCCTGACGTCGAGGTGGCCGGCGGCAGCCTGCGGCGTGCAACGATGACGCCGTGACCACCTCGCTCGAGTACACCCAGATCTCCGTCGGCCGCTCCGGCCCGATCGCGATCATCACCCTGCAACGCCCGGACAAGCTGAACGCCTGGACACCCCGCATGGCCGAGGAGCAGGTGCACGCGATCGCGGCCGCCAACGACGACCCGTCGATCGGTGCGATCGTGATGACCGGCGCCGGCCGCGGGTACTGCGCCGGGGCCGACATGGAGGCGACGTTCCAGACCCGCATCAGCGGTACCGACCCGGGGAACGACACCGCCGGCGGTGTCGGCGGCATGCCGTCGGGCCTCGACTGGGTGGCGTTCCTGCGGGCCAGCAAGCCGCTCGTGTGCGCGGTCAACGGCGCCGCCGTCGGCATCGGCGTGACGATGTGCCTGCCCAGCGACCAGATCATCGCGTCCACCGCCGCCAAGTTCGGGATGGGGTTCATCAAGATGGGGCTCGTCCCCGAACTGGCCAGCACCCGCCTGCTCGCCGCCCGCGTCGGCTTCGGCCGCGCCAGCGACCTGTTCCTGTCAGGCCGCATCATCAGCGGCACCGAGGCGCACGCGATCGGGCTGGCCGACCGGCTGGCCGAGCCCGACGACCTGCTGCCTACCGCGCTGGAGGTGGCCGGCAGCTACGCCGCCAACCCGGACCTGCAACTGCGGATGACCAAGCAGCTGCTCACCCAGAACGTGGTCGACACCGACCTCGTCGCGATCCAGCGGCGCGAGCAGGTGCTGCTCGCCGAGTGCTGGAAGAGCGACGAGCACAAGGAGGCCGTGGCCGCGTTCCTGGCCAAGCGCCCACCGGTGTTCCGTCCCACGGTCGATCCGGCATGACCATGCAGTTCGACGTGTGCGTCGTCGGCAGCGCGAACCTCGATCTGGTTGCACGGGTCGAGCGGCTGCCGAGCCCGGGCGAGACCGTCGCGGGCCGCGACTTCGCCGAGTACCCAGGTGGCAAGGGCCTCAACCAGGCCGTCGCTGCGGCGAGGGCCGGCGCATCCGTCGCGTTCGTCGGTGCACTCGGCGACGACGGTGCCGGGGCCGTGCTGCGACACGTGCTGGCCGGCGATGGCATCGATGCCGCCTGTGTCGACACCGTTGCGGAGGCCACCGGTCGTGCACTCATCGGCGTCTCCGCCGAGGGCGAGAACTCGATCATCGTGGTCGCCGGTGCGAACGCGACCGTCACCGCCGAGCACATGCCGACGTCGCGCGTGCTGCTCGCACAGCTCGAGGTACCGCTGGCTGCGGTGGCACGCGCCCTGCAATCGGCGCGCGCCGCCGGCACGACGACCGTGCTCAACCCTGCACCGGTGCAGCCGCTGCCCGCCCCGGTGCTGGCGCTGTGCGACATCGTCGTCCCCAACGAGCACGAGGTCGATCTGCTCGGCGGGGCAGCGCACCTGCTCGCACTCGGGGCCAGGGCCGTCGTGGTCACGCGCGGAGGCGACGGTGCGGATCTCCACACGGTGGACGGTGTCACCCACATCGAGCCGTTCCCCGTGCAGCCGGTCGACACCACCGGTGCCGGCGACACGTTCTGCGGCGCGCTCTGCGCCCGGCTGGCGGCCGGCGACGAACTCGTCACCGCCCTGCGCTTCGCCGCCGCCGCCGGCGCGCTGTGCACGACCGCTGCCGGTGCCGTCCCGTCGATCCCGCGGCGAGCCGCGATCGACGAGCTCCTCGCGGCCACCTGATTCCTCCCCCGGATCCCGTTCGGAGTGAGCACTCACACCCCGGGGTGTGAGTGGCCACTCCGATGACGGCTGGCACTCGAACCGGTGAGCTGGCACTCGGATGGGTGGGGTGGGCTGGCACTCGGCTCAGCGCAGGGTGACGGCGACCCAACCGTCCATCTCGTCGGTGGCGACGGGGCGCAGCGGTGCCAGCGCGGCGAGCACGTGCTCGTGCGCGTTCGCCAGGATGCCGCTGACCACCAGCGCGCCGCCGGGAGCGACCAGCCGGCGCAGATCGGCGGCGAGCGCGACCAGCGTGGGAGCCAGGATGTTGGCGAGGACCAGATCGAAGCTGCCCTCGACGTCGGCCAGATCGGTGGTGCTGACATCCACGCGGTCGGCGACGCCGTTCGCCTCGGCGTTGGCGCGGGTGACCGTAACGGCTGCCGGCGCGATGTCGACCCCCACCGCGTGGCCGGCGCCGAGTACGCAGGCGGCGACCGCGAGCACGCCCGAGCCGCAGCCGACGTCGAGCACCGAGCAGCAGGGGCGCACCAGCCGCCGCACGGCGCGCAGCGACAGGATGGTGGTGGGATGGTCGCCCATGCCGAACGTGGCCCCGGGCTCGATGTGCACCACGGTGGTGCCGGCCGGCGCGACGTAGGGCACCCACGCGGGGCGCACCACGAGGTTGTCGGCCACCTGGATGGGCACTGCGAACTGGCGCCACGTGTCGGCGACGGCCTCGTCGACCTCCACGAAACGGGAGGGCCACGGCAGCACCACGTCGGCTTCCACGGCGTCGTCGCCCAGCGACGTCCACAACTCGACCACGCCGCCGGCACCGGCGCGCTCCTCGACGGCCACCACACCCAGCCCCCACAGCGCATCGCTGGCCAGCTCAGCGTCGGCAGCGGCGACGGTGACCACCAGCTGGCGCATCAGTCCAGCCGCCGCAGCTCGCGTGGGTAGCGGGTGGTGCGCGCGAGGTACGCCGCGACGCCACGATCGATGTCGTCCTGGCGGGCGCGCCCCTCCTTGATCACCGCCGGGCTGCCCACGGCCAGGGCACCGGCAGGCACGTCGGTGTCGTTCAGGACCACCGAGTTGGCACCGACGATGGCACCGCTGTGCACGACCACCCGGTGCAGCACGACGCTGGCGTTGCCGACGAGGCACCCCGACTCGATCGTGCAGCCCTCGAGATGGACGAGATGTCCGATGACGCAGTCGTCGCCCACGACCGTGGGCGACTCGGGTGTGGTGTGCAGCACGCAGTTGTCCTGGATGCTGGTGCGCGCCCCGATGGCGATGTGGCCCTCGTCGCCGCGCAGCACCGCGCCCGGCCAGATCGAGCTCTGCGCGCCGATGCGCACGTCGCCGATGACGACCGCGTCGGGGTGAACGTAGGCCTCGGGATGGATGGAGGGAACGAGGTCGCCGAGGGCGTAGATGGGCACGACGTGAGGGTACCGATCACGATCGCTGTGGAGCGAAGTGCCCTGCACCAGATACCGTGGGCCATTATGTCCCGCAGGATCGAAATCGAGCTCACCAGCGCGCGCCCCGACGGCACGTGGACGTGGCGAGCCGCAGGTGCCCAGAAACCCAAAGGTGTGCTCGACGGCGCGCTGCTGCCCGCCGGTGCCACCATCGGCATGGTGCTGAAGGCCGACGCCGAGCAGGAGCTGGACGGCACCAACATCCTGTCGGTGAGCCAGGGCAAGGCAAAGGCCGAGAAGGCCGGCCTGCTCGAGCTGCTGCCCAGCGACAAGCCCTTCGAGGCCGTCACCCAGACGCTCGCCCGCCGCGAGCGCGGCGACCGCCCCGACCGTGGCGATCGCGGCGATCGTCGCGACCGTCCGCCGCGCCGCGACGGCGACCGCCCCGGTGGCCCCCGCCGCGACCGTCCTGCGGGTGCCCCCGGTGAGGGCCGCGAGCGCGGCCCGCGCCCCGACCGTGGCGACCGTCCCGGTGGTCCGCGCCCGGATCGTGGCCCGCGCCCGGATCGTGGTGGCCGCCCCCGCTTCGAGGCCCCGCCCGAGCTGCCGCAGCGCCCGAAGGCGAAGCGGCTCAAGCCCGGCCGCAAGCACCGCAGCGCCGTCCTGGCCGAGCTGCCCGAGGCCCAGCGGGCCGTCGCCGAGCGCGCCCTGCAGGGTGGCCTGCCGGCCGTCCGCCAGGCCGTCAACGAGCAGAATGCTCGCCTGAAGGCCGAGGGCAAGGAAGAGATCCCCGCCGCCGGCCTGCTCAACATCGCCGAGCAGCTGCTGCCGAAGCTGCGCGTGGCCGAGTGGCTGGATCGTGCCGACGCCGCCGTCGCCGACCTCGACGAGCTCGACCTGCGCGATCTGCGCAGCGTGGTCGCCTCTGCCGAAGACCCGATGGTGGCCCGCGACGAGGCCACCCGCGAGATCGCCACCCAGCTCAAGGACGCACTGGTCGCCAAGCAGGAGAAGGAGCTGACCCTGTGGTTCGGCGACATCGATGCTGCCATCGGTGTGGGCCGGGTCGTGCGTGCGCTCAAGTTGTCGTCGCAGCCACCCAAGGCCGGTGTCCGCTTCCCCGTCGATCTCGCCGGCAAGCTCGCCGCGGCAGCGACCGCCAACCTCACCGCCGACGCGTTGCCCGACCGCTGGATCGCAGTGCTGGAGGCCGTTGCGTTCAGCCCGGTGCGCAGCCAGGTGCAGCCCACCGAGCGACCGGCGCAGACCAACGACGAACTGCTGGCCACGGTCAGGCGCGTCGGGCCGCTGCTGCCCCAGGTGGCCGCCCTGTTCGGCGTGGAGGTGGATGCCAAGGCACAGCCCAAGCCGCTGCGCCCCACCCGCCCCGGCGCGCCGGCGAAGAAGACCGCCCCGCGCCCGCCGGCCCCGCCCGCCACCAAGGCGAAGCCCACGCCGGCAGAGGCCCCCGCCGAGCCTGCGGCTGTCGAGCCTGCGGCTGTCGAGCCCGAGACCGTCGTCGAGCCCGAGACCGTCGTCGAGCCCGAGACCGTCGTCGAGCCCGAGGCCGTCGTCGAGCCCGAGGCCGTCGTCGAGCCCGAGGCTGCCGTCGAGCCCGGGGCTGCCGTCGAGCCCACGGCCACCGAGCCCGTCGAGCCCACGACCGTCGAGCCCGAGACCGTCGCCGAGCCCGAGGCCGCCGGCACCGTCGAGGCCTGACCCCGGGTTCGGCCCCGGCGGGGCCGCGCCCCTACAGTCGGGGCCATGTCCGACATCGTCACGTATGAAGTCCAGGGCCGCGTCGCGGTCATCACGCTGAACCGTCCCGAGGCGCGCAACGCCGTCAACGGCGACGTCGCCAGCGGCATGGAAGCCGCCATCGACCAGATGGAGGCCGACCCCGAGGTGTGGGTCGGCATCGTCACCGCCACCACCGAGGGCCAGGAACGCCCGGTCTTCTGCGCCGGTGCCGACCTGAAGGCGATCAACAGCGGCAATGCGGCCGGGCTGAACACCAAGCGCGGCGGCTTCGCCGGCTTCGTCTACCGCGAGCGCACCAAGCCGGTGATCGTCGCCGTCGACGGCCTCGCCACCGCCGGTGGGTGCGAGATCGTGCTCGCCGCGGATCTCGTCGTTGCCACCACGCGCAGCTCGTTCGGCCTCGCCGAGGTGACGCGCAACCTCATCGCCGGCGCCGGCGGCCTGTTCCGCCTGCCGCGCGCGATCGGGCAGGCGGCGGCGATGGAGGCGATCCTCACGGGCGAGCCGATCCCCGCCCAGCGCGCGTTCGAGCTGGGGCTGATCAGCCGCCTCGCCGAGCCGGGCAAGGCGGTCGAGGAAGCGATGGCGCTGGCCGAGAAGATCACCCAGGCGGCACCCCTGGCCGTGTGGGCCAGCCGCAAGGTCGTGCTGGCCGCGGCCTACAGCGACGACGAGACGCTGAAGCAGCTCACCAACGAGGAGTTCGCCAAGGTGATGGGCTCGGAGGACACCAAGGAGGGCCTCACCGCCTTCATCGAGAAGCGCCCGCCGAACTGGAAGGGCCGCTGACCCCACACCCTCGCGGCGCGGTCTTCACAGCGCCGTGGACACCGTGATCTTGCGGGCCTTGATGCCCGCGCGCTCGTAGAGGTTCTTCGTCTCGCGGTCGCCCGGCAGGGCCGTGCCCTCCAGCACCGTGCAGCCGCCTGCCCGGGCGGCCGCGAGCGCGGCCTCCAGCAGCCAGTCGCCGAACCCCAGTTCGCGCGCCTCGGGGTGCACGTACACCTGCAGCACTTCCGCGGCCGTGCCACGAACCAGCAGCTGCAGGTAGCCCACGACCACCTCGTCGATCGTGGCCACCCAGGCATGCTGGCCGGGCGCTGTCGGCAGCGCCGCCCAATCCCCCACTGCCGGCCGCTCGGCGAGGTGTGCCGGCCCGCCGCGCTGCCCGGCCAGTGCAGCGCGCGCGTCGGCTTCGAGCTGGGCGACGGCCGACGCATCGGCGGCCGTCAGCGAGCGCACGGCCTGCTGCACGTTCAGCCGTCCAGCAACTGCTCGAGCTTGGCCAGGATCGTGCGCCGTGAGCGGTGCGCCAGCTCGTAGTCGCGGATCAGCTCGAGCTCGCCGTGGGGCAGCCGACCGAGGAGCTGGACGATCTGCGCGGCAGCGAGGTGCTCGTAGCCGTCGAACGGTGGCAGCGCCTCCACGTGGACGGCGGCACGCGGCACCGCCACCAGCGGCTCGAGCACATGGTGGTCGTCGGAGACTGTGGTGAGCCTGCGCTCCAGCTCCTTGCGGCCGTAGGTGACTGCCATCTCTCCCACCCAGCGGGCCACCTGCACCCGCTCGCTGACCCGTGTGCGCCCGGTGGACACCAGGCCGGGCACATCGTCCCGCAGCTGCACCACCAAGCCCACAGGGGCGTACACGACCAGGTCGAGCACCTTCTCCACGAGCGGGCGGTGTGCAGCCATCAGCGGCTCAGCTGAAGATCGGGCACTCGTCGTCGCCGATCGGACACACGGGCGCACCCTGGCGGACGAGCAGGAAGCACGTCGGGCACAGCTGCTCGTCGGCACGCTTCGGCTGCAACCGGTCCGCCGCCTCGCCCTTCTCCTCGGGCTCGTCGTCCTCGTTCTCGTCCTCGTCGTCGGCGGCGACCAGCCGATCCTTCAGGATCGTGTCGAGGTCGGCCTCCACGTCGTCGGGGGCGATGATGTCGTCGTCCTCGTCCTCGTCCTCGCCCGTGGGGACAGAACGGCGCACCGGCCCGCTGGTGTCGTCGTCTTCTTCTTCCTCGTCGTCATCGGACGCCACGAAGTCGTCGTCGAGGGCGGCGAAGTCGTCGTCCTCCGCCAGCGCGTCGTCGTCCAGTTCGTCCTCGTCGAGCTCCGCCGGCTCGAGGTCGCTGTCCTCTTCCTCGTCGACTTCCTCGAACTCCTCGTCGGGTTCGTTCGCGATCTCTTCGTCGTCAGCCATCATCGGGTCCTTGTTCGTTGCCAGCGCGGACGCAGTCCTCACCCGTGCGAGGCCCGGGATACTACGGGCAGCGCCAGCGGAGGTTACTCGCACACGTTGTGACTGGCGTCACGTGTGGGACTCAGCTCTGGCCGCGGCGCGCCTCGGCGCGCCGTTCGGCCTCCAACCGCTCGAGTTCGGGCGCCTCGCTGGTCATGTGCGTCATCGCCGAGGCCACCGCGTGGTGCCCCGCCTGCTCGGCGATCAGCCGGTGCATCTCCAGCGCGATGCGCCGATACGAGGGGTGGCCCTGCGGTGACGAGCGCAGTTCGAGCATGTGGATGGCCTCGCGTGCGTTGAACTGCATCGAGTAGCGCATCCGGTAGGCCATGCTGACGGCGTACTGCGCCTGCTGCGGGAACTCGTCCTTCAACGCGTCGTAGAGCGACGCCGAGCGTGCCATCGCGTCGTCGAACACGTCGGTCATGCCCGCCTCGTCGACCAACTCGGGGCGCACATAGCCGTGGTTCGGCGTCAGCGACTGCCACTCGATGGTGAGCATCCGGTGCCGCTGGAGATCGCGGAACGCGCCATAGTCGCTGAGCACGTCGAAGCGATAGTCGACGCGCTCGAACGCCCGGCCCGGCTTGTGCCGGCGGTTCTCGCGCTGGCCGACGTAGGCCTGCAGCAGGGCCGCCCGCTCGGTGGGGCTGAGCCCCCGCACGCGCTGCATGAGCTGCGTCTCGGGCAGGTGGGCCAGCGGGTAACAGACCGCGGCGAGCAGCTTGTCCTCGGCGTCGGGGTCGAAGTCGACGAGCTGCACTGGCGGCACCTGCTCCACGGGGGTGCCGCCGAAGAGGGACTCGACGAGATCCGAGGTGCGGTCGCGGGTGCCGGCCAGGTAGCCGCTCCAGCGGCCGCCACGGTCGGCGAGATCGACCCGCTTCAGGAAGCTGGGGATCACCTTGCGCAGCTCGTGCAGCATCAGATCGGCGTAGTGGCGAGCCTCGGGCAGCGGGTGGGCGCGCATGCGCACGAGCAGCGATTCGAACGCCTGGCCGCTGGCGTAGATGCCCACGTTGCTGAGCGACGCCGCCGGCAGCACACCGCGCACGGCGTCGAGCGCCTTCGCCCGGGTGGCGGTGCGGTAGACGAAGTCGCTGTCGCCCGGCTCGCGCGGCACGGTGGCACGCACATGGTCGGTGACGCGGCCGAGCAGCAGGCTGTAGCTGTCGAACATGCGATCCATGTCGCCGACGTAGCGGGTGCCGAAGCGGCTGGACAGGATCGCCGGGTCGCGGAAGAACCGGTAGCGGCCGCCCAGCCGGGCGTCGTAGCTGATGTAACGGGTGCTCTGCTCGAGGTAGCTCATCAGCCGGCCCCACTCGAGCACCTTGGTGAGGATGTTGGAGGCCTGCTCGCAGGCGAGGTGCACCCCGCCGAGCTGGGCGACGGAGTCGTCGCCGTACTCGAAGAAGACCTTCTCGTACAGCTCCTCGGCACGTTCGAGCCCGATGGTGGCATCCACGGACATGTCGCCGGCGATGTCGAGGTCGCCCACGAACTCGTCGAGGAACAGGCGCCGCAGGCTCTTCGGGCTGCGGCTGTAGCGCGCGAACAGCGCGCCCTTCACCACCTCGGGGAGGTTGACCAGCGCGAAGACCGGGCCGTCGAGGTTGGTGAAGTAGCGACGAAGGATGTCTTCCTCGTCGGGAGTGAACTCTTCGGGGACGTACACCGTCACGGGCCAGATCCTACGGTGGGCTGCCGCTCTCGGCAGGGATGCCGCCCCACCTGCACGCCAAGCCTGGCTACAAGACTTCAACGCCGGCCGGACGCTCCGCGAAGGCGGCGTTGACCCGCTCGCGCAGCGCCGCCGAGGCCCACAGGTCGACGACCGTCATCGCCATCGCCTTGGCCCCGTCCAGCACCGCCTGGTCGCCGGCGGGACTGACCGCCCACTTCGCGAACTCGATGCTGTGGATCGGCACCCCGTCGGGGGCGACCTTGATCATCGGGTGGATGGATGGCACGAGGTAGCTGATGTTGCCCATGTCGGTGCTGCCCATCACCCGGCGACCACTTGCCTTCGGGTCGAGCACCTCGCGGCCCAGGCGGGCGGCGTTGGCGACGTAGGCGGCCACCATCGGCCCGTTGTCGATCATGTCGGCGCACGGGTTCGGATCCCATTCGTGGCTCATCGTGCAGCCGCATGCGCTCGCCGAGCTCTGCAGCGCGGTGAGCACGCGATCCTTCAGCGGCTGCAACGACTCGATCGTGCCCGCGCGCACGTACCAGTCCATCGCCGCCTCCGACGGCACGATGTTGGGCTTGTCGCCGCCATTGGTGAAGATGCCGTGGATGCGCTCGTTGGGGCGGATGTGCTGGCGCAGGGCGGCGATGTTCATGTAGCCGAGCACCGCCGCGTCGAGGGCGTTGCGCCCCTCCCATGGCGCTGCCGAGGCGTGGGCGGACTTGCCGTGGTAGTGCACGATGAGCTCCTGGATGGCGATGCAGTCCATCGCGATCAGGTCCGCGTCCGCGGGGTGCACCATCATCGCCATCTCCACGCCGTCGAAGGCGCCCTTGCGGGCCATGTGCACCTTGCCCGCGCCGCCTTCCTCGGCCGGCGTGCCCATGATGCGCACCCGCCCACCGGCGTCCTGGGCGACGAACGCCGCGGCCAGCCCGGCACCGAGGCCGGCGGTGCCGATGATGTTGTGCCCGCACGCGTGGCCGACACCTGGCAGCGCGTCGTACTCGCACAGCACGGCGACGTTGGCGCCGGTGGTGCCCGCGCTGGCGTCGAACGCGGTCTCCAGGTCGTAGGCGTGACGCGTGGGCGCCACCCCGTTGCGATCGAGCAGGTCGGTGAGCAGATCGTGGGCGAAGCGTTCCTGGAAGTTGAGCTCGGGGTGAGCGTGGATCTGGTGGCTGGCGTCGATCAGCTGGTCGGCCAGCGAATCCACGTGATCGCAGACGGCCTGCTTCAGCGTGTCGGTGTCGGGTGCGGTCATGTCAACGTCCTTCGTGAGTGAGTACGAGCTTGCCGAGTTGCTCGCCCTGCTCGAGCCGGGCGAGGGCGTCGGTGTACTCCGCGAGCGGGTAGGTGCGGTCGATGTGGATGGCGAGGCCCTGCTCGACGAGCGCGGTGACCTCGTCGAACTCCTGGTAGCTGCCCATGGTGCTGCCGATGATCTCGATCTGCTTGAAGAACAGGCGGGGCAGGTTGAGCTCGACCTTCGGCCCGGACGTGCCGCCGCACACCACCAGCCGGCCACCGGGCTTGAGCGAACGGACGGACTGCTCCCAGGTGGCGGGCCCGACGCTCTCGATCACCACGTCGGCCTCCACCGGCCACTTCGCGGCGGCACTGTCGTAGGCCGCGGCGGCGCCCATCGCCAGCGCTTCCGCACGCTTCGCCTCGCTGCGGCTGGTGGCGACCACCGTGCAGCCCATGTGGCGGGCGATCGCGAGCGCGGCGCACGACACGCCCGAGCCAATGCCCACGACGAGCACCGTCTGCCCGGCCGCCACGCGTGCGCGGCGCAGCATGCGGTAGGCGGTGAGGTACGCGAGCGGGTAGGCAGCGCACTCTTCCCACGTGCGACCGGCCGGCCGTGGCCGCACGTTGCGCGACGGAGCGACGGCGAACTCACCGTGACCGCCCCAGCAGTGCTCGCCGTAGATCATGAAACCCGGGCCCATCGGGCTGTCGTTGCCGAGCGCCACGATGTCGGCGACGGGCGACACGCCGGGGTTGATCACCACTTCGTCGCCCACCGCCACGGTGGTGACGGCCTCGCCGACAGCAGCGACGACGCCTGCCACGTCGCACCCCGGCACGTGCGGCAGTGGTGGCTTGGGCATCCCGCGGGTGACCCACAGGTCCATGTGGTTGAGGGCAGAGGCGACGACCCGTACCAGCACGTCGTCGGGCCCGACGGCCGGCTGCGCGATGTCGCCCCATCGGTAGCTGCCGGGTGAGTCGTCGAGGATCCAGGAGTCCATGCCCGCCGACCCTAACGCGCCCGCCCGCGCCCGGTCAGGCGTAGACCTGCAGCGCGTCGGGCTCGCAGGTCACCGTCAGGCTGCTGGCGGTGCCCCACCGCACGCCGTCGACCCACACGACCAGCGACCGCTCGAACGTGGCCGTCACCGACGGGGCCTGCACGGTGAGGATCTGCGGGTGTGGCAGGTGGGTGCCGGTGCGGGCCCGGGCGCGCGCCTGCAGCCGGCTGCGCACGGACATCGCCGGCAGCACGTGCACCGCATCGACCTTGCCGTCGTTGGGGTGCGACCTCGGCGCGACGTCATACCCGCCGAGGAACTGGGCGTTCATCGCCAGCCACACATCACCCAGCCACCACGATCGCCGGGCCACGACGTGCGCGACCGCCCATGTCGTGCGGCCCTCGGCCTCCACGCGCAGCACGTCGACCGGCGCGGTCATCACCGCTCCCGGGAATCGCCCGGCCGCCCCGCCGCCGAGGGTGCGGGCGAGGTCGCCGCCACCCAGCCCCACCGCCTGCAGCGGCCGGTCGTGCTCGCGGTGCGACAGCACCCACTCGCGCGCGTGGCGATCGGTGGGCACCACCCGCAACTGGTTCGGCGACTCGACGACCTTCCCCCACTGCTCACCGCGGCGGATCGTCACTGCTCCGCCACCTCCTGCTCCGCGTCGGGCACCAGCAGGTCGACGGCGTGGGGTTCGTCGGAATCCGCCTCGGCCACCTCGACGGCACTCGACGACGCGACGACGCCGCGGAACAGCGCGTCGGCGGCTGCATCGGCGGCGCGGCGCGTCGCCTTCACCGGCGCGACGATGGCGAACTGGCGCAGCAGGTCGATGAGCTGCTTCATCGTGCGCACGAAGTCGCCGCCGGACAGCTCCTCCTGGGCGACGACATCGGCAAAGCCCTCCCCCGCTGCCCAGGCGTACGCGACCGCGATGAACGTGGGGTCGGGCGGCCGGTGCACGCCGAGGCCCGCCTCCTCCTCGGCATCCTGCAGGTCGTAGCTGACGCTCGCGATCGACTGCCAGCGGCCGCGCACCATCGCCGACGGATACCACGGCGTCGGCGGCGGCTCGGGGCTGCGGTGCTCGTACACGAACACGCTGGCCAGGCCGGCCAGGGTGGCCGGATCGAGCCCGTCGAGCAGGCCCTGGCGCAGGCACTCGACGACCAGCAGATCGCTCTCGTGGAACAGGCGGGCGAGCGTCTCGCCGGCTTGGGTGAGCGTCCAGCCGTCGACGTAGCCCCACTCCTCGAGCACGCCCAGCACCCGGTCGAAGTCGCGGGCGATCGACTGGCTGCGCCCCCGCACCCGCATCCGCAACTCCTCCACCTCGCGGGCGACGCGGGCTGCCTGGTTCGCCGCCTTCAACCGATCGCGCAGGTCGGGGTCGTCCTCCACCGGGTGCGGACCGTCGAGCACCTCGGCCGTGCGCCGCCGCTGGCGCTGGTGCGGCTGCACCTTGGCCGTCTCCATGCGGGCCGCCACCTGCCGCTGGAAGTCGTTGCGGTTCGGCGCGAAGTCGGTGGGCAGCTCGATGCGCCCGATCGCCGCCGGCGGCTCGGAGAAGTCGGCGGACGTCAGCATCAGCAGGTCGCGCCGTGACGTGATCGTGGTGAGCCGCACCCCACCCTTGCGGTGAGCGTTGGACAGCACGGCAGCGCGGCCGGCGTAGCGGCCCTTCTCCACGTACACGATGTCGCCGGGCCGCAGCTTCATCATCGCCAGTGTCACCGGGTCGTCGCGCAGCGCTCCCCCGGCTCGAGGGAGCTGGTCGTCCTGCTGCAGCCGCCGGTACTCGTCGATGTCGCCGTAGGGACTGCGCGCCTTCTCCATGAGCGCAGCGAGGTGCTCCTGGCGGCGCTCGAGGCGGGCCTCGATGCGCACCACGTCGCGATCTGCCTGGTACTGCGCGAAGGACAGGTTGAGCAGGTGGTGGGCGCGCTCGCTGGTGTACGAGCGGACCAGGTTCGCCGCCATGTTGTACGTGGGCCGGAAGGCCGAGTTGAGGTGGAACGTGCGGCTGCTGGCGAGCGCAGCCACCTGCTCGAAGGGCACGAACGGGCTCCACAGGACCACCGCGTGGCCGAGGTCGTCGAGCCCGCGCCGGCCGGCGCGGCCGGTGAGCTGGGTGTACTCCCCCGGTGTCAGGAAGGTGTGGTGATCGCCGGTGAACTTGCTCAGCTTCTCGATCACCACCGTCTTCGCCGGCATGTTGATGCCCACCGCCAGCGTCTCGGTGGCGAACACCACCTTCACCAGCCCCTCGACGAAGCAGGCCTCGGCTGTCTCCTTGAACGGCGGGACCATCCCGGCGTGGTGTGCGGCAACGCCCGCCTCCAGCTGGGCGAGGAACTGGCCGTAGCCGAGCACGGCGAGGTCGACCGGCTCGATGCCGCCGAGGCGGGCGTCGACGATCTCGCGGATGCGCTCGCGCTCGGCGCCGGTGGTGAGGTGCACACCCGCGGCGAGCACGTTGCGCGCCGCCTCGTCGCACTGGTTGCGGCTGAAGATGAAGCAGA
>CAYZFZ010000066.1:14093-14828 GCA_964477795.1 uncultured Bifidobacterium sp.
GCGCTGGCGTTCGAGGATCTCGACGACCTCGATGCGCGACGGGGTGAACAGGCGCCGGCGGCCCTGTTGCTGCTTGCCGGTCCTGCGGTCGCGGCTGCTGCGCGCGGCCTCTGCGTCGAGTCGCATCGCGTCGTGGTTCGGGCGTCCGTTGACCAGCACGGGCAGAAGGTGCAGCCGGTCGTGGGTCTTGTCGCCGATCATGTAGAGGTTGTCCAGGCGCACCGGCCGCCTCTCCTCCACCACGGCGCGGGTGGGCCCGCGCACGGTGGTGATCCACTCCGCCAGCTCGCTCGCGTTGCTCACCGTCGCCGACAGGCACACGAGGCGCACCCGCACGGGCAGGTGGATGATCACCTCCTCCCACACCGGGCCGCGGTACGCGTCCTGCAGGAAGTGCACCTCGTCGAGCACCACCACGGCCAGGTCGCGCAGCGCGGGGCTGCGGGCGTAGATCATGTTGCGCAGCACTTCGGTGGTCATCACCACCACGTCGGCATCGCCGTTGATGTTCTGGTCGCCGGTGAGCAGGCCTATCCGCTGCGGGCCGTAGCGGCGGACCAGGTCGTTGTGCTTCTGGTTGCTCAGAGCCTTGATGGGTGTGGTGTAGAAGCACTTTCGTCCCGCCGCCAAGGCCAGGTGCACGGCGAACTCGCCGACGACGGTCTTGCCTGCACCCGTGGGTGCGCAGACCAGCACACCGTGCCCCTGGGCCAGTGCCTCACAGGCCCGGCGCTG
>CAYZFZ010000067.1:0-14826 GCA_964477795.1 uncultured Bifidobacterium sp.
CGGCGGAGCCACGCCCCGGGCCCACCCGGATGCCGGAGTCCTTCGCGTGCTTGATGAGATCCCACACGATCAGGAAGTAGGAGCTGAACCCCATGTTCTTGATCACCTGCAACTCGTAGGCGATGCGCTCGACGACGCTGCTCGGCAGCACCTCGCCCCAACGCTCCTTGGCCCCCAACCAGGTGAGATGGTCGAGGAAGGCGGCGTCGTCGTCGAAGCCCGGAGGGATGGGGAAGTTGGGCAGCAGCGGCTTGCCGAACTCGATCTCCACGTCGGCGCGCTCGGCCACCCACAGGGTGTTGTCGCAGGCCTCGGGGAAGTCGCGGAAGAGGTAGCGCATCTCGGCCGCACTCTTCAGGTAGTGCTCGGTGCCCTCGAACTTGAACCGCTTGGGGTCGCTGATCAGCGCACCGGTCTGCACGCACAGCAGTGCGTCGTGCGACTCGTGGTCTTCGCGGTGCACATAGTGCGAGTCGTTGGTGGCGATGATCGGCGCTCCGATGCGCTTCGCGATGTCGATCAGTTGCGGGTTCGTGTCGCGCTGCGCCGCCAGGCCGTGATCCTGCAACTCGACGAACAGGTTGTCCTTGCCGAAGATCTCCTGCAGCCGGCCGGCCTGCTGCAGCGCCCGCTTCTCGTCGCCCTGCAGCAGCGACTGCAGCACGTGCCCGCCCAGGCAGCCGGTGGTGGCGATCAGCCCGTGGTGGTACTTCTCCAGCAGGTCCCAGTCCATCCGCGGCTTGTAGTAGTAGCCCTCCAGGAACGCGAGGCTGGCCAGCTGGATGAGGTTGCGGTAGCCCTGGTTGCTCTCCGCCAGCAGGGTGAGGTGGTAATAGAGCTTCTTGCCGCCCTCGGTGTCGCCTCCCGAATCGTCCACCCGGCCGCGCCGCGCCGGGCGCTCGTGGCGCGAGTCGTACGCCAGGTACGCCTCGGTGCCGATGATCGGCTTCACACCCTGTTTGCGGCACTCCTTGAAGAACTCGAGCGTGCCGTACATGTTGCCGTGGTCGGTGATGCCCAACGCGGGCTGGCCGTCCTGCACCGCCTTGGCCACCAGTTCGTCGAGACGGGCGGCGCCGTCGAGCATCGAGAACTCGGTGTGCACGTGCAGGTGGGTGAACGAGTCGCCCACGGCGCAGACCTCCTTGTGTCGATGGGTGTTGGCGAGTGCTCGATGGCGGGCCCTGCGGGCGCAGGACTACACGAGTGTGATTCGCGACCCTAGCCGCGAACACCGCCGCGCGAAACCGGGGGCATCACCGAAGCGGGCACTCGGGGCCCGGCACTCGGCGCCCGGCGCTCGCGCCGGCTCATCCGAGGGAGCGGTGCCCGGATCAGGGGGGCGAACCGGCGGAGTCGGTGTCGGCGCAGGCCATCATCGCCTCCTCGTCGTCG
Organism: uncultured Bifidobacterium sp.; assembly: GCA_964477795.1. Taxonomy (GTDB): domain Bacteria; phylum Actinomycetota; class Acidimicrobiia; order Acidimicrobiales; family Ilumatobacteraceae; genus UBA668. The sequence continues at coordinate 1,396 of CAYZFZ010000067.1, forward strand.
GCCACCCCCGCGTCGGCCGGCAGCACCACGTCGTCGCGCAGCGGGATCACGTGGCGGTGCTTCGCCTCGGCGTCGACGAGTGCAGCGGCGGCAGCCGCGTAGGGGAACCAGGGCGCGAGCTCGTCGATGGCGCCAACCCGTGCCGCCCACGCGGTGACCCACCCGCCGATGTGGTCGCGCACGAACTTCCGGGTGGCGTCGGCGGCGATCGAGCTGCGCTCTGCGTCGCCGTTCTCGTCCGCCTCGGCCTCCACCAGCAGGAGCACGGCGAGCAGTTCGAGCTGGGCCACGACATGGTCGGGGCGGTCGCCCACCACGCGCAGGTCGAATGCCCGGTAGAAGCCGGCGATGTCGGCGAGCCTGGGCGTGATGCCACCGGCCGACGGTGCCGAGTTCGACGCCTCGTACGGGGGTACCCGACCCAGGTCGAACCACTTCACCCACAGCCCGGCGAGCTGCTCGACGGTGGGCAGCGAGGCAGGAAGGCGATCCTCCAACCGCGTCGCGACGGCATCCTCGCCGGCTGTCTCCAGCGCGGTGAGCAGCAGCTCGGTGATCGCCGGATCCGCCAGCGGGTGCACGTCCGGGCCGAGCACCTTGCCCAGCAACGCGAACGCCACCGATCTCGCCCGCAGGTCGCGCCGCAAGGTCTCGGTTCCCAGCGTCATGGCGCCAGGCTCACGGTGTGCACCTCGATCGAGGGTTGCTTGCGGCTGCCTGCGTCGCGCACGCCGCCGGACCACACGGCAAAGGCCGTCGTGAACGTGCTCGCGGGTGAGACGGAGAGCTCACCGTCGTCGGTGGCGGCCATCGGTCGCGACACCGCCACCTTCCAGCCGGTGGACGTGCGCACGCCACGGCCCGTGGCGTTCTGCGTCGCCGACGTCTTGGACGTCCCGAAGCCATAGGCGATCAGCTTCTCGACCGGCCCCTTCGGCGCGCTCGGCGACACGGGGTTCCCGGCGTTGATCCCGGGCAGCCACGCGACCGCGTCGTGGTCGATGTAGCTCTGCACCGACACGTCCAGCGGCGCCACGTCCCACAGTGGTGGGTACACGTCGATCGAGCGGTTCGGGTACTCGTCGCCGAGGTCCTGCAGGCCCTTGTCGTTGTCGCGCTGCCAGTCGGCCTTCCACTGCAGCAGTGTCGCCGGCGTGGTGCCGGAGCCCATGGCGCGCAGGGTGGACTGGTCGACGCCCGGGGCGAGCAGCACCGCGCAGGCGTCGCGGAACTGCTCGACGGCGATGGTGAGATCGCTGGCGTCGGGGTCGTCCCAGGTGAGCAGGAACCCCAGGTTCGTGCCGTCGTGCACCGCCCTCACGTCCACCCACGTGATCGACGGCGACAGCTTGTTGGGGAGCGCCATGTCCTGCGGGCCGAGGTCGACACGGCGCACCGGGCCGGCAGTCCAGCTGGGGTCGTCGGGGTCGTCGGCACGCACCTGCGACACGCGCGCTGCGTGGATCCCCATGCCGTCGAACGCGTCGTCCGCGCAACCGGCCATGGCGAGCGCGCCCGCGCCCGCCGCGCCGGCGAGGAGGCCACGGCGGCTGATCGTCGCCGTGCCGGACGTGCTCCTCGTACCTTCGTCGTCGCGCCGCATCGTTCCTCCCTCAGGTGATGTTGTAGCGGTAGACCTTGAGATCTTCGTCGAACGGGACGCGCTCGACGGTGGGAACCTTCAGTGGCATCTCGACCACCAGGTCGTCGTTCTCGTCCCATGCGCGGATCGTCTCACCGCGCAACTGGTAGCGGTGGATGATGCGGTCGGTGGACACCGCCAGCAGCAGCACCGCGAGCAGCTCGGGGTCGTCGCCGACCATCGCCTTCTTGTAGGCGGAGATCGCGTCCAGGCAGCCGGGGCCGAACAGCATGGTGAGGAAGTCGTCGCTCGCCACGTGGATCGGCGGGATGTAGTAGATGTTCGGCTCCAGCCCGAACTGTGGGTACAGCGGCTTGCCCACCTTGCGCACGTGCACGAGGAAGTCGATCGGGTTGTCCTCGCGCTCCTCACCGGGCTTGCTGAGGAACCCGAAGGAGCGGATCTTGCCGATGCAGTTGCGCATGCACCGCGGCTGAACACCCTTCTCGACCGCGGGGAAGCAGAACACGCACTTCTCCGACACGCGCGTGGTGTGGTTGTAGAAGATCTTCTTGTACGGGCAGGCCTCGAAGCAGACGCGGTAGCCACGGCAACGCGACTCGTCGACGAGGACGATGCCGTCCTCGGGCCGCTTGTAGATCGACTGGCGCGGGCACGCCTGCAGGCACGCCGGGTAGGTGCAGTGGTTGCACACACGGGGCAGGTAGAAGAACCACATGTCGTGCGGCAGCGTCAGGTGGTAGCGCTTCACCGTCAGCGACACGTTCACCTCGTCCTCACCGCGGTTCGGATAGGCGTAGTCCATGTCCGTGGGCTCCCAGGCGATGTTCTTCTCGCCCTGCGGCGCGGCCTCGAAGATGGTCATGCCGTCGTAGGTGTCGCCGTTCCAGTGCTGCGGACCGAGCAGATCGAGCTCACGCACATCCCATGCGAGCGGGTACGAGCCCCACGGCTTGGTCTCCACGTTGTTCCACAGCATGTACTCCTGGCCGTTGCCCGACGTCCAGCACGTCTTGCAGGCCATCGTGCACGTCTGGCAGCCGATGCACTTGTTCGTGTCGAACACCGCCGCCGCCTGCCGCTGCGGCCGCGACTCCGCATACGGATATGGCATCGTGCGATTGATCTGCCAGTTGAAGACCTCAGCCATCTCCTCGTCCTCTCCCCTACTCGATGTAGCCGCCGGCGAGGAACTTCTTCATCGCCGCGTTCTCACTGCCCGGACGGAACCCCTGCTGCGCCGGATACCAGACGCCGGTGCCCGACTCGCCGCCGTCCTCCGCCTTGGTGAACTTCACGAAGGACTCCTTCGGGGCACCGTCGGCGCAGTAGACGTCGAGCTCGAACCCCTTGCCGATGAGCTGACCGGCGCCGTCCTTGCGGGTCATCGTGTCGGTCATCAACGTCGGCCGCAGCCAGGCGCGGGTGACGCTCTGGTGGCTGCCGTAGCGGTACCCCGCCTGGTAGTTGGTGCGCGGGTTGCGGGCCAGGCCGTCGGCGCGCGTCTCGTGGCCCTCGACGCTGCCGTGCGTGGACACGTGGAAGTGGAACCAGGCGCGGGCGATGTTGCGCACCACCGAGGGGTTCACGCGCACCCGCACCATCCAGCGGAAGACGTGGTAGTCGTCCGGTTTGTCCTGCCATCCCTTGAACGGCCGGTCGGACGGATCGGCGTCGATCCACACATAGTCGCCGTCGGCGACACCGAGCTCCGCGGCGTCGTCGGGGTTGAGGTCGCAGTAGCCCTCGGAGACCCACGGCTTGCGCTTGTCGTGCCGGTAGAAGTCGCCGAAGGGGCCGAAGATCAACACGTCGGTGTCGGTGGACGCACCCATCGAGTGGCAGGCGTGGCGGAACTTCGGGGTGACGAGCACGTGCGAGTAGCCGTCCTTGCGCAGCGGGTGCTCCGAGGCGGCGATCTCGTCGGGTGTGCGCACCACGTGTCGCACCTGGCGCACCTCGACGCTGAGATCGTCGATGTCGAGCCCGTAGTCGGCCGGCTGCGCCGGCTCGATCAGCGGGTGGGGCGTGGCCATCAGCACACCCGGCTCGTAGACGGTGCCGTCGACCGGCTCGCGGTGCAGCGGCATGTTCTCGCCGTACTCGATGAACTCGTCCTCGTCGCGGTAGAACTCGAGGCGCCCCGTCTTCGTGTACCACGGCTTGCTCTCGTTGGTCTGCTCCCACCCGACGATCTTCGGAGTGGTGCGCATCATCATGTAGAAGGGCGTGCCCTTCTTGCACGACTCGTGCAGGTCGTCGAACTTGTAGCCACGCGTCGGATTGCTGTTGTCGAACACGCGCTGGATGTAGACGCCCGGCGTCTTCTCGAACACGAAGTGCCAGTAGTCGGCGAAGCGCGAGTCGCCGAGCTGCTCGCCGAGGGCCTTGGCCACCAGCGCGTTGCACTCCATGTCGTCGCGCGTCTCGAAGATGCGCTCCATCGGGGTCGCGCACCACGACTGCAGGAACGGGTTGGTGACCGAGCCGTAGACGTCGGGGAGCTGCCGCTCCGGCCACCCGTCGACGCCGAACACCACGTCCGCGTACTCGCACGACGCCGTCCAGTACCACTCGTGGTGGACGATCATCTCGATCTTCGGCAGCGTGTTGACGAACACGTCGTGAGCGCCCTTGGCGTTGCCGAGCAACGAGTTCGAGTTGGCGAAGTGCATCGTCTTCGTCGGGGTCGGCATGTGCGTCGTGCCCGTGAACATCTTGTTGCCGAGCTTCAGCGGACGGTCGCCGTAGTTGAAGTAGTGCGCCGACTCCGACTTCAGCCGCTTGTTCTGCTTCGCCATCGCCTCCGGGTCGAGCGTGATGTCGAAGGGGTCCTCGTAGATCCACTGCGGGATGCCGGAGAACGTGGGCAGGCGGTAGTTGCCGGCGTAGCTGCCGACCGTCCCGCCGTAACGACCGACGTTGCTCGTCAACGCGGCGAGCAGGATGATCGTGCGGTCCTTGTTGTCGTTGTTGAAGAAGTGGTTCGGCCCCATCCCCTCGACGAACAGGGTCGTTCCCGAGTTGGCGGCGATGTCCGCCGCGAGCGCCTCGATGGCATCGACGGGCACCCACGTGACCTTCGAGATCTGCTCAGGGGTGCAGCACTCCTCGAGGTGCTGCTTCACCGCGTCGAAGATCGGGCGCACCTCGACGGTGGTTCCGTCCACGAGCTGCACGGAGTACGTGCCCTCCAGCGCCGCTTCCACGTCGGACGGGAAGTTGTCGCCGGTGTCGTCGTGCGTGACGACGGCGGGGGCGCCCCGCTTGGTGTCCCACACCATCTGGTCGCCCCACGACTGGCGCAGATCCGAGGGAGCGAACTGGGTGGACTGCTCGGCGGCCGGCGGCAGCTTCGCACCGGGCTCCACCAACTGCACCGTGGTGAGCGTGCGGTTGACGTAGCCGGGGATGACGTCGGTGGCGAGCAGCAGCTTCTTGGTGTCGGTGCGGACGAGCAGCGGCAGGTCGGTCTGCGTCTTCACGAACTGCTCGTCGTAGAGGCGGTCGCGCACCACGACGTGAGCGAGACCGAGGGCGAGCGCCCCGTCGGAGCCGGCGCGGATGACGATCGCGCGGTCGGCCTTGCACGACGACGACTGGTACTCGGGGGCGATCGTCACCACCTTCGCGCCGTGCAGCCGCGACTCGGTGAGCCAGTGCCCGTCGGGCATCTTCGTCGCGATCCAGTTCATCCCCCACAGGGTGATCAAGGTCGCGTTCTCCGCGGTGGACAGGTCGAAGTCGAGCGTCTGCTGGCCGGTGACCATCGGGTGGCCCGGGGGCAGGTCGGTGTGCCACGAGTAGCTGTCCCAGTGGCGCCCGCCGAGCGAATCGGCAGGATCGACGCCGCGCACCGCCACGTCGAGCAGGGCGAGCATGTTGGCCATGCGGTAGAAGCCGCCGACACGGAACGGCGCGTTGAACGGCATGCCACCGCGGAACTTCAGCGTCTGCGTGCCCGCGCCGTGCATGGTGTGGATCATCTCGGGCTCGTAGTAGCCCTGCGCCTCGAGCAGCGCGGCGCCTTCGTCGCCGCTGTAGGTGGTGGCAACGTCGATGTACACCTTGGCCACGAGGGCGGCGGCCTCCTCGTGGGTCACCTTGACGAAGTTCTCCTTGCCCCGTCCGCTGCGGTACTCGAGCGGCGGCTGGCCGTCGTCCTCGCGCGGCATGCCGTCGTCGACCCACTTCTGGAAGCCGGCACGCACGTAGCAACCCTTGACCCGCCTGTCGCTGTAGGCGCGCCGGATGTAGGCGAGGCCGCTGACGCACGCCCGCGGATCCCACCGGTTCGAGGCGGCGTTGCCGTAGATGTCGGTGGCCTTGTGGTAGCCGAACGAGGGGTCGGCGTACACGGCCACGCCGTTCTTCACGTTCGCCTTGAGCAGGCACCCGTGCGTGTCGTTCGGCGCGCACAGGTAGTGGTACGAACTGTCCGGCGTGTACAGGTCGCGGTAGACGTGCTCCCAGTCGCGACTGGGGTACGCCGCGAGGGGGTTGTCGATCGGCGTCACCGGCGACAGCATCGTCAGCTCGCCTTGGAGCTGCGCCCGTCCGCCGCGACCGCTCATCACCCCCAGCAACGCGGCCGGCCCCATCGTCAGGCCGGATGCCAGCACGGCCCGCCTCGACACGGGCGTGTCCACTCGTTCGCTTGCCACATCCTCAGGGCGCTCGACCATGCGTCCGCCTCCGTCTCAGAGCTGAGTTGTCAAGTCGCACACTTCATGAATCTGCGAAACAAGCCCAGGGACCTTCGTCACTTCTCAGTGGTGGTCGTGTGTCACCAGGGCGACGATGCGCGCCGCCAGCACGTCCAGCTGGTCGAATCCGAGCTCGCCCTCTCCGTGCGGGTCGTCGGTGACGGTGAGCCAGGGCGGCGGATCGAGCGGGATCGGCTTGGGCGCGACATCCTTCCGGCGGAGCAGCACGAGCACGTCGCGCACCGGCGCGAAGCCTTCGGTGAGCACGATGTCGTACCCGTGCAGGTGGCGGTCGATCAGCTCGGAGAGGTGCTCGAACCCCGTCACCTCCGTGGGCGCCACGAACAACGCCACACCGGTCGGCCCGACCAGCAGCACCGCGTCGGCGCCCGCTGCACGGTGCCGCCACGAGTCAGAGCCCTCGCGGTCTGCCTCGAACCCGTGCGACGCGTGCTTGACGGTGGCGACGGTGAGCCCGGCGCCCCGCAGCAGCGGTACGACCCGCTCGACGAGCGTCGTCTTGCCCACCCCCGATGGCCCGACGAACGAGACGACGACCGGGCCCGCGCGCATGCGGTGAGGCTAGTGCGCGACCTCGGGGAGGCGACGGCCAGGCTGGTGCTAGAGGTAGGTGCCGGGCCGTTCGCCGGTCTCGACGATCTGGCCCTGCCCCATGCCACCGGGGCCGGGGGGCAGCTGGCGCATCTGCTCGAGCTGCTGGCGGGCAGCGATCTGCTGGGCGAACAGGGTGGCCTGGATGCCGTGGAAGAGACCTTCCAGCCAGCCGACCAGCTGCGCCTTGGCCACGCGCAGCTCGCTCTCCGACGGCACCTCGCCGTCTTTGAACGGCAGTGCCAGCATGTGCAGCTCTTCCTGCAAGTCGGGCGACAGCGCCTGGCTCAGCTCGACGATCGAGCGCTCGTAGATCTCGGCAAGGCGCTCGCGGCTGGCCTCGTCGAGGGGTTGACCGCGCACCTCCTCGAGCAGCTGCTTCACCATCGAGCCGATGCGCATCACCTTCGCCGGCTCGGTGACCGTCTCCGTGACGGCCGGCGCCGCCGGATCGGGTTGCACCCCGTCCGGATGCACCTCGACGGCGTCGGCAGGCTGGAACTGGTCGTTCATGAAAACTCCATCTCGATCACAACAGGGGTTCCGCCGCTGCGGCGAGCAGCGGCACCAGCATCTCAGCAGACGTGAGCGACCCGTGTCGACACACGAGCGGGAAGGGGCCGGAATCGGCGGGGTCGTCGAAGCTGATCGGCTCGAACGGCACGAGCGCGACATCGCCGTAGCGCGCCGCGACCGGCGGGCTGACGGTGGGGCCGAACCACCCGTCGTCGATCAGCTCCTGGCGGCTGCGCACCCACGCGTGGTGGCCGTGGTGCTCGGTGGCGGCGGCGAGCAGCTCGGCCTGGCCGCCGGGGCGTGCGTGCAGCCACCGGAACCTGCCCTCGCCGCTCTGCATGCGGCACACACGCAGCACGTCGGTGGCCGGTGTCACCAGCCGCTCCCCCACTTCCACCTGGCCGTGATCGGCCGTGATCAGCAACGCCGCGCCGGGTGGCAGCGCCGCCCGCACGTCGGCCACCAGCCGATCGACGAGCCGCAGCTCGGCGTCGTAGAACGGCCCGAACCCGCGTTCGTGGGCGATCTTGTCGATGCCGTCGTAGTAGGCGTACACGAGCCGCTCGCCGCGCCGCAGCAGCTCGCCGACGACGACCGCGATGCTGGACGCGGACCGCCACCCGTCGGGCCGAGAACCGCGCAGGTGCGCCTCGCTGAACGCCGACTGCTCGAGCTCGGCCTTGCCGACCACCGGCACCCGCTCGCCCATGAACGGGACGAAGGGCTGGGTCGCGGCGGGTTCGATCAGGCGCCGCGAATCACCATGGCCGGTGGACCAGCGCAGCACGTTGAGCACCTCACCGGCCATCTCCATGCGGTAGCCCACGAGGCCATGCTCACCCGGCGTCAGCCCGGTGGTGATCGAGGTCAGCGCGGTGGCGGTGGTGGACGGGGCCACCGTCGTGATCGGCCCACCGCTCATCGCCGCCAGGGTGGGTGCCAGATGGGTGCGGTCCTGCAACTGCTCCCAGCCGAGCCCGTCGAGCACCAACAGCACCACCTGGCGGGCCGCAGCCGCCTCGACGGGAATCCACGCCGGTGCCGTCGCCCCGCGAGGGGCCAGCAGTGCCGGCACGAGGCCGCGCACGTTGGCGCCGGAGTACCGGGGAAGGGTCGGGGCAGGAGTCACGCTGCGGCCAGTCCATCACCTGCCGGATGGCGCGCGCCATTCAGGCGGTCGTCGCATCGCCCGCGCAGGCCGTACGATGTTGTCGTGCGCGTCTCGAGCAAAGGTGACTATGCATGCCGGGCGTTGCTGTCGCTCGCGCTGCACGACACGTCCTGCGGGCCCACGTCGGTGCGCGACATCGCCGAGCGCACGGCCATCCCCCAGCCCTACCTCGAGCAGATCCTGCTCGCCCTGAAGGGGGCCGGGCTGGTGCGCTCCAAGCGCGGCGTCGGCGGGGGCTATGTGCTGGCCCGCCCACCGGCCGAGATCCGCATCAGCGAGATCCTCAGTGCCGTCGACGGCCCCATCAGCCTCGGCGACTTCGGTGAGCCGCACCAGGACGGTGCCTGCGACCACGAGGGCCAGTGCGTGCTGCTGGCCATCTGGAAGACCGCGGGCGAGCACATGCGCCAGATCCTCGACGGCTTCACGCTGCAGTCGGTGGCCGATGCCGCTCGCGGCACGTCACCCTGGCCCGACGCCCTCGTCGCCGCCGGCCTCAGCTGAGCGCTTGTCGACCTCCATCGTTCGCTCGCTGCGCTCGCTCTCTCCTGTCGGTCGAATGAACCAATGTGGACGGCCTTCGGCCGGCCCAACTGCTCTGCGTCTCACGGGGACCGTGTCGACGCAGGGTGGAGGGGGATCGCGGAGCGCCCCCTCCACGCCACCCCCACCAGCTGGCTCACGCTCAGCTCAGGCTTGCTTCCACCTGGGCGAGGTCGTCGGGGAGCACTGCTTCGAAGCGCAGGGGCTCGCCCGTCACTGGGTGGTGCAGTTCGAGCGCAGCCGCGTGCAGGAACGGGCGCGGCGACACGATGCCGGAGCGGACACCGCCGTAGGTGCCGTCGCCCACCACGGGGTGGCCGATCGCAGCGAGGTGCACGCGGATCTGATGGGTGCGACCGGTCTCCAGCCGGCACTCCAGCGACGATGCCTCGACGGGTACGTGGAACTCGCGTAGAACCCGGAAACGGGTGCGTGCCGGCTTGCCGTCCACGACGACGGCCATGCGCATCGCGTCGCGGTGGTCGCGGCCGATGGGTGCGTCCACCACCCCGACGGCGTTGTCGAGGTGCCCCCACACGAGGGTGCGGTAGATGCGCCCGACGTCGCGCGAGGAGAGCGCGTCGACGAGCGAGTGGTACGCCCGCTCGGTGCGCGCGACCGCGAGCAGGCCGGAGGTGCCCACGTCGAGGCGGTGCACGATGCCCGGCCGGTGCGACTCGCCGACATCGGCGATCTCCGGGAAGCGGGCGAGCAGGCCGTTGACGAGCGTGTGGTCGGGGTTGCCCGCGCCCGGGTGCACCACCAGCCCGGCCGGCTTGTCGACGACGATGAGGTGCTCGTCGGCGTGGACGACGGTGAACTCGACCGTGGCATCCGCTGCCGGCAACTGGGTACTGGGCAGCAGGGCCGGATCGACCGCGACCACCTGCCCCTGCTGCACACGCTGCTTGCCGCCGTGCTGTACCTCCCCGTCGATCGATGCCCCGCCGGCCGCGACCAGCGCGGCCGCGTCGCTGCGGCTGCAGGAGGTGATCAGCGACACGATGCGGTCGAGCCGCTCGCCGGCCAGCGCGGCGGGGATCTCCTCCTCGATCATGCCGTGTCCTCCGGGGTGGTGGCGGTGGGCACCGCCGGCTGCTCGTGCCCACTGAACAGCGACCAGAGCACGAACAGCGCGCCGCCGACGTTGACACCCATGTCGGCCACGTTGAAGATCGGGAACCACTGGAAGTCGATGAAGTCGACGACGGAGCCGTGCAGCCAGCCGTCGCCGCGGAACAGGCGATCGGCGAGGTTCCCGAGCGCGCCGCCGATCACGAGCCCGGCTGCGATCGACACCACCGGGTTCACGTTCTTGCGCACGCCGACGACGATGACGACGACGACGATCACGGCGACGAGCCCGATGATCGGGCCGACGCCCTGGCCCGTGGAGAACGCCATGCCGCTGTTGAACGACAGGTTCCACTGCAGCGTCCAGAACACGTGGCGCGGCGGTTCGCCGGTGAGCGCGTTCACCGCCCAGTGCTTGGTGAGTTGGTCGACGGCGATCACGGCCAGCGCGATCGCCATCGTGAGCCGCAGCCGCTGCGCCGGCTGGACGTCGGTCATCGGCGCCCGATCCCGCCGACCTTCTCCTCGACGAGCACGGTCGCCCACGGGATGGCCTCCAACCGCTCGCGCGGGATCGGCCGCCCAGACTCGACGGAGTACCCGAACGTACCCACCACGAGGCGATCGAGGGCGGCCTCGATGTCGGCGATGGTCTGGCGCGCCTGCGCGCTGAGGGCGAGGTCGCGCTCGCGCTCCACGACCATCGTGTCGCCCTCGCCGCCCTCGTCGTCGAACTGCACGTCGCCCATCTCGTGCTCCTCGATCAGCTGCAGGGCTTCGTCCTCCAGCCGCACAGCCTGGCCGAGCAGCGACGACTTCTCGTCCAGCAGCAACGCCCGCATGGCGGTGAGGAACTTGGCATCGAAATCCTTCGTGTAGGCGATGCCGTCCTTGGTGACGCCCCTGACGGGCGCCTTCTCGATGACGGGCGGGGCGGCCTTCTTCGCCGCGGACTTGGGAGCGACCGCCGGAGCAGCAGCCTTCTTCGCCGACGGCGCAGCGGCCTTCGCCGATGCCGCCGCGGCTTTCGCCGGCACCGCCTTCGCCGGCGCTGCCTTCGCGGGCGCTGCTGCAGCCTTGGCGGGTGCGGCCTTGGCGGCGGCTGCCTTCCCGACGGCCCCCTTCTGGGCCGTGGCCTTCTGCGCGGTGGCCTTGGCCGGGGCCTTCGTGGGCACGGCGGGCTGCTTCTTCACGGGGGCGGCGGCGGGCGCGGCGTGCTTCGCCGGTGCCTTCTTGGCCGGCGCGGCAGCCTTCTTGGCGGGGGCGGCCTTCTTGAGGGCGGCTGCGGGAGCCGCCGACTTCTTCGCCGGCGTGGCGGTGGACTTGGCGGCCTTCGCGGGAGCAGCCTTGGCAGGGGCCGCGGTCTTCGGGGTGGCAGGTGCCTTCTTCGCGGGTGCCTTCTTCGCGGGTGCCTTCTTGGCAGTCGCCATCGCGCTGAACCTCCGTAAGTCCGATGTAGGTGCGGGATGCTATCGGTCGGCGGTGCCGTCCGGGCTGATCCACGGGCCCAGCCTGGCGGTCACCTCGGCGGCTGTCAGCGGCACGAGCAGCAGCTTCGACCGCGAGGCGCGGCCGCCGACGAGCTGCACGTCGCGCACCCGCACGCCGAGGGCGCGCGCGATCACTTCCGCCACCTCCGCGTTGGCCCGCCCGTCGATCGGCGGGCTGCACACCCGCACACGCAGCTCGTCGCCGTGGAGGCCGACGACCTTGGCCGCGCTGGCCCCTGGCACCGCGCGCACCGCCAGCACGGCGCCATCGGCGTGGGGGCGCACGACACTGCTCATCGGGCGCCGGTCAGCCGGCGACGGCGACACCGATGTGGATCGGCTCGCCGTCGAGATCGGCATTCGGCTCGCCCGCCGCCCACGCGAGCGAGGTAGCCAGGGTCGCGTCGGTGAGGAGGTGCTGGAACGCCATGACCTGACGGCGCACCGACTCGGGCACACCCAGCGAGAGTGCGATGCGATCGCTCACCTGCAGGCCGGCGTCGCGACGGGCCTGCTGCACGAGGCGGACGAGGTCGCGGGTGACGCCTTCGGCCTCGAGCTCGGCGGTGAGCGCGGTGTCGAGCACGACCACGCCGGCGCCGTTCGACAGCGGCGTGCTGGCACCCTCGCCCTGCACCACCATCTTCAGCGCGTACTCGCCTTCCAGCAGGGGCACGCCACCGGCAACGACACCGTCGTCGGTGCGCTGCCAGTCGCCGGTCTTCACGGCCTTGATCACCTGCTGCACCTGGCTGCCCAGGCGCGGGCCGAGTGCCGCCGGCACGACCTGCAGGTCGTAGGCGGCGACGGACGCGACGTCGTCGGTGAGTGCGACGGACTTGACGTTGACCTCGTCGGCGATCAGTTCGGCGAAGGGGGCCAACCGGTCGGCGCCACCCACGGCCACCTGCAGCGAGGCGAGTGGCTGGCGGACGCGGCGCTGGTTGGCCTTGCGCAGTCGCAGGGTGCTGCTGCACACGTCGCGGGCGAGGTCCATGGAATCCACCAGCTCGGCGTCGGCGGGCAACGACGCGAAATCCGGCCAGTCGGTGAGGTGCACGCTGCGCTCGCCGGTGAGCGAGCGGTACACGGCCTCGGTGGTGAGCGGCAGCAACGGGGCGAGCGCGCGGCAGAGCAATGCGAGCACCGTGTGCAGGGTGTCGATGGCGGCCTGCTCGCCCGCCCAGAAGCGGTCGCGGCTGCGCCGGACGTACCAGTTCGTGAGCGCGTCGAGGAACGACCGGACGGCCCCGCAGGCGGCGAACAGGTCGTACTCGTCCATGGTGACGGTGAGCGTCTGCAGCAGGTCGTGGGTCTTGGCCAGGATGTAGCGGTCGAGCACGTCGCTGCTGTCCGTGCGGATCGTGCCCTCCTTGCCCGCGGCGTTCGCGTACAGCGACAGGAAGTACCAGCTGTTCCAGATCGGCAGGATCACCTGCCGCACCGTGTCGCGGATGCCCTCCTCGGTGACCATCAGGTCGGTGCCGCGCAGGATGGGCGAGCCGAGCAGGTACCAGCGCATCGCGTCGCTGCCGTACCGGTCGAACACCATCATCGGGTCCGGGTAGTTGTTCAGGCTCTTCGACATCTTCTGGCCGTCGTCGCCGAGCACGATGCCGTGGCTGACGCATGTGCTGAAGCTCGGCCGGTCGAACAGCGCGGTGGCCAGCACGTGCAGCGTGTAGAACCAGCCGCGCGTCTGGCCGATGTACTCGA
>CAYZFZ010000068.1:0-3343 GCA_964477795.1 uncultured Bifidobacterium sp.
CCGGTGAGGCGTTGGAAGGCGTCGACGTAGCGGGCGGTGGTCTGCTGCCACACTTCGTCGGGCAGCGCCGGCGGTGGGCCGTCGCCGCGGTAGCCGGTGGCCAGCAGCGCCCGGCGGACGACCTCCTTGTCCAGGCTTTCCGGCTCGTCGCCCGCCGCCAGGCGAGCGTCGTAGGTGGCCGCCACCCAGTAGCGCGACGAGTCGGGGGTGTGCATCTCGTCGATGAGCAGCAGCTCGCCGGCGTCGTCGAGGCCGAACTCGTACTTGGTGTCGGCGAGGATCAGCCCGGCCGCGGCTGCGACCTCCTGGCCGCGAGCGAACAGTTGCAGCGCAGCCTCGACGGTTTGCCCCCAGAGCTTCGGCTCGACGAGCTCGCGGGTGAGCACGTCGGCGACAGTGAGCGGCTCGTCGTGGCCGCCGTGCTCGGCCTTGGTGGTGGGCGTCACGAGCGCATAGGGGAGTGCCGTGTTCTTCTGCAGGCCGTCGGGGAACGGGTGGCCGTAGATCGTGCGCGCGCCGTCGGCGTACTGCTGCCACAGCGACGTGGACGTGACGCCGGTGATGTAGCCGCGCACGACCACCTCCACCGGCAGCGGCCGGGCGTTGCGGGCGATCAACGCGTTCGGGTCGGGCACGTCGAGCACGTGGTTGGGCACGATGTCGGCGGTGCGCTCGAACCACCAGGCGGCGAGCTGGTTGAGCACCTGGCCCTTGTAGGGCACGCCGGCGATCACCTTGTCGAACGCGCTCAGACGATCCGTGGTGACGAACAGGCGGCGGCCACCGCTCAGCGCGTAGCTGATCCGCACCTTGCCATCGCGCCGGTCGGGCAGGGGCAGCTCGATGTCGAGGAAGGGTTCCATCAGAGACCTCCTGCGTACTCGACGCCACGCTGGAACAGGCCCAGCCCGAGGCCGGCAGCCGTGCCGCGACCGTGGCGCGGGTGCTGGCGGGCGATCACATGGTTCTCCGGGTGGGGCATCAGGCCGAGCACGACACCGGACTCGTCGCACACGCCGGCGATGCCGGCGGCCGACCCGTTGGGGTTGCCGCCCTCGTAGGTGAGTGCCACCTGGCCGTCGGCGGCGAGCGCCGCCACGTCGGGGTGCACGTAGCGCCCCTCGCCGTGCGCGATGGGGCACTCGATGGGCTCCAGGCCGGTGGTCCAGATACTCTTGCTCGCGGGCACGGCCAGGCGCACCCACTCGCACTGGAAGTGGCCGCTGTCGTTGTGGCCCAGCGCGCCGGGCAGCAGGCCGGCGCGGGTGAGCACCTGGAAGCCGTTGCAGATACCGATCACCGGCCGCCCGAGCGCGACGAAGCGGGTGAGCACGTCGCCCAGCCGGTCGGTGGCGGCGAGCGCCCACATGCGCCCGGCGCCGAGCGCGTCGGCGTAGCTGAACCCGCCGGCGAGCACGAGCAACTGGGTGTCGCGCAGCAGCACCGACGGCTCGGCGATCAGTTCCTCGAGCAGCGTGATCTGCGGGTCGGCGCTGGCCAGCTCGAGGGCGAACGCAACGTCGTGGTCGCGGTTGGTGCCAGGTGCGGCCAGCACCATCGCGCGCGGGCGGCTCATCGGCTGCTCCCTCGGAACGCGGCCTGCAGCTGGGCGAGGCCGAGCTCGAACCCGACGAGGCGCAAGGTGGCCTCGGCGGCGACGGTGCCGAGCACGGTGGCGGGTTCGCCGAGTCCGGCGAGGAACCACTCCACGTCGCCGGGGGCCAGCTCGCACAGGAAGCGGCCGTTCGACTCGCTGAACAGGGAGGTGACGGGGTCGGCGTGGGGAAGCGTGTCGATCGTGGCGCCGAGCCGGCCGGCGATGCTCATCTCCGCGAGCGCCACCGCAAGCCCACCCTCGCTGAGGTCGTGGCAGGCGGCGACGCGACCCGTGCGCAGCAGGGTGTGCAGGGTGCGGTAGCGGCCGGGGGAGCCGGGGTCGGGAGCGGGCACGGGGCCACCGCCGCTGCTGCGCGTGACCATCGAGAAGTGGCTGCCACCGAACTCTGTGGCAGTGCGGCCGACGAGCACGAGCGTGTTGCCTGCCCGCTTGAGATCCGGGGTGATCGCACGGCCGGCGTCCGGGTGGTGGGCGATGGCCGTGATCACCAGCGTGGGCGGCACCGCATGGCGGGCGCCGTCGCTGCCCAGGTACTCGTTGTTCAGCGAGTCCTTGCCGCTGACGAAGGGCGCCCGGAAGGCGGTGGCCGCGGCGCAGCAGCCCTGCACGGCGGCGACCAGCTCGCCCAGCGTGGAGGGCCGGCGCGGGTCGCCCCAGCTGAAGTTGTCGAGCAGCGCCACCGAGCTGGGGTCGGCGCCGACCGCGACGACGTTGCGGATCGCCTCGTCGACGACCGCGTGCGCCATGTGCTCGGGGTCGGTGATGCCGTACCAGGGGTTGACGCCGATGCCGACCGCGAGACCGTGGGTGTCGGTGGGCTCGGCGAGCAGCACACCGTCGGCGTGACCGTCGTGACCCTCGCCGACGAGCGGGCGCACCACCGTGGCGCCGCGGATCTCGTGGTCGTAGCGGCGGATCACGTGCTCCTTAGAGGCGATGTTCGGGTGCGCCAGCAGTGCCAGCAGTGTGGCTGCCGGATCGGCGCAGGCCGGCGACTCGGTGGCGGCGCGTGGCGGTGCGGGCAGGGTGGCCGTCATCGTCCGCTGCGGCCGGCCGTCGTGCAGGAAGTGGGTGTCCAGCTCCAGCACCTGCAGATCGCCGGAGCGTACGCGCAGCACACCGTCGCCGGTGAACGTGCCCAGGCTGGTGGCCTCCACCCCGTGGCGGGCGCACACGGCGAGCAGCGCTTCCCAGCTCGCCGGCGGCACGGCGAACACCATCCGCTCCTGGGCTTCGCTGAGCCACACCTCCCACGGGCGCAGGCCGGGGTACTTCAGCGGGGCGAGCGCCACGTCGACCTCGGCTCCCACACCCTCGGCCATCTCACCGACCGCGCTGGACAGGCCGCCGGCACCGCAGTCGGTGACAGCCGTGTACAGCCCGGCGCACTCGCGCATCACGTCGATCAGCAGCTTCTCGGTGATCGGGTCGCCGATCTGCACGCTCGCGCCTGCCACGTCGCCGGGGGTGGCGTCCATGGTGGCGCTGCGGAACGTGGCGCCGCGCAGGCCGTCGCGCCCGGTGCGACCGCCCATCACCACGACGAGATCGCCGGGCTGCGGCCCGGGCAGCTGCCAGTCGCCCTCGGCGGCGACGCCGATGCAGCCGGCGTAGACGAGCGGGTTGGCCAGGTAGCCGGGGTCGTACAGGACCGCGCCGGCGACGGTGGGCAGGCCGATCTTGTTGCCGTAGTCGGCGACGCCGGCGATCACCCCGTCGGCGATC
>CAYZFZ010000068.1:3353-14777 GCA_964477795.1 uncultured Bifidobacterium sp.
TGGGCGGTGCCCATCACGTCGCGGATGACGCCGCCGACGCCCGTGTTCGCACCGCCGAACGGTTCGATCGCAGACGGGTGGTTGTGGGTCTCGGCCTTCACCGCGATCGTCACGCCCGGCACGTACGAGACGATGCCGGCGTTGCCGACGAACGAGCTGCGCACGAACGGTGCGTCGATCGCGTTCGTGCACCGGCGCAGCTGCTGCATCAGCGGCACGACCTCTGCTCCCGCCTCGCCGCCGTCCACCTCGATGCGTGCCCGGAACGTCTTGTGCGCGCAGTGCTCGCTCCACGTCTGGGCCAGCGTCTCCAGCTCCACGTCGGTGGGCTCGCGCCCGACACCGCGGAAGTGCTCGACGATCGCGTGCAGTTCGGCGAGATCCAGCGACAGGCCGCGCTCGCGGTTGAGCGCCTGCAGCGCGCCGTCGTCGAGATCGCGGATGGCGACATGGTCCACCGACTGCTCGGCGGTGGCCAGCGTGTCGACGAACGACGGCTCCAGCGGGGCCTCGGCCCAGCGCTCGATCACCTGGTTGGCCAGCAGCCGGCGAGCCAGCTGGGCGAGCGTGTCGGGCCGCAGCTCGCCGTGCACGTCGAAGTGCTTGCCGGTGGCGACTTCCACGTGGGCCATGCCGCCCACCGTCGCCATCGCCAGCGTCACCGCGGCCGCCACCGGGTCGGTGACGCCCGGCAGCAACTCGGTCTCGATGCCGCCCTTCGGCGCCGTCCAGCTCGACCGTTGCAGCAGCGGATCGACGAGCACCGCCTGCATCGCCTTCTTGTCCTCCGCCGTCAGCTTGGTGGCGAAGAACACCACGTCGGCGACGTCGATGCCCGTGACCTCGGCGAGGCCCAGCGCGTGCGCATCGGCCAGCAGACCGGCAGCTCGCGGATCGGCGCCCTTGGTGCGGATGGTGAGACGCGCTCCAGATGCCACCGCGAGCAACCTACGGCCTGGGCACCGCCCACCGGCTTCGTCGCGAACGAAAAGTAAGTCGGTCGGGCTGCCCGCAGTGCCGGCGGTACGACCCGGGCCGCGCCGGGCGGGCGAGGCCACACGCACCGGTAGCGTCGAGCGTCGTGACGCGACTCGTGCTGGTACGACATGGTGAATCGAACGTGACGGTGGACCGTGTGATCGGCGGGCCGCGCACGTGCTCTGGGCTGTCGCCGCTCGGCGTGCAGCAGGCCGAGCGCCTGCGCGATCGCTGGCTGGCGAACCCGGAGATCGCGGCCGACGTGCTGCTGGCCAGCCAGTACCCGCGGGCGATCGAGACCGCCGAGATCGTCGCCCCGGCGCTGGGTGGCCTGACGGTGATCCCCGACGACGGCTTCGGCGAGCACGACCCGGGCCCGGAGTGCGACGGCCTCGGATACCGGGAGTACATGGAGCGCTACGACATCGGCCCCGAGGCGTGGGACAGCGGCGACCCGTTCGCGACGACGTTCCCCGGCGGTGAGACCGTTGCCGCCTTCCAGTTCCGGGTCGGCTCGGCGGTGCGCCGGACGATCGACATGTACGCCGGCAAGACCATCGTCGTCTCCTGCCACGGTGGCGTGGTCGACGCCGTGTTGCGCTTCGCGCTCAAGGCCCCCGGCATGGGCGCGTTCCAGATCCACACACTGAACACCTCCATCACCGAACTGCAGCTGCTGAAGCCGAACCTGTGGCGCTTGCTGCGCTACAACGACACCGCCCACCTGGCGGGCCTGCCGGTGAGCACGAACCCGCCGTACGTCGAGGCCGACGGGCGGTCCTGAGCTCGTGGCCGGTCGCGCGGGTGTGCTGGTGGTCGGCGCCGGCTCGGCCGGGGCGGTGCTCGCCGCCCGCCTCAGCGAGCGCCCGGACCGCACCGTCACATTGCTCGAGGCCGGCCCGGACCACGACGCGGCGGGCACGCCGGCATCGATCAGCGGCCCATCCTTCGTGGCCGCGATGGGCGAGCCGGGCCGGTTGTGGCCCGATCTGCAGGCGCGGCGCACCGACCGGCAGGCGCTCCGCCTGTACGCGCGCGGCAGGGGGGTGGGTGGCTCGTCGGCGGTCAACGCGATGGTGGCTCTGCCCGGCGAGCCCGGCGACTACGACGAGTGGGAGCGCGACTTCGGCTGTGCGGGCTGGGGGTGGGCGTCGGTGGGCCCGGTGTTCGAGCGCCTGCCGCTGCCGCTGCGTACGGCCACCCCTGCGGAGACGGGCGCCGTCGCCCGCGCGCTGCTGGCAGCGGAGGAGGCCGCCGAGCCCGCGCTGCTCACCCGCAGCGCCGACGGCCGGCGGGCTTCGGTCAACGAGGTGTACCTTGAGGCGGCTCGTGCTCGCCCCAACCTGAAGGTGCGCGGCGACGCGCTGGCGGATCGGGTGCTGCTCGACGGTCGCCGGGTCGCGGGCGTGCGGTTGGCGAGCGGTGAGGAGATCGAGGCAGCCACCGTGGTGGTGTGTGCGGGGGCGATCCACTCGCCGGCGATCCTGCTGCGCAGCGGTGTCGAGCGTGCGGGCATCGGGCTCGGCCTGCAGGACCATCCGTCGTTCCCGCTCACGCTTCGCCTGCGCCGACCGACCGACGAGCCCCTGTCGCGCCCGGCGGTGACGGCGCTGCTGCGGGCCACCCACGCCGTGCACCACGACCTGCAGCTGCTGGCGATGGACGCACTCGACGGGGCGCTGCCCGACCTGGGCCTGCTGATGGGTGCCGTCATGCGCGCGCACTCGCGCGGGACGGTGCGTCTCGCCAGTGGCGACCCGACGGTCGACCCGATCGTCGACTTCCGCATGCTCTCCGACGAGCGCGACCTCGACGCATTGCGCGCCGCTGCGGTGCTGGCCGAGCGCGTGGCACTCAGCGCGCCGATGGCTGCGGTCGCCGCGCCCGAGCCGTACGACCGGTCCGACGACGGCCTGCGTGCGTCGGTGGGCGACTACGTCCATGCGGCCGGCACCTGCCGGATGGGCTCGGCGAGCGACGACCTCGCAGTGGTGGATACACAGTGCCGCGTCGTCGGTTACGACGGGCTGCTGGTGTGCGACGCATCGGTGATGCCGACGGTGCCGCGGGCCAACACCCACCTGCCCACCGTGATGATCGCGGAGCGGGTGGCGGCGATGTTCGCCCAGCTGCACTGAGCCCGGCCCGTGCGGCCGAGGCGGCGGGTGGCGATCTGCGTCATGCGGCCACTGTATGCCTGCCCCGACGCACGTCGGCGGCCCTCGTCGTCGGGCACTGTGGCGGCACGTGCTACAACGTGGCGATGGCGTACGACAAGGGTCTTCACGAGCTCGGCGACGCATGCTTCGCCTACCTGCAGCCCGACGGCAGCTGGGGCTGGAGCAACGCCGGGCTGGTGGTCGGCGACGGTGCCTCGCTGCTGGTCGACACTCTGTTCGACTTGCGCCTCACCCGGGAGATGCTCGACTCGATGGCGCCGCACACATCGGTCGCGCCGATCGCGACGCTGCTCAACACGCACGCCAACGGCGACCACTGCTACGGCAACCAGCTCGTCGACGGCGCCGAGATCGTGGCGTCGGCGGCGACGGCGCACGAGATGACCGAGGTGCCGCCGGCGATGCTGCACGCGCTGAACACCGCGCCGGGCGAGGTCGGTGAGCTGTTCCGCCACTTCTTCGGCGCGTTCCACTTCGACGGCATCGACGTGCGGCTTCCCACGCGCACGTTCAGCGGCCGGTTGGAGGTGGAGGTCGGTGGCCGGCTCGTCGAGCTGATCGAGGTCGGCCCGGCGCACACCCGCGGCGACACGCTCGCCGTCGTGCCCGATGCGCGCACGGTCTACACGGGCGACATCCTGTTCATCGGCGGTACGCCCATCGTGTGGGCCGGCCCGCTGTCGAACTGGGTGGCCGCCTGCGACCTGATGCTGGGCATGGACGTCGACACGGTCGTGCCCGGGCACGGCCCGCTCACCGACAAGGCGGGCGTGGCATCGGTGCGCGACTACCTCGCCTTCGTCGACGAGGCCGCCACTGCCCGCCATGCCGCCGGCCTCGACGCGTGGGACGCCGCCCGCGACATCGCCCGCGAGATCGGTGCCCGCGAGGAGTTCCGCGGCTGGAGCGAGTTCGGTCGCATCTCGGTCAACGTCGACACCGCCTACCGCGCGCTCGACCCCACCTACGTGCCGCCCAACGTCGTCGAGCAGTTCCGCCACATGGCCCAGCTGGAAGGCTTCCTCCCGAGCTGACCCGCCCACTGGTCCGAGTGCCATCCCCCGGGTCCGAGTGTCAGCCCGCCGGTGCGAGTGTCAGGCGTCATTCGAGTGCTCACTCGCACCCCGGGGTGCGAGTGCCCACTCGAAGCGGCCGGTCGGGCCGGTCGGGGGCGGCCGGGGGGCGGCCGGGTCGCGGTTCGGTCGGGGAGAGGCGGGGGTCGGGCGTCGGGGATCGGCAGCCGGGTCAGGAGGCGGCGGGGTCGTAGCGCTCGACGGCTTTGAACTTCGACGGCTTCTTCGGGCCCTTGCCGCTGCGCTCGCGCGCGCTCTTGCGGACGGCGAACACCCAGCCGACCGCCACGCATACGCTGAAGATGCACCACTGCACCGCGTAGCTGAGGTGCGGGCCCTCGGTGAGCTCGGGGAAGGCCACCGGGCTGACCGCCGCCGGCTCGGCCGGGTTCGACTGCAGCAGCTCCACGTACATCGGTGCCAACGGCTGGTCGAACTGCCCCGCGAGCGCGTCGAGGTCGACGCGGCGGATCTCCGTCAGCTGCTGCGAGCCGTCGTCGGACGTCTGCCCCGTGCGTACCCGCTGCGACTCCTTCAGCCGGCCCAGCACTTCCACCTCACCGGTGGGCGGCGCGGGCAGAGGCGTGCCCTGGGGAACGAAGCCACGGTTGACGATCAGCAGAGAGCCGTCGTCCAGCTGCAATGCGTTCACCACGTCGCGCCCGTTGGTGCCGTCCTGCGACACGTTGACCACCTCGAACTGCGGTGTGGCCAGGTAGCTGCCGGTGGCCGACACGCGGCGGTAGATGAGGTCGTCGTGATCCTGCTGCAACAGCGCGGCATCGAGCGGTACGACGTCGGCGTCGGTGTGCGAAGTGACCCGGTCGTTGAACGTCTGTTTCTCGTCGAGCCGGCGCAGCTGCCACAGCGCGAGGTTGATCATGGCCACGATCGCGGCCAGGCAGAGGAGGTGGAACCCGATCCACTTCGGCTTCAGCAGGAACGTGTACATGCCCCGGCGACGGTACCGGCCGAGTGCCCGGCTTGCCTCAGGTGCGGTCCCACAGCATGGTGCTCGCCTGCTCGGGGTCGAACAGGCGCTGCTCGGGCGACTGGCGGTCGATGTGGCCGATGAGGCCCTTGTAGACACCGAAGCCGCACAGCTCGCGCAGCGCGGGCGAGAAGCCGTGGACGACGTCGAGTGGGATGCCGAGCTGCTGGTTCTCCTGCTGGCGGATGAAGCCGGCGCAGTAGTTCATCGCGATACCGCGCCGGCGCTCGCCGGTGGTGTTGGCCCCGCCGCCGTGCCAGAAGCCGCCGTCCCACACGAGGATGCTGCCGCGGCCCATCTCGGCCGGGATGCTGTCGTAGTGCTGGCCGTAGACGGGGGAGTCGGTGGCGAGGTGGCTGCCGGGGATGATGCGGGTGGCGCCGTTCGCATCGGTGAAGTCGGTGAGCGCCCACATGCTGTTGGCGGTGACGGGCCGGTGCGGCTTGCGGATCGGGATCACCTGGTCGTCGGCATGGATCGGCTGCGCGATCTCGCCGGGGTGGATGGTGATCGCGGAGATGCTGCTGACGAGGCAGCCGGGCCCCAGCAGGTGGTGCATCAACGGCAGTACCACCGGGTGCACCGGCACCTGCGCGTACAGCTCACCGAGGGCGAGCAGGTTGTACACGCGGGTGGTGGCCCGCCCCTCGAAGCCGTTGCCGCCGAAGCCGATCCCGAGCTCGCGCTCCAGGCGGTCGATGTCGGCGTGGAGGGCCGCCGCGGTGGCGACATCGAACGCGTCGCGCACGATCGTGTAGCCGTCGCGGTCGAGGCACTCGATGTGCGCGGCCAGCTCGTCGCTCATGCCGTCCACTGTGCCAGACGGCACAACACACGGCTACGGTCGTGCGCGATGGCACCTGAAGAGATCACCTCCGCCTGGCTCACCGACGTCCTCGGCGTCGACGTCACGATCACCGGCGACCAGCGCATCGGCGACGGCCTGGTGGGCATGAACATCCGCTACTCGCTCGCCGTGCCCGAGGGCAGCGACGCACCCACGGCCGTCATCGCCAAGCTGCCCTCGCCGGATCCCACCAGCCGGGCGACCGGCATCGCGCTGCGCAACTACGAGCGGGAGGTGAAGTTCTACGCCGAGATCGCGCCCACCGTCGACATTCGCGTGGCGCGCTGCTACCACGGCGAGTGGCACGAGGCCGACGGCGACTTCGTGCTGCTGCTGGAAGACCTGTCGCCCGCCGAGCAGGGCAACCAGATCACCGGCTGCTCGGCCGAGCTGGCGGACCGTGCGGTGATCGAGCTCGCCCGGCTGCACGGCCCGCGCTGGGCCGACCCCACGCTCGCCGACATCGAGTTCCTGCAGCGCCGCGGCGGCGACGACGCCGAGCGCCTGCAGATGCTGTGGAACATGTTCCTGCCCGGCTTCCTCGGCACGTATTCCAAGTACCTCGACACGGAGGGCATCGCGCTGATCGAGCGCTTCGGCCCGCAGATCCCGGCGTGGATCGACGGCCACACCCTGCCCGACACGGTCACCCACGGCGACTACCGGCTCGACAACCTGATGTTCGCGTCCGAGCGCGGCGGCTACCCGGTGGCGACGGTCGACTGGCAGACGCCGGGTCACGGCAGCCCGTCGGGTGACGTCAGCTACTTCCTCGGGGCGGGCCCACTGCCGGAGGTGCGTCGCGGCATCGAGCGCCAACTCGTCGACGACTACTGCGCCGCGCTCGGCGAGTACGGCGTGCAGGTGGACGAGCCGGAGATGTGGCAGCAGGTCTGCCGCGACGCGTACGCCGGGATCATCATGTCGGTGGTCGCGTCGCAGATCGTCGGGGCCAGCGAGCGCAGCGAGGCGATGTTCGCGGCGATGGCGTCGCGGCACACCCAGCACGCGCTCGACGTGGGCGCCGAAGCCCTCATCTGAGGTTGTGGCGATCGCTTGACAGATCCTTGACAGATCTGGCGACGATCAGTGAGTCGGCCCGTCTCGCGTTCTTGGTGTGTGCCGCGTCGACGGCAGACTCTGTGGATCAAGCTTCTCCTGATCCACAGTCCGCACGTCGGGCCGATGACCCTTCGCCCTCTCGGCGCCCGGCTGCAGGAGCTTGGATTCGAGGTCGTCTTGCCGGATCTGCGGAGAGCATTGACGGGGCCACGCCCCCAGTGGCGCACGATCCTCGACGTGGCCATCGCCGCCTCCTCGGCTGACGTGATCGTGGCGCGTTCCGGTGCCGGAGTCCTGATGCCCTTGCTCGCAGAGCAGTTGAGTCCAAGAGTGGTCGCCTTTGTCGACGCCGTCGTCCCCGGCGACGGCTTGACGTATCAGGCATCCGATTCGTTCATCGAGTTCGTCGACTCGCTGTCTCATGATGGGCCGTTCTTGCCGCCGTGGCACGAGTGGTGGGGCGACGACGTCGCAGCCCGCCTGATCCCCGACGCAGATCTGCGCCGCCGAATCGCCGCCGACACGCCACGTGTGCCGCGGTCGTTCTATGACGATCCGGTGCTGCTGCCCACTGGCTGGATGACCCGTCATGGCTGCTGCTACCTGCAGCTGAGCGGCGCACATGACGACGACTGCGTGCGAGCCGCCGCGTACAAATGGCCGACCACTCGAATGGCCGGCCAGCATCTCGACGTCGCGGTGAAGCCCGTCGCCGTTGGTGAGAGCCTGGTGAGGCTCATCGAGCGAGCACAGTCGCGCTGAGCCGCGGGCAGACGTCGCGGACGAGAGGGCCGAGCGTTGCGGCCTCGTCATCGGGCATCTCGGCGACGGACGTGATGTGACACCCTCTCGGTACGGTGCCTTCCATGGCGACGCCGACGGAGGGACGCACGACTGTCGACTACTTGCTCGGTCGCGGCCGACTCGAACGGATCGATGGGAGCACCGCGGGCGAGTCAGCGGCGACCATCATCGGACGAGCCGCCCGGCCCCTTCGGCGGACGCGCCACGCCGCTCAGTACTTCGACCCGTCGAGCGCGGAGATCAGCCGCGACGACGCTGCTTGGGCCCTGACGACTTCCCGAGGGGTCGTCGAGGCGGTCGAGCGGTTGCTGGGGACCGATCCTCCTGAGTTGTTCGCGTAGGCATCGGCATCGGCATCTGCACCGGAACCATGGGTCGCCCGGCGACGGTGTCGTGAAACGTGCCACTGCCGTCGGGCAGCCAGTCGGCCGATCGGATGGTCACTTGTACCGTCCGTCCGAGCCTGTGTTCTGCCGCGCTGGCTGCGGCGTACACCTCGTCGCGGTCCGGTCCGCCGAGTACGAGCAGGTCGATGTCGCCGACCGGTCGGTCGCCGTCTTCGCCTGAGAACCGTGCTGCCCACGATCCGTACACGTATGCCGCGTCGATGCCGTCGATTCGAGCCAGCTCCTGCCCGATCACCCACGGCACGCCGAAGGCTTTGACCAGTACATCTGCCAGGCCGGCGAAGTAGGGGCTCGACATGTCGGCTCGAATGAGCCGTGTACGCCCGACCAGGCGGCTCGACAGGAGCCCCGCAGCATTGGCGCGTTCGACCTCGCGATGAACCGAGGCGTACGGAACGCCGGTACGTTCGGCAAGTTCGGTCATGCCGTGCTCGGCCGTCGGGTCGCCGAGGATGAGCGCGAGCAACTCGGCCTGCTGCTGCGATCGAAAGATCGGCAAGAGCGACGGTGTCGGCGACTTATCCACGAACTGGATGATATCTCTCAGTTTGTAAGAAGTCGAGGTCGATTCACCTCAGGTTGCGTGGCACTTCCGTTCCGAGCTCACGGTGGCCATTGGAGTAGGGCGAAGGCTCACGAACAGCAGCCGAGCCGCAGTGGCAGCCATGGAGGAGCCACGGTCTGGCTGGTGCTCGTCCACGGACAATCGGATGTTCCGATTGCGGCCTCTGGAACAGACCGACGCGGTGATCTCTGTCGATCCGTCACGACCGGCTGGGGCGCACGCGCTCGGCGATGAGGAACGCCTGCGGCGTGGACTCGTGGTCGCCGGTCGCGTCGCGGATCGCTCGGGTGTGCACATGGAAGCCGGAGCGGGTCAGCGAGTCGGCGACGGCATCCGGGTCGTGACGGAAGTTGGTCAGCGACACGGCTCGGTCCTGCACCGACGTGCGGTGCACCACCTCGCCGCGACCCGCTTGGAACGCCAGCAGCAGCTCGCCGCCGTGGGCGACGGTGCGGGCGACCTCGGCGAACCCGGCAGCCAGCTGATCCGGCGCGGTGTGGATGATCGAGTACCAGCACACCGCGCCGGCCATCTCGCCGTCGCGCAGCGGCAGGTCGGAGAGGGCGCCCTCGCGCAGGTCGAGGTGCGGGTGCGCCGTCCGGGCGACCGCGAGCATCCCCGGGGAGGGCTCGACGCCGATCACGCGCAGGCCGTGGCGATGCAGGAACGCGGCGGCGCGCCCGGTGCCGCACCCGATGTCGGCCACCGGCCCTGCTGCCGCCGTGATCATCTCGGCGAACGCGGCGAGCAGCGCGCGATCGAGCGGCGCCTCGATGGCGGCACTGATCTCGGTGCCGACCCACGTGGCATAGACGTCGGCGGTCGCGTCGTAGGAGGCAACGGTGAGATCGAACGGGGAGGGCTCGCTCATGCCGTGACGGTACCGCGCCGGCCTTCCGTCGCGCCGTGGGATTGGCGGCGCGGCGCCCAGTAGCGTGCGCGCAATGGAGCTGCCCGACTTCCACATCCCGCATGCGGAGAAGATCGAGTGGATGATCGAGACGCACGGCTGGGCGATGGAGCCGGTGGCGGCCCGCACCGACACGGATCCACCGCTCGCGGGCTATGTGTACACGATCGGGTATCCGGAGGCCTTCGGCTTCCCGGAGGTGGTGGTCTTCGGGCTCACCCCGTCGGCGGCGCGTGGCCTGTTCGACATGATCGCCGACCTGCTGCGCGGCGGCACCGAGATCCCGCTCGGCGTGGAGCTCACCGGCCTGTTCGACAACGATCTCCGGTGCGTGTTCGCGCCGATCGACGCGGAGATGACCTGCGAGCTGCTGGCGACCGCAGTGGCGTGGCGCAAGGGGGCCGGCTTCCAGGCGGTGCAGCTGCTGTGGCCGGATCGCAACGGCTTCCTGCCTACCGAGGTGGGCTTCGACCGGCGGATGGTGCTGGCCCAGCCGGTCGTGGCGACGCTCGCGTGAGCAACGAGGGCGCCGCCACCGTGCCGGTGCTGCTCTTCGACGGTGACTGCGCGTTCTGCACGTCGTCGGTGCACTGGGCGCGGCGTGCGATACGCCGCATGCCGCGGGCCGAGCCCTACCAACTCGCCGATCTCGATGCGCTCGGGTTGACAACGGAGGAGTGCGCGACCGCAGTGCGGTACGTCGCTCGCGACCACCATGTGTACGTGGCGCACGACGCGGTGAGCGCGCTGCTGCTGGGCGCCGGCGGCGGCTGGTGGGTGCTCGGCGCCTCGATGCGGCTGCCAGGTGTGCACTGGCTCAGTGGGCTGGCGTACCGCGCCGTGGCCCGCAACCGACACCGCCTCCCGGGTGGCACCGCGGCCTGTGCAGTGCCGCTGCCCGAGGCGCTCAGCGATCGCGGGTGACGGTCATCAGCCCGGTGAGCTCCTCGGCCAACTCGTCGAGTGCCTGTGGGTCGTTGCCCTGCAGCCGGATGCGGCGGGCGCAGGAGAAGCCGGCGAGCTTGACCAGCGCGGTCCAGTCCAGGTCGGGTCGATCGAGTTCCACCCGCAGTGCGGCGGTGAGGGCCGCGACTGGATCGGCGTCGTAGCCCGCCAGCAAAGCCTCCACGTCGGACTTCGTCAACTGGCTCATACGGACCCCTCCACCTGCGACCGTTCCTCCAACGACCAGGGCGCGCCGTGCTCGTTCAACAGCGCGAGGAACGGGTCGGCGGAGAACGCCTCGGGGCCCTTGACGCCCTCGCCTTTCCACTCGCCGGTGGCGAGCATCTCGAGCGCGACGACGGGATGCACGGCCGTCTGCCACACCACCGCCTGGTGGCCGTACTCGCGCATCGTCCACTCGTTGTCGACCACCTGGTACAGGTAGCTGCTGCGGGGTGCGCCGTCGAGGCCGAGGCCGGTGACCAGCGAGCCGGCGCACGTGCGGCCGCGCATCCGGTCGCCCAGCTCGGCGGGGTTGGGCAGCGTGGCGGCCACGACGTCTCGCGGGGCGACCTCCAGCCCGCGCACCGAGACCGGCCGGGTGCTGTCGAGGCCCAGCTTGTGCAGCGTGCGCAGCACGTCGATGAACTCGTCGCCGAGGC
>CAYZFZ010000069.1:0-8355 GCA_964477795.1 uncultured Bifidobacterium sp.
CCCGCGGCAGGTCGAAGAAGCGGCCGTAGAGCCATAGGTTCTCCTGCACGCTGAGCTCGGTGTCCAGCGTGTCGAGCTGGGGGACGACGCCGATGCGGGCGCGGATCTGCGGGCCGTGCGTGGCCGGGTCGAGGCCGAACAGGCGCAGGGTGCCCGACGTGACCGGGCTGACGCAACCGATCATGCGCATCGTGCTGCTCTTGCCGGCACCGTTGGGGCCGAGGAACCCGAACACCTCGCCGGGCTGCACTTCCACGTCGATGCCGTCGACGGCGGTGAACTCACCGAAGCGCTTGACGAGTTGACGGGCGACGATGAGCGGCTCGGCCATGGACGCCCGATCGTATCGACCACCCCCGGCACCGCCGCCGCCAATTCGCCCGTTCATGTCGTGCCCCGACGTGCAAGAGCCCCGCCCGAGGGCGGGGCTCTGCAGCGTTGGACTGAGCGTTGGTCAGCCGGCCGGCGGCGGCGGGGGCGGCGGAGGCGGCGGGGTCATGCCCGGCGGGGGCGGGGGCGGCGGCGGGGTGCCGCCACCGGTGGCTGCGCCACCGAACTGGCCCTTGATCTTGTTCATGTCCTTCAGGTCGTTCAGGTCGCCACCCGACTCCTTGAAGCCCATCGCGCTACCAGCGGTGCAGGCGATGCCGGCGGCGAGTGCGAGGAACAGCCCCGCGCCACGGCTCATGTCGATCTCGTCCGGCACGTCGTGGCCGGGGCCGGTGAAGCGGATCAGGACGAGGATCGTGGCGAGCGCCGAGGCGGCCAGGAAGACCAGCGGGGCGGGGATCGACGACGGCAGCTTGAAGATGCCGGCGACCGCCAGGAA
Source organism: uncultured Bifidobacterium sp. (assembly GCA_964477795.1). GTDB lineage: Bacteria > Actinomycetota > Acidimicrobiia > Acidimicrobiales > Ilumatobacteraceae > UBA668. Next base: position 830 of record CAYZFZ010000069.1, read on the forward strand.
GGTGAGCACACCGACGGCGACGAGCAGCAGCCAGGGGATGATGCCGGTGAAGAAGAAGTCGAAGCCGGTGTAGCTGACCGACACGAACGACACGTCGTAGCTGTACCACGACAGGAAGCCGGCAACGAGCATGACGACGCCGCCTCCCACCTTCAACCAGTCTGAGGTCTTGAACTTACTGAGATCCACGAATGCCTCCCGATGTGCTCGATGATGATTGCTCAGTCGCCCGCACCGTACACCTTGTTAAGACGCAGAACGCGCACCGTCACCACACGCGTACTGTCGTGGGCATGCCCATTGCGCTGCTCTCCGTGTACGACAAGACCGGCGTCGTCGACCTTGCCGCCGGCCTTCACGCTGCCGGCTGGCAGCTCGTCAGCAGCGGCGGCACCGCCGCCGCGATCGCGCAGGCCGGCGTGCCCGTCACCGACCTCGCCGATCTCACCGGCCTGCCCGCGATCCTCGACCACCGCGTCGTCACCCTGCACCCCAAGGTGCACGGCGGGTTGCTCGCCGATCCCACGAACGAATCGCACCAGGCCGACATGGCGGTGCACGGGATCGAGGCGATCGACCTCGTCGTCGTCAACCTGTACCCGTTCAGCAGCAACCCCAGCATCGAGCTGATCGACATCGGTGGGCCGGCGATGGTGCGTGCCGCGGCCAAGAACCATGCCCATGTCGGCGTCGTCGTGCACCCCGCCGACTATCCCGTCGTGCTCGCCGAGATCGCCGCGGAAGGGAAGCTGTCGGCCACGACGCGCCGGCGCCTCGCCCGCGACGCGTTCGCCACCATCGCCGCCTACGACGCGGCGATCGCCAACTGGTTCGATGCCCCTTCGCCCGACGCGGAGGACGTGCTGCCGGTGGGCCTGCACCTCTCGCTCGAGCGAGCGCAGTCGCTGCGCTACGGCGAGAACCCGCACCAGCAGGGCGCGCGCTACCGCATCGCCGGCGCCACCAGCTGGTGGGACACCGCCGTCCAGCACCAGGGCAAGGAGCTCAGCTACCTCAACCTGTACGACACCGAGGCCGCGTGGAAGCTCGTGCAGCGCTTCGGCCGGGCGGCGTGTGTGATCGTCAAGCACGCCAACCCGTGCGGGGTGGCCGTCGCCGGCACGATCGAGGAGGCCTACGCGCAGGCGAACGCGTGCGATCCGGTGAGCGCGTTCGGCGGCATCGTCGCGCTCAACCGCCCTGTCACGGCCGCGCTCGCAGAGGCGCTGGCGCCGGTGTTCACGGAGGTCGTCGTCGCGCCCGCAGCCGACGCCGCGGCGCTGGAGGTGTTCGCCGCCAAGCCCAACCTGCGCGTGCTGACGGCGCACGCGCCGCACGGTGTCGCGCTCGACATGCGCGCCATCGACGGTGGGCTGCTCGTCCAGCAGACCGACACGGTGTCGCCCGATCGTTCCGCCTGGCAGGTGGTCACGGTCGCCCAGCCCACACCCGAGCAGTGGGCCGACCTGGAGTTCGCGTGGCAGGTGTGCGCGGCCGTCAGCAGCAACGCGATCGTCTACGCCAAGGACGGGCAGGCCTACGGCATCGGGGCCGGCCAGCAGAACCGGCTGGACAGCGCCCGCATCGCGGCCGAGCGGTCGGCGGGCCGTGCCGCCGGCGGCGTCTGCGCGAGCGACGCGTTCTTCCCGTTCCGCGACGGCCTGGACGCGGCCGCCGCTGCAGGGATCGCTGCCGTCATCCAGCCCGGCGGCAGCGTGCGCGACGCGGACGTGATCGCCGCCGCCGACGAGCACGGCATCGCGATGGTGTTCACCGGCGAGCGCCACTTCCGCCACTGAGGCAGCGGCTGCGGCGGATCCGCTTCAGGCGGTCGGTGGCGCGAACGCGCCCGGGTCCGAGGGTGGTGCCTCGTCGTGCGCCCGTTGGGCGAGAGCAGCGCGGACGGGTGCGGCGAGCATCGGGATCGCGACGAGCACCAGGCCGGACACGATGCCGACGGCACCGACGCTGCCGACCGAACTGGGCTCCCACTGGATCGCGATGAAGGCGACCGCGCCGACCGCAGCCAGCACCGCGCCCCACCACGTGGTGGCGCGCCGCGCGCCGTGCGCGCCGACGAGGCACACCAGGATGCCGACGACGAACACGAGGATCGGCCCGGTGTCGCTGCCGAAGTCGTTCGCCAGCAGCGCGGTGCCTTCCACCGCGCTGAACAGGCCGGCGACCACCGTCCCTGTGGCGGTGCCGTGGTAGCCGCGACGGTCCAGCCACCAGGTGAGCCCGAGCAGCACCGCGGCGCTGGCGAGGTACACGATGCCCTCGCCGCCGAGGGTGTCGGTGACGTCGTCCGGCAGGAACGAGTTGGACGAGCCGCCACCCTCGTAGTCCTGGCACTCGTCGAAGTAGCTGTCGAAGTCGCCCTCGTCGATGTACGTCTGGCACTGGTTGGCCGAGGTGTCGCTGATGAGCGTGCCGAACACGCCGACGAGGCTGAGTGCCCCCAGCCCGAGCAACAGGTTGCGCCCCTTGAAACCCGGCAGTGCCCACGCTGCGAGGAACAGCGCGGCGGCGACAAGGAACGTGAGCACCCCGGACGATCCGTCGCGGATGGTCACCGACGCCGCGAACGCGGGGATGGCAACGACGGCGATGCCGACCGCGGCGGCAGCGATCTCGGTGACCTTGACGAGCAGCCGCGCCGCCAGCGCGACCACGAGCAAGCCGATGGAGATCCCGATGATCTTGCCGCGCGGGTTGCTGTCGTCGCCGGCGAGCGCGATCAGCACCCCGACCGCGACGACCGCCCCACCGATGCCGGCGAGCGCGGCGCGCAGGCTGGGCCGCGGGCGAAGCCGGGCGTCGTCGCCCATGCCGTCGAGGAAGCGGGTGACGGCGTTGCCGGACCCTGCGACCGCAGGCTCCGCGGCCCGCGAGTTCGGGTCGCTCTGGTCGGGCACCGCGGCGAACTGCTGGGTGTCGCCGGTTGCCGGCGTGGTGTACGCGGTTGACGGGATGGCGAACGGCACCACCGTGCTCGCGCCCATCGGGTCTTCCTGCGCGACGCCGTTCGTCGCGACCCGCCCCGTCCACTGCTCGCCGTCCCAGTAGCGCTGCTGGAACCGCCCGTACGGGTCGTTGTACCAGCCTGCTGCGTGCTCCGTCATCGCCTGCCCCCCTCGAAGGTTTCGTACAGCGTGGCATGAGAGCGTGGGGCCGGTGAGCGACTCGCCGCCGCAGGGACGCCGGCGCGGTACCCCGCCTTCTGATGCGGCGGCCTGTGGTGCCTAGAGTCGCGTCATGACTGCATACGACAAGCTGTACATCAACGGTCAGTGGGTGCCCTCGTCCGGTACCGACACCATGTCGGTCACCGATTCGGCCACCGAAGAAGTGATCGCCACCATCCCCGAGGGCACTGCCGCCGACGTCGATGCCGCAGTCGCGGCCGCGAAGGCCGCGTTCCCGGCGTGGAGCGAGCTGCCCAAGGAGGAGCGCGCCGCCTACCTGATGAAGATCCACGCCGGCCTCGAGGCCCGCACCGACGAGCTCGCCTCCGTCATCGCCAAGGAAGTCGGCATGCCGCTCTTCCTCAGCAACCTCGTCCAGGTCGGCTTGCCGAAGGCCAACTTCGCGATCGCCGCCCAGCTGCTGGGCAGCTACGAGTTCGAGCAGCAGGTCGGCAACTCGCTGGTCGTGCGCGAAGCCGTCGGCGTCGTCGGCTGCATCACCCCCTGGAACTACCCGCTGCACCAGATCGCGCTGAAGGTCGCCCCGGCACTCGCCGCCGGCAACACCGTCGTCGTCAAGCCCAGCGAGGTCGCCCCGATCAATGCGTTCATCCTCGCCGAGATCGTCGCCGAGGCCGGCCTGCCCGCCGGTGTGTTCAACCTCGTCACCGGTGTCGGCCCGGTGGTGGGCGAGGCCATCGCGTCGCACCCCGATGTCGACATGGTCAGCTTCACCGGCAGCACGCGCGCCGGCAAGCGGGTGGCGGAGGTCGCCAGCCAGACGGTGAAGAAGGTGTCGCTCGAGCTCGGCGGCAAGAGCGCGAACGTGATCCTCGCCGACGCCGACTTCAACAAGGCCGTCGCCGACGGTGTGGGCAAGTGCTTCCTCAACAGTGGCCAGACGTGCACCGCGCTCACCCGCATGCTCGTCCCGCGCGAGCGCCTGGCCGAGGCGGAGGGCATCGCCGCCGCCACGGCCGCCGCCTACACGCCGGGCAACCCGTTCGACGCGGCCAGCCGCATCGGGCCGCTCGTGTCGGCTGTCCAGCGCGAGCGCGTGCGCGGCTTCATCCAGAAGGGCATCGACGAGGGCGCCACACTCCTCGCCGGCGGCGCGGAGGCTCCGGAGGGTCTCGATCAGGGCTACTTCGTGGCCCCCACCGTGTTCAGCAACGTCACCCGCGACATGACGATCGCCCGCGAGGAGATCTTCGGCCCGGTGCTGTCGATCATGCCGTACGACAGCGAAGAGGAAGCGATCGAGATCGCCAACGACACCATCTACGGCCTCGCCGGCGGTGTGTGGAGCGGCGACGCCGACCACGCCAAGGCCGTGGCCCGCAAGATCCGCGCCGGTCAGGTGGAGGTCAACGGGGGTGCGTTCAACGTGATGGCCCCCTTCGGTGGCTACAAGCAGAGCGGCCTCGGCCGCGAGGCCGGCACGTTCGGCCTCGAGGAGTTCCTGGAAGTCAAGGCCCTCCAGCTGTAATTGATGGTCGGGACTGGCCGCCGCTTCGCTTCGGCTGCTCCCTCCTGCGGCTCGTCGCTGGCGCTTCCCTCGCCGCGCGCCCGTCAGCCCTCGTCGCCCATGACCGCCTGCCGCGGCGGTCATGGGCGATACTTGATCCCCGAATGGCCGCCCCCACCGCCACTGCCGTCGTTGCCGAGCAGCTGACGCATCCCGCGCTGCGCAACCAGATCAGTCGCGTCCCGTACCTCCCCGGGATCGACGGCCTGCGCGCGATCGCGGTGACCGCCGTGCTCGTGTACCACGCCAACCACGAGTGGCTCTCGGGCGGCTTCCTCGGTGTCGAGGTCTTCTTCGTCATCTCCGGCTACCTGATCACGCTGCTGCTGCTCTCCGAGAAAGAGCGCACCGGTGGCGTGCGGCTGCGCCAGTTCTGGCTGCGCCGTGCCCGCCGCCTGCTGCCCGCACTGTTCGTGATGATGGCGTCGCTCGCCATCTACATGTCGCTGTTCAAGCCGCGACCGATGGGCCAGGCCCGCGGCGACCTGCTCGCCGGCCTGTTCTACGTCAGCAACTGGTTCCAGATCTGGGTCGGCCAGGGCTACACCGCGGCCGCCAACTTCGCCCCGCTGCGCCACCTGTGGTCGCTGGCCGTGGAGGAGCAGTTCTACCTCGTGTGGCCGGTGGTGATGGTGGTGCTGCTGCGCCGCCGAGGCGACAAGTTGCCCCGCGTCGCCCTCTGGCTGCTGGGGGCGAGCGTCTTCATCGCCGTCGTCGTGGCCGCGCTGTACGTCCGCGGCACCGTCTTCATCGGGGCCGATCCGGTCACGAACGCACCGTCGTGCGGAGCAGGCGAGAGCCATGGCTACGTCTCCGTGCTCGGCCGCTGCATCAACGTCAACGAGGCGCTGTACCTCGGCACCACCTTCCGCGCCGGCGGGCTGATGCTGGGCTCGGCGTTCGCGCTCGTGTGGCGCCCGGTGGCGATCATGCGCGGCCCGCTGCGCACCAAGGGTCGCAGGATGGATCTGTTCGGGCTGCTCGGCCTCGCCGGCCTCGCCTACCTGATGAACAACCTGAAGCTGGTCGGCTCGCTGACCAACGAGTACGACGCGAGGCTGTTCCGCGGTGGCTTCCTGCTCACCGGGCTGTGCACGATCGCGGTGATCGCTGCTGCCACCCACCGGCGGGCCTGGATCGGCCGCCTGCTCGGCATCCGCCCCCTCCACTGGGTGGGCACCCGCAGCTACGGCCTGTACCTGTACCACTGGCCGATCTACCAGATCATCCGCGAGCCGGGCGAGCAGCTCACGATGCGCCAGTTCCTCACCGCGCTGATGATCGCGCTGCCGATCACCGAGCTGAGCTACCGCCTCGTCGAGCTGCCCGTGCGGCGCGGTCGTTTCGGCGAGTGGTTGCGCGGCGAGCGCCGGCCGCGCACGAAGGCGGCTCTCGCCCGTCGCCGGCGGGCGTTCGTCGTCGGCTCCACGTTCGCCGTGCTCGCCGGCTTCGCCACGGTGAGCATCGCCACCGCCGACGTGCTCTGCGAGGGGCAGGTCGCCTGCGACAGCGAGAAGGGGCAGGAGGAGATCGCGAACGGTCCGGTCGTCACCGTGCCGCCACCGCTCACCGTCGCCCCGACGGTGCCGGCGACGCAGCCGACCCTTCCCGGTGAGACGGTGCCGCCGTCGACCGAGCCGCCGCCGCCCACCACCCAGAGCCCGGCCGATCTGCTGCCGCCGTACGCGATCGGCGAGTCGGTGATGCTCGGCGCCGCCCCACAGCTCACCGCCGCCGGCATCCAGGTGAATGCGGCGATCAGCCGCCAGGGCAAGAACATCGCCGAGATCGTGGAGATGACCCGTGCCGGCGGCCAGCTCGGGCGCACCGTCATCATCCAGACGGGCACCAACGGCAGTGTCAGCGACGAGACGTTCGCGCGCATCATGGCGGCCCTACCGCCGGACCAGACGCCGCTCGTCGTGTTCCTCACGGTGAAGGCGCCGAAGGGTTGGATCGCGGACAACAACACCCGCATCCGGGCCCTGCCCTCCCAGTACCCGAACGTGAAGGTCGTGGACTGGGAGGTGGAGGCGCAGCAGATCGAGGGTGAGCTGAGCAAGAGCGACGGCGGCGTCCACCTCGGCACGTCGCACGCCAAGCAGTTCTACGCGAACCTGATCTTCGACGCGATCGGCCGGCCCGACCTCAAGAAGTAGGTGCGTTCGCAACCGAGGCCGGTTGCTCCATACTGTTCGTTCGATGTCGGCGCGCCCCTCAGTCCCTCGTCACGGTGCACCGGACGGCGGGCTCAGCCGCGTGCCGTACCTGCCGGGCCTCGACGGCATGCGCGCCATCGCCGTCGTCGGCGTGATGATCTACCACGCCCACCACGACTGGCTGCCCGGCGGGTTCCTCGGTGTCGAGGTCTTCTTCGTGATCTCCGGCTACCTCATCACGTTGCTGCTGATGGGCGAGCACGAGCGCTCCAGCCGCGTCGACCTGCGCCAGTTCTGGGCCCGCCGCTTCCGCCGCCTGCTGCCCGCGCTCTACGCGGTGCTCACGCTCGTCGCCGTCTACATCGCCGCGTTCTACGCGGTCGCCCGCGAGCAGACCCGCGGGGGCGTCGGCGGCGGCCGCATGGAAGGCAGGCACAGGTGCCAGGACTTCCAGCCCACATAGCCACGCTGGCCGAGCGGGTCGTCCTTGGTCTTCTGGCCGACCGGGATGATCGAGGGTTCCACCGAGCCCATGCCGCGCAGCGGGACGGTGCCGTAGGCGTTCTCGCCGAACACGAGGATCGGATAGACGTCGGCGCTGGTGCCGCTGGTGCTGGCCATGGTGGTGCCAGAGCCGGCCTTGGTGCCGCC
>CAYZFZ010000069.1:8365-14765 GCA_964477795.1 uncultured Bifidobacterium sp.
TACCAGATCTTCAGCGGCCAGGGGTACGGCGCGAGCGAGGCGTTCGTGCCGCTGCGCCACCTCTGGTCGCTGGCGGTGGAGGAGCAGTTCTACCTGGTGTGGCCGCTCGTCATGACGCTGATCCTGCGCCGGTCGCGCCGGCGCCTGCCGGCGGTGGGTCTGAAGCTCGTCGGCGTCAGCGTGTTCATCGCGATCATGGTCGCGTGGGTGTACGTGCCGGGGCCGGTCGCCACGTCGTGCGGCAGCGAGTTCACCCGCGGCACCTGGACCGTGTTCGGCCGCTGCATCGCGGTGAACGACATGCTCTACCTCGGCTCGTTCTCGCGGGCCGGCGGGCTGATGCTGGGCGCGGGCTTCGCGATGCTGTGGCGGCCGGTGGCCATCATGCGCGGCCCGTTGCGCGACAAGGGCCGCCGCCTCGACGTGCTGGCCGCGCGCGCGCGCGCGCTGCTGATCGTGTTCATGTTCACGATGTACCTGCAGGAACGCGGCGTGTACAACCCGTGGCTCTACCGCGGTGGCTTCTTCTTCACCGGGGTGCTCACGCTGGTGATGATCGCCGCTGCTACCCACCAGGCCGCGGCTGCGGGCCGGTTGCTGGGCAACAAGGTGTTGCTGTGGATCGGCACCCGCAGCTACGGGCTCTACCTGTACCACTGGCCTGTGTACCAGTTCATCCGCAAGCAGGCGAACATCCAGCTGTCGCTGATGGAGATCGTCCTCGCGATGGCGATCACGCTGCCGATCACCGAGCTGAGCTACCGCTACCTCGAGACGCCGATCCGCAAGCGCGGTGTGCGCGCCACGCTCGGCAGCGTGCGGGCCAACACGCAGACGATGGTGGCCGCCGGCGCGGTGGCGCTGCTGGTGCTGCTGGCGACGTTCAGCATGTTCTCCGCCGACCCGCATTGCGTCGGCGCCGTCAACTGCTCGCTGGAGGCCGCCGCGCAGCAGCCCGACGACACCGTGCCGTCGGGGTCGACCGACAGCGTCGTCGTCCCGGACACGGCCGGCACCGGTTCCACGGCGGCCACCACCAGCACCGTGCCGAAGGAACCACATCCGTATGTGGCGATCGGCGAGTCGGTGATGGTCGGCGCCGAGCCACTGCTGGAGTCGGCGGGTGTGCTGGTGCAGGCAAAGGAGGGCCGCGGGCCCGAGGGCGTGAAGAACGCGGTCATCCTGCTGCGCGACGCGGGCGACATCGGTGCCGGCACCACCATCGTCATCCAGGTGGGCACCAACGCGCCGCTCACCCAGGCCGAGCTCGATGCGATCATGGCGGAGGTGCCGGCCGAGGCGTCGGCCGTGGTGTTCATGACGCTGCACGCCGACATCGCCTACATCCCGGCGAACAATGAGCTGCTGCGCGGCATGACGGCGCGCTACCCCAACGTGCGCATCATCGACTGGGACGTCCGCGCGTCGGAGATCGACCTGTGCCCCGACGGCATTCACATCTCTTGCAACGGCGCGGCGCCGGCGAAGTTCTACACCAACCTGATCCTCGAAGCGTTCGGCCTGCCGGCGATCACCTGAACGGCAACACCTGAGCGGCTTTCGCGGCGGGCAGGTCGTCGGCGTAACCTCACGGGCATGACCACTCCAGTTCGTGTCGCCGTCACCGGTGCAGCCGGCCAGATCGGCTACAGCCTCCTGTTCCGCATCGCCTCGGGTTCCATGCTCGGCCCCGACACCCCCGTCATCCTCCAACTGCTCGAGATCACGCCGGCGCTGGGCGCGCTCAACGGCGTGAAGATGGAGCTCGACGACTGCGCCTTCCCGCTGCTCGCCGATGTCGTGTGCACCGACGACGCGAACGTCGCGTTCGGCGACGCCGATGTCGCCCTGCTCGTGGGTGCCATGCCGCGCAAGGCCGGCATGGAGCGTGCCGACCTCCTCACCGCCAACGGTGGCATCTTCAAGCCGCAGGGCCAGGCGCTCAGCGCGAGCGCGAAGAAGAACGTCAAGATCCTCGTCGTCGGCAACCCGGCCAACACCAACGCGCTCATCGCCCAGCAGAACGCCCCGGATCTGGATCCTGGCCGCTTCACCGCGATGACCCGCCTCGACCACAACCGCGCCATCTCGCAGCTGGCCGCGAAGACGGGTACCACGGTCAACGACGTCACCAACATGACCATCTGGGGCAACCACTCGGTCACCCAGTTCGCCGACCTGCACCACGCGAAGGTCAATGGTCGCAACGCGTACGAGCTGGTCGACGACCAGGCGTGGTACGCCGACAGCTACCTGCCCACAGTGGCCAAGCGCGGCGCCGCCATCATCGAGGCCCGTGGCGCCTCGTCGGCCGCCTCCGCCGCCAACGCCGCGGTCGACCACATCCGCTCGTGGTCGCTGGGCACCCCGGCAGGCGACTGGGTGTCGATGGCGGTCGTCAGCGACGGCTCCTACGGCGTGCCCGAGGGCCTCATCTCGTCGTTCCCGTGCACGTGCGCGAACGGCGAGTACTCCATCGTCCAGGGCCTCGATCTCAACGAGTTCAGCCGCGGCAAGATCGACGCCAGCACCGCCGAGCTCGCCGAGGAGCGCGACGCCGTGAAAGAGCTCGGCCTGGTCTGACACGAGAGCGGTCGGGCGGGGGACGGCACGCTGGCCGGGGAGGGCGGAAGCCCCGCCTTTCGCTGCGGTCTCGTCTGTTCGATTTCGATTTGTGTCTCGGCTCGATTCGGTCCTGTGATGACCCGCGTCCGGTCACTGCACATCGAAATCGAAACGACGGGACCGAGAGCAGCCACCCACGGGACGGCAGGTCGGAGTCGCACCACAGCGCCCGGGCACCGTCCACCGGTCGGCCGCGCGTCGCCGCTAGCCGACGGCGACCTCGCAGGCCACTTCCATCATCTTGTCCACGCCGTGCTGCAGTTCGGCGTCGCTGATCCGCTCGGCCTCGTTCTCGCTGGAGATGAGGTCGCTGATGGTGGCCATGCACAGCGTCTCGATCTTGTGCAGCGCGCCCAGCGTGTAGAGCACGGCGGCCTCCATCTCCACGGCCAGGTGCCCGCGCTCCTTCCAGCGCTGCATGATCCCCTCGCGCAGGTCGTAGAACAGGGCGGCGGAGACGATCGCACCCACGTGCACGCGCGCGCCGCTCTCGCGTGAGAGCTGCACGGCGCGCTCGACGAGCGAGTAGCTGGCGGTGGGGGCGTGCGCCTCGCCGCCGCACAGCTGGCTGACGATCTGGTCGTCGGGGGTGGCACTCATCGCGACGATCGTGTCGGCCATGCGCAGCCCGTCGGCGAGGCCGCCGGCGGTGCCCACCCGGATCAGCCGGGTGGCCCCGAGCTGGATCAGCTCGGAGTAGTAGATCGCCGCGCTCGCGCAGCCCATGCCTGCGGCCTGCACGCTGATCGGCCGGCCCTTGAACGTGCCGGTGTAGCCGAGCTCGCCGCGCTCGGTGTTCACCAGCCGCGCGCCGGGGTCGAAGAACGTCTCGGCGATGTAGGTGGCGCGGCGGGGGTCGCCGGGCACGAGGACGGCGGGGGCGTAGTCGTTGGCGTGTGCGCGGATGTGGATCGGCATGTGACCCAGCGTAGAACGGCCACCGGACTCCCCACTTCTTCGAGGACCTTGGCCCCTAGGGCTCCGGCTCTCGGAGGCGAATATTGAGAGTCATTCATCAAGTAAAGGAGTAGGTGTGGAGAAGCAGCGGAGCACAGAGGGCTGGTGGGTGATCACGTTCGTGATCGGTGTCCTCGGCCTGATCATGGGCGTGGTGGGCATCGCCATCGCGTCCGGCAAGTCGAACGAGTCGAGCGCGGCCGCCGGTTCGGGCGGCGGCGGAGCCACCGGTGGTGTCACCGAAGTCGACGTCACGCTCGCCGACATCTCCATGACGCCGAACATGATCGAGGTGCCTGCCGGCCAGCCGATCACCGTCCACGTCACCAACAAGGGCGTGCTCGACCACGACTTCAAGGTCGAAGGCACCACCGGCACCGACCTGCTCAAGGCAGGCGAGACCACCGACGTGGTGATCGGCCCGTTCACCGCCGACGCCACCGTCTGGTGCACCGTCGCCGGCCACAAGGAAGCCGGCATGCAGATGGCCGTGCACGTGCTGGGTGGGGCAAGCACCGGCGGCGACGCCACTGCGTCCACCTCTGCCGGCTCGGGCGACGCAGCCAGCGCGAACGCGACGATCGACGCGGCCGCCATGCCCGCCGAGGACTGGGTGGGCCGCGACCCGGTGCTGCCGGCGAAGGCCACGGGCACGGTGCACGAGATCGCGATGTCGGCCGAGGAGACGCAGATCGAGGTGTCGCCCGGAGTGACGCAGCTGATGTGGACGTTCGACGGCCAGGTGCCCGGCCCCATCCTGCACGGCAAGATCGGCGACACGTTCAAGATCACGCTCACCAACAACGGCACGATGGGTCACAGCATCGACTTCCACGCCAGCAAGGTGGCGTGGAACGACGAGATGCGCACGATCATGCCCGGCGAATCGCTGGTCTACGAGTTCGAGGCCGACTTCGCCGGAGCGTACATGTACCACTGCGGCACCGCCCCGGCGCTGCACCACATCGGCAACGGGATGTTCGGGGCGATCATCGTCGACCCACCGAACCTCGAGCCGGTGGACGAGGAGTTCGTGATCATCCAGAGCGAGCTGTACCTCGGCCCGCAGGGCCAGCCTGGTGACCTCACCAAGATGATGAACGAGCAGTGGGACGCGGTCGTGTTCAACGGCTACTTCGCCCAGTACAAGTTCCGTCCGATCCATGTCGACGCGGGCAAGCGCTACCGCATGTGGGTCATCGATGACGGCCCCAACGAGAACTCCGCGTTCCACATCGTCGGCACCATCTTCGACACCGTGTTCAAGGAGGGTGCCTACCTGCTGCAACCCGACGACAGCCACGGCGGATCGCAGGTGCTCGACCTGCAGCCGGCCCAGGGCGGTTTCGTGGAGTTCAGCTTCGCCGAGGACGGGCTCTACCCGTTCGTGACCCACAAGTTCGCCAACCCCGGCAAGGGCGCGCTCGGCTTCTTCGCCGTCGGTGACGTGGACACCAGCGCGCTCGGCGGTCACTGAGTACTTGCCCACGCAATGACGCCCGTGACAAAGTGCTCCGCAATGGCTGGTCGTTCCCCCCAGGACACCGGCGACGGCGGAGCACTTCGTCGCGCCAAGGCGCTCAGCGTGCCGACGCGCGTGGAGATCGTCGAGCGGTTGAGCAGCGCCTCCACGCCGCTGACGGCGGCCCAACTGGCCGATGCGCTGGGCGTGCACCACACGGTCGTGCGCGAGCACCTGGCGATGCTGATGGGGGCCGGGCTGGTGGCGAGCGAGGGGTTGCCGATCACCGGCCGAGGGCGGCCGCGCACCGGTTACGTCGCCGTCGCCGAGCCCGAGCCGGGACACGCCTACCGTGTCCTGGCGGGTCTGCTGGCCGACGCGATGGCGGATGGCGTCGGCGCTCGTGAGGTGGGTCGCCGCGCCGGCGCGGCGCTGTCCCCTTCCCCCGCGGGGGCGCTGGCCACCGTTCGCGACGAAGCCGAGCGCCTCGGGTTCCGCCCCCAGGTGCGTTCGAAGGCCGACGTGCACGAGATCGTGCTGCACGACTGCCCGTTCGTCGCCGTCGCCGTCGAGCGTCCCGAAACCGTGTGCGAGTTGCACCTGGGCCTCGCCGAGGGGGTGTGCGAGCGCGCCGGCGGGATGGTGGTGGAGGGCCTGCGCCTCGCCGACCCGCGCAAGGGTGGGTGCCGCCTGACCCTGAGGTCGCTGACCCCTACCTGAACGGGCCTGCCGCTCCGGCTCGCTCGATCAGTGTTCGAGGGTGCGGAGTCGCTCGGTGACGAGTGAGGCGACCCGGTCGTCGCTGCAAGCGGCTGCTGCCGCTGCGAGTCGGTGGGCAAGGTTGTCCATGAGTCGTTCGGCCCCGGTCGGTGCGAGCCCCCACCGGTGTGCCTCGGCGACGAAGTCGTCGCGCGTCACATCGTCGTACTTGCCATCGAGTGCGCAGACCAGCAACTTGTTCTGCAGGCCGGCGATGGAGAGTTCGCTGTCGTCGCGTATCGCGAACCCCGGCGACTCGGCGACGGAGCGGAGCTCCGCGGCAAGATGCTCGTCGTCATCAGGCTCGACCGCCCACCGGCGTTCGTCGGGCTCGCCGACACTGATGGTGAAGGCACCTGCGATGTCTCGGCCGTATCGGGCGAGGAGATCGGCGTAGTAGTTGGTGGGCACGCGGGCGGTCGTCGCCACTGCGAGAAGGTGCGCACCTTCGGGCAGGAGGCCCCTCACCCATGGCGTCGCCTGTGTCCTCTGACGGGTGACCGGTAGCGAACACGAGAGCAGTGGGCGGTTTGCGTCACCGGCTTCGATCGCAGCGGCAGAGTAGCGACAGCGCTTGTGTCAATTCCGACACAACTA
>CAYZFZ010000070.1:0-3991 GCA_964477795.1 uncultured Bifidobacterium sp.
GGCCGTGGCCGATCGACACGGGGAAGATCTGCAGGCGCAGCTCGTCGACCAGGCCCCACGCCATCAGGGTGTGCACGAGCGTGCAGCTGCCGGCCACCAGGATCGGGCCCTTGATGTCGTCGTCGCGCTTGAGCGCTTGCACGGCGGCGGCGGCGTCGCCCTCCAGCACGGTGGTGGGCTGCCACGCGGGGTCGCGCAACGTCGACGACACCACGTGCTTGGGCATCGAGTTCATCTTGTCGGCGAACTCGCCCTCGTACGTCGGCCACGCGCCGGCGAAGCTCTCGTAGGTGGTGCGCCCCAGCAGCAGCGAGCCGGCGGCGAGCACCTCCTCCAGCTTGTACTCGCCCAGCTCCTCGCCGAAGTACGGCTCCACCCAGTTGGTGTGCGGGTGGGTGGTCTCGCCGCCGGGCGCCTCCATCACCCCGTCCAGCGTCACGAACTCGGAGACGATCAGCGTCCTCATGACGGGCCACAGTAGGCGCCCGCGGCGGGTGGTGACCCCGGCCGGCGGTTGCGGGGGCGCTGGTAGGTTCCACCGGCAATGGCGGATGGCAACCTCGACCTCCTCGGCCCCACCCGGATCCTGTGGCACGGCGAGCCGGCGGTCCTGCGCCCCCGCGAGCGCGACGTCCTCGCCGCTCTCGGGCTGCGGCACCCGCAGCCGGTGGGGCAGATGGAGCTGGCCGAGCTGCTGTGGAGTGCGCCGCCGGCGAGCGACACCAAGACCCTGCAGAACCATGTGGCCCGCATCCGCCGCGTCCTGGGCGCCGGGTCGATCGTCACGGTCGGCTCGGCGTACGCGCTGGGCGAGGGGTGGGTGCTCGACCTCGCCATGTTCCGCGAGGCGTCTGCCGCCGCGCAGCGGGCGGAGTCGATCGACGACCATCGTGGCGCACGGTTGCACTTGGAGCAGGCGTTGGCCCTCGTGCGCGGCGAGCCCTTCGCCGACCTGGAGGCCACCACCGGCGTTCGCGCCGCGCGCCGCAGGTGGGAGCAGCTCGCCGGCGAGGCCGCCGACGACCACCTGATCGCGCTGCTGCGCGCCGACGATCTGCCGGCGGCAATGGCGGCCGCCCGGGCGCTGACCGTGGGTGTCCGCGAGCGGCGCGCACTGCTCGTGGCGCTGGCCCTGTACCGCGGTGGCCGGCGGCTGGACGCGCTGCGCGTGCTGCACGGCTGCCGGCAGTCGCTGCGCGATGCCGGACTCCCGCCGGGCGAGCCCCTGCTGCGGCTGGAGCGCGCCCTGCTGGCCGACGACCCGCGCGCGACCACCGATGGTGTGCACGAGTTCGTCGAGATGGAGTCGCGCGCCGGGCAGGCGTCGGGCACGTCGATCCTCGTCGGGCGCGACACCCAGCTCGCGCTGGTCACCGCTGCGCTCGCCAAGCAGTTCGCCGCCGAGGCGGGCTGCCCGCCGGTGGTGCTCACCGGCCCGTCAGGCATCGGGAAGTCGGCGGTGTGCGCTCGCGTCGGCCTGGAGGCGCGCCTGGGCGGCTGGCAGGTGGTCGCGCTGCATCGCCCGTCGTCGCCCTCGGAGGTGATGGCGGTCGCGGCCACTGCGGAGACGCTGCCGCTGCTGGTGATCGCCGACGACGTCGACCGGTTTCGCCCGGCCGACTGGGCCTCGCTGGCGGCCGGGTGCGGGCCGCGCACGCTGCTGCTGGCGACGTGCACAGCACCGCCGCCCGCGGCCGCCGGCTGCCACGACATCGCGCTCGGGCCGCTCGATCGCGAGGCGGTGGAGCAGCTGGTGGAGGTGACGCTGGGCGTCGGTCGCGGCGGCGCGCCGGCGGGGTTCGTCGACACCGTCGTCGAGGGCAGCGGCTCGATCCCGGCGCTGGTGATCGAGCTGACGATCGACGGTGGCGAGGCGCTCGACGGCGCCGGCCTCGCCCGTCGAGTCGTCGACGGGTTGTCGCCCTCGGCGCGAGCGACTGCCACGATGGCCGCCCTGGCCACGGCGCCGGTCGCACCGGCGACGCTGCTGCAGGCCGGCGAGCGAGCTGGCATCTTGGGCAGCGAGCCCGAGCTTGCCGAGTGCTTGGCTCGCCGGGTGCTGCTGGAGGCTGGCGACGGTGGGCTCGTGTGCCGCGACGACGAGGTGCGCGCCGAGCTGCTCGCGGGCCTTGGTGTCGGCGCGATGGTCAGGGGCCGCGAGGCGTGGATCGCTCAGCACGACGCCGAGGGCGGGGCACCGATCGCTGTGGCCGACCACATCGCCGCGCTGCCCGATTGGCCGGTCGACGACGCGATCGCACGGTTCGACGCAGCGCGCGACCTGGCGAACGCATCCGTCGAGTTCGAGATCGTCCTGGTCAATGCCCGGCGCGCGCTGGCCCTCGTCGAAGCCGCCTGCGGCCCTGACCACCCGGACGTGCTGCGCCGCGAGATCGACATCACCTGGTTCTCGCGACTCGACGTGGAGCTTGCCTTCTCCGACAAGCAGTGGGGTCTGGTGGACCGGCTCAAGGCGTTGGGTGATCACGGCAACCTGGTTCACCTGGTGGGTCTGATGATCACGATGGCTCCCCTGCTGGAGGCATCCGAGTTCGACCCGCGGCTGGTGGCGCTGATCGACGAGGCGCTCGCACTACCGGTGGAGCCCGCGCGGCGCTCGGCGGCGGCGACGGCGGCGACGGATCTGTTCCTGCTCTCCGACATCGGGCGTTGCCGGAAGTACGCGGAGCTCGCCTACACGGACGCGCTCGCTGTGGCAACCGACGACCTGCTGCTCATCGAGGCGATCGAGGGGCTCGGGGTGGCGCTGGGGCATCCGGGGGATTGGCCGCGGCGGGCGGCTCTGGCCCGGCAGGCGGTCTCGCTGGCAGAGCGACTGGACGACGGCTTCAAGCGTTGCGGCGCGATGCAGATGGTGTTCACCGGCCAGCTGCAGTTCGCGGACCCGATGTGCCGGGCAACACTCGACCGGATGCGGGCGCTTGCGGAGCGTTACAACCGTCCCGGCCTGTGGTTCGCGCTCGGTTTCATGGACGCCGCCATGCTCCATGTCGAGGGCCAGTTGGAGGCAAGCGAGACGGCACTGCAGCAGGCGTCGGACCTGATCCCGCTGGCACAGAGTCGCATCGACGCGGTCGTGCTTGCCCAGCTGTTCGCCGTGAGGGTGGCACAGGGGCGCATCGGTGAGATGCGCGAGCCGATCAGCAGGTTGGCGCGTGAGCAACCGCGCTTCGGGCTTTGGCTGGGCTATGAGTGCTGGATCGAAGCGGCGCTGGGCAACCTGCAGCGCGCCGCGGTGCTGCTCGACGAGATCGACGGCGGAACCGGCCTGCCGCCCACGATCAGCTGGGCGGCAGCCGCGTACAGCAGCGCGCGGGCAGCAGCGCTGGTGGGCGACGCCGCTCGGTGCCGGCGGCTGCATGCGCTGCTGGCACCCCACGCCGGCCTGATGGCGTGGATGGGCAGCGGCATCCTCGGGCCGATCGACCTGGTGCTGGGCGAGTTGCAGCTGGCCCTGGGCGACGCAACGGCGGCCGCCGAGCACCTCGCGGCCGCCGAACGGAGCGTGCAAGCCCTGCACGCACCCGTCTTCGAGCCCGAGCTGGTAGCCCTGCGCAGCCGCCTCGCCTGAGACTGCTACCGGCTGCTACCCCGCTGCTACCGGCGATCCCGGAGACTGCGTTCGGTTCGCTGGGCCGAGGACGGGAGTGGCAGATGCGCAGGCAGTTCGGGATCTTGGTGACGGTGGCCTGTCTGGCTGCGGCGGTCGTGGTGGGCGCCCCGACAGGTGCCGCCGTGCAGGCTGCGAACGAGGCCGTGCCCGCCGCTGGTGTCCCTGCGGCCACCGCCGCGGATGCCGCGCAGCCGGTCACGGCCGCCGCCTTGCAGGGCGCGGCCGGGTTCACGGCGTTGGAGCCGTCGCGGTTGGTGGATACGCGGTCCGGTGTGGCGGTGGGTGCGGGTGGGACGTTGGACGTGTCGGTGGTGGGTGTTGGTGGGGTGCCGTTGTCGGGTGTGGATGCGGTGGTGT
>CAYZFZ010000070.1:4091-14279 GCA_964477795.1 uncultured Bifidobacterium sp.
TGATCGCGAAGGTGGGTGCCGGGGGCAAGGTGTCGGTGTACAACGCGTTCGGCACCGCTGATGTGATCGTCGACGTGGAGGGTTGGTTCGCTGCTGGGTCGGGGTTCACGGCGTTGGAGCCGTCGCGTGTGGTGGATACGCGGTCGGGTGTGGCGGTGGGTGCGGGTGGGACGTTGGATGTGTCGGTGGTGGGTGTTGGTGGGGTGCCGTTGTCGGGTGTGGATGCGGTGGTGTTGAACGTGACGGTGACGGGGCCGTCGCAGGCGGGTTGGGCGACGGTGTTTCCGGCTGGTGTGGTGCGGCCGTTGGCGTCGAATCTGAACTTTGCTGCGGGTGAGACGGTGGCGAACCTGGTGATCGCGAAGGTGGGTGCCGGGGGCAAGGTGTCGGTGTACAACGCGTTCGGCACGGCTGATGTGATCGTCGACGTGATGGGCTGGTTCGGCAGCGGCAAGCCGGTCTTCTACGGCCTCGACAGCTCGTGGCGGTTCGTGCCCGGCAACGTCGTGCTCGCCCCCGGCGAGAGCAAGATCGTGAAGCTGGAGCAGGACGACGGCCTCGGCGCCGACACCGGCTCGGCGCTGCCGCCCGGTGTCACCTTCCCTGCCAGCGGCGCTGCCGGTTCGGTGCTCGTCGAGCCGCTGGGTGGCTCCTCGGTGCGGGTGACCGCCGGCGCCACGATCGACACGGTCGTCGTCGGCGCGCGTATCCCCGGCTGGGAGATCGGGCCGTCGCTCGGCGTCACCATTGCCCGCATCCGGCCCGAGACCGTGCAGCTCACCGACGACCAGATCCTCTTCCCCCAGACCGATCTGCCCGCCGGTGTCGACCCCAGCACGGTGCTGCCCCCGGGTGTCGACGCCGATGGCCCCGGCCCGTTCACCTGGCAGCAGTACCGCGATCGGCTCAACCTGCCCACCGACGGGATGGCGTCGATCACCGACGTGGTGGCGGCCGAGGGTGCCGAGTACTGGTATCCGGTGGTGCTGGTCGGCCCGCCGCCGGCCGCCGGCTCGGTGGTGCTGGGCATCGAGGGCAACGCGTTGCTCGGCCGCGTGATCGAGCCCGCCGGCGCGCCGTCGTTGACGGCGGACGGGTTCAGCATGGTGACGATCCAGATCGTGGGAGCGCCGGCGGCCTACCTCGACCTGCACTACGACCTCGACTACCAGGATCTGACGGCACTGGGCGTGGTGCCTGCACCGTACGTGTACGACTCCGGCCCGGCCGTGGCGGTACAGACGGCACATGCGGCGCAGGCGGCGCTGTCGGGGCCGAGCCGTAGCACCCACCAGCCGGCGGAGGACACGCCGGCGCCGCCGGCGACGCCCACCACGCCACCGACGGAACCGCCCGACACGGGGCAGGTCAGCGGTTCCAGCTCGAACACGCAACAGGCCCCCGCCCGCTCGTTCGGCGACTGGGCCAACCAGTGCAAGAACTCGATCCTGGCCAACCCGTCGTTCTCCGCCTCGCTCGTGCAGGTGGAGCCGGGCCTGTCCATCTCGCTCACCCCGATCATCGACTTCTTCCTCAACGTGCGCAACGGCGCGACCACCGACGTGAGCATGAAGGCGGGTCTCAGCGCCAGCGCGACCCTGCAGATGAAGGTGAAGGTGCAGCTGGCGATCAACGCCGAGGCGTCGTGCCCGCCGCTGCCGTTCGCCGAGCTGGAGGTGGCCTTTCCGGGCGTGCTCGCGCCGATCATGAACTTCGTGATGCGCGGCGAGATCACCATGAAGATCGGCCTGAAGATCGAAGGCGGCCCGCGGCTGACCTACGGCTACGGCTGCACGTACGGGATGGAGCTGTCCGGCGGGTTCCACTGGTCGTCGATCAGCGGCTTCGAGGCGCTGAAGAACGACGTGTTCAACAAGTCGTGCACCGAGTCCAAGGAAGGGTCGTACGCGGTGGTCGACACCGGCGTCACGAGCGATGGTGTCGGCCTGCTCTTCGAACCGAGCATCGGGATACCCGTCAGCTCGCCGGTCGGTGTGCGCATCGGCGGCAGCGTGGCCGAGGCGATCGGCAACGTGCTGAGCTGGCTCGCGCCCGGCGCGCCGGAGCTGGGCCTGGTGATCGCGCTGAAGGCGGAGGTCGGCCCGTCGGTGAAGTTCACCTGGGAGAACGTCTCCAACGCGCTCGCCAACAAGGATGCGAAGGGCGGTGTCGCGGCCGAGTTCGGCGCGAAGGCGTTCCTGGAGCTGGAGTCGATCTACTTCCTCGCCGCCAAGTTCGTGGCCAAGCCGAGTGGCAGCACGGCCACGCTGGAGATACCGATCATCGAGCTCAAGCTGCCGCTGGGCACCCTCTACGCGCCGTTGAAGAAGACGCGCTTCGAGGTGAAGGTGAACGACGAGACCACGTCCGAGACGCCCGCGGTATACGTGCAGAAGGACGACCAGCTGGTGCTGCAGTCGGTGATGACACCGGCGACGGCGGGTGTCACGCTGGGCACCACGCCGCAGCTCACCGAGGGCTGGCTGTACCGTCGGCGGGGCAACTCGTGGGAGCGGTCCACGATGTTCGGTGCCGTCGTACCGCTGGTGTCGCCGGGTGCCGAACGAGCGCTGGGCACCACCACCTTGCGCATCCAGCACCAGATCACCCAGGAGGTGTGCGACGACCTGCGCAACGCGCCCGTGGAGTTCGCGCTCGTCGGCAACGCACCGATGCACCTCTCGTCGTTCGACCTGCCGGTGCCGGCGTGGGGCGGCACGTTCTCGATCCAATGCGTCGACGGCATGGTGAAGTGGGACCCGACGTCGATTCCCGACCTCAAGCCCGACGAGGTGCGCCGCCCGGTGTCGCTGAAGACGAGCGGTGCGCAGGCCGACCGGCTGACGTTCTCCGGTGTTCCCTCCTGGCTCGAGTTCGCCTACGACCCGATCGATGTGGGCCAGCAGCTCGACGGCGAGCAGGAGATCCCGCTGTTCATCCGGATCAAGGACGACGGGTCGGAGGCGAACTGCACTCGGCGAACGGCGACCATTCGCGTGGACAGCCGCCACCGCGGGTCCAAGAACCTGGAGGTGACCGAGGACGAGAAGTGCTACGTGCGCTTCGAGCCGGTGAACGTCACCGGGCCCGCTGTCGTCAACGCCGACCTGCACACCAAGGGCTTCCGCGCGACCTACCTGAACGTGGCGCTCATCCGCGCTCAGCTGCCCAGCTGGCTGCACCTCGTCGCCCCGGTGCCGACCACGCCGCCCGGCAACCCGGTCGAGATCGCGCTGCCGGCGACGCCGGGCGACGAGACTGTCGTTCCCTTCGAGCTGACGGTCGACGCGCGCGAACCCAACTGCACCGACCAGCCGGCGCGCGTGCACATCATCGAGGTGAACGACGCGGACCGCGGTCACACCGTCTTGACCGTTCGCGACCCGAGGGTGGACAAGCGGACGGACTGCGGCTTCAAGTTCACACCCAACCACCTTCCCGGGTCCGGGGTCAGCACGCTGAGCCTGCGCGACGATCGCCTCACCGGCCAGGACGTCGCCGGCTGGGAGTTCGACGAGATCCCCTACTGGCTCACCGTGTCGCCCACCGAGGGCGCGTTCCGCAACGGCGGCAGCACCACCGTGCTGTTCGGCGGGAGCCCCCCGTACAACCCCTGCATCGGGCGACCCGAGATGCACGTGACGCTGTACGCCACCGCCACCCTGCCGGACAACGCCACGATGGACGCGATGATGGTGCTGGACTACGGCCGCATCCCGCCTGTCCGGTGCACCGATCCGACGGGCCGATCCGACGGCGACCCGCACATGGTGTCGTACGACGGTGTGCGCTGGGAGGGGCAGACCCTCGGCGAGTACGTCTACCTGCAGACCCAACCCGGCGCCCTCCACTCGATGCGGCTCGTCGCCCGCCATCAGCCGACGAACCCGGCGTTCGTCGACGACAGCCGCGCGCCGGCCAGCGTCACCGCCGTCGCGCTGGAGGTCGACGACCATCTGGTCGAGATGTACCTCGACGGCAGCACCTACGTCGATCACCAGCAGGTGAGCCTGGCCGACGGTGTGCCCGTGGCCGTGAGCGCGCAGCTCGCCGTGGTGCGCACCGGCGACGACGTCCGCTTCGATGCGCCTGGGTTGACGGTGACGCTGCATCCCCGCGGCGACATGATGGACGTCTCCGTGTCGCCGGCGTTCGGCTCCGACGTGCGCGGCGTGCTGGGCACTCCTGATGGCGACCGGTCGAACGACTTCATCGGCGCCGACGGCACCGTCTACGACCCCGCCGCCATCGTCGAGCTGCACCTGCCCGAGTTCTCCGACTTCAACCGCTCGTGGCGCCTCACCGATCAGGCCACCTCGCCGTTCACGCGGCAGCTCAGCGCGTCGCGCTTCGGCAAGGCCAGCCCGGGGTTCGACCAGGCGCTGTTCGACCAGTGGGGCTCGCAGGCCGACGCGCTGATCGCCACCGTCGCCACCGTGTGCGACAACGGGACGGGTGTCGATCTGCGCAAGCGTTACGCGATCGCGCTGGAGCTCTCGCTGGGCACGCCGCTGGCGACCATCGAGGAGTACCTGTGCCACTACGGCGTGAAGGGTGTGGCCGCCGTCGACGGTCAGCCGGTGCCGGGCCTGACGGTCACCGTCGACGGTGCGGGCTTCAAGCCGTGCGTCACCACCACCGGTCCCGACGGCAGCTACCTGTGCATGGTGGCCCCCGACAGCACCGAAGCCGGCGGGGTGGCGCCGACCTTGCCGCTGCCGCTGCAGGTGGTGGGCACGTGGGAGGGCCGGCCGGGCGTGGCGGCCCAGACGACCGCCGCCTTCGCGACGCTGGCACCCACCGACGGCTCGCCGCTGATCACCTCCGCCGATCTCGTGCTCGACGCGGGCAGCGTGCCCGTGCTCGTCGCCAGTGGCACCGCCAGCCGCGACGGCGTGGCGCTGGGTGGCGACCACCAGTTCACGGTGGAGGCGTTCAACGGTGCCGGCACGCGAGTCGGGCTGTTCAGCGTCACCGCCGCCGTCGACCCCGACACGGGTGCGTACTCGTTCCGGCGAGCGCTGCCGGGAACCTCCGTGAGGGCGCGTGTCGTCTCCGATGTCGAGACCCCGGTGTTCGAGCGGTTCCAGGCCGAGTTCCCCGGTCTCGGGTTGGGCGCCAACGCGGTCACGTTCGACCTCGCGTACGTCGTGCCCCAGCTCACTGTCAGCGGCACCGCATCCACAGGCACCGCAGGCCTCGCAGGCCCGATCACGATCGAGGTGCGCGCCACTGCCCAGGGTGGCGGTCTGCTCCCCGCGCAGCGCGCGTCGGCAACCCCGGACCCGGTGACGGGCAGCTACACGGTGACGGTGCCGCTGCCCCGGACGGCCACCGGCGGGCGGGCCGTGATGATCGTGCCACCGCTGGCCGAGGAGTACCCGTCGCAGGTCGTGAGCATCGCCCCCGGGGCGAACGCGCTCACGCTCGACGTGGTGCACAACCCGCCGGTGGTGGACGTGCACGGCACCATGCTCGACGAGCACGGCAACCCGCTCGTCGGCTCGTACACGCTGACCACCTCCTTCTACGACGCGAACGGTGTCCGGGTCGGCTTCACCCAGGTCGGCATCGTCACCGACGCCAACGGCGTCTACTCGCTGCCGCGCGTCGGCCGAGTGGGTGCCGTGTCGATGGAGGCCTCGGTGCAGGCGGGTGTCGCGTTCGAGGAGTTCACCTCCGGTCGCGTCGCGGTGACTCCTGGCGCCAACTCGCTGCAGCTCGACGTGACGCTCGCGCCGGTGCGGCTGGCCGTCAGCGGCACGTTCGTCGACGCCGCGGGCGTGCCGCTTGCCGGGCCGATCTCGGTCAGCGCCCAGTTCTTCGGGGCCGGTGGGGTGTCGCTGGGTGCGCAGACCGTCGGGGTGACACCTGCCGCCGGTGGTGCCTACACCGCGGAGTTCACCGGCAGCCGCCTCGCGACGAGTGCCCGCCTGCTGGCCAACATCGGCGTCGGCCCCGAGCAGTACCTGCTACCGGTGCCGGTGGTGACCGCCGGGGCCAACCAGGTGACGTTCGACGTGGTGCACAACCCTCCGGTGCTCACCGTCAGCGGCACGCTCGTGGACAGCGCCACCGGCAACCCGCTGGCCGGCCCGATCAGCATCGGCGTCGAGTTCAGCCAGCCCGACGGCAGCTTCGTCGGCTTCAACGACGGGTACGCGACGGTGACCCCGTCGTCGCTCGACGGCTCGTACACGTTCACCATGGTGGGCCCGCACACGGCCACCGCGGCCCGGCTGACGGCCTACCTCGGCCAGAACGGCGAGACCGCCCGCGCCGACGTGCCCGTGCTGGTGCCCGGTGCGAACTCGTTCACGTTCAACGCCGGGTTCGCTGCACCCGTCGTCACGCTCACGGGCACGATGCTGCGCACCGGTGGTGCGGCGCTCGCCGCGTCGGCGTGGGTCGATCTGCGCGCCGTCGACGGTGGGGGCACACAGGTGCACACCAGCCGTGTCCTCGTGGCCATCGCCGCCAACGGCGCCTACTCGCTCACCCGCACGCTGCCGCAGGGCGCGGTGGGCTTCGAGGCGACGGTCGAGACCAGCGAGTTCGTGCCCGACTGGCAGAGCAGCGGTGTGCGCGCCGTGGTCAACGGCGCGCAGACGCTCACCTTCGACGTGCTGCACCAGCCGGTGCAGCTGCAGCTGAGCGGCACGATGACGAAGGCCCCCGGCCAGGCGCTGGCCGGGCCCGTGCAGATCGGCGTGTCGGCGATCGACAGTGCCGGTACCCAGCTCGCGTACCTTCAGCGGGCCGTCATGCCGCAGGCGGGCACGGGGGCGTACGCCCTCACGCTCACCCTGCCGGTGCACACCGATCATGTCGATCTCGTGGGCTACGTCGGCACCCACCCCTTCGAGCAGGAGCGGCTCACCGTCTCCGGCTTCACCCCCGGCAACCTGACGAACGCGACGTTCGACGTCGTGCACGCACCGGTCACCCTGCAGGTGAGCGGTACCGCGCGGGTGAACGGGGTGCTGTCCAACGGCTTCGTGGCGGTGCGGGCGCGGGCGACGGTGCCCGGCCAGGCAGGGCAGGTCGTCGTGCAGGTCTACCCGCAGGCGGTCGACGGTGCCTACTCGGCATCGCTGGTGCTGCCCGACGGTGCCACCGCGGCCACCGTGGAGGTGCAGTCGTTGGACGGGGCGAACACCTACTCGTCCGTGCAGGGGAACCTGCTGCCCAACGAGACCCGCGCCGTCACCATCGACTTCGACGACGCCCCGTCGACCCTGACGCTGTCGGGGACGATGCGGATGTACGGCGACCCGGCGGCGTACGCCAGCCTGACGGTGACGACGTTCGACGCCGGTGGCACCCAGCTGTCGCAGCGCCAGATCCAACTCGGCTTGCAGGCCGGTGGCAGCTACTCCATCGAGGTGCCGGTAGCGGACGGCACCGCCCGGGCCTCGGTGGTCGCCACCGCCGGCGTCGGCCTGTACGAGACCGTCACCGACACCTTCGAGCTCGCCGGCCTCGTTCCGGGCGCGAACACCGGCACCGTCAGCCTCGACGCGACGCTGCTCCAGCTCGACGGCACCCTGCTCGACGGCGGGGTGCCGGTCACCGTGTCCGAGCCACAGCTCGTCTTCACGACCACCGGCACCCGCGGCGGGCGGCCGTTCTCGTACACGTCGTCCGCCGACTACGAGACCCCCTACACGCTCGGCACCGGTCAGTTCTTCTACTCGCTGATCGTGCCCGGCGACGTCACCGACGCCACGGTCTCGATCGTGGGTGTCGCCGATCCTGCGCCGGTCCATCACTTCAGCGGCCTCGTGCCCGGGCGCTACCTGGAGACGTGGGCCACGGACATCGCCGGCACCACGACACGGCCGTTCACCGTCAACGGCACGATGCTGTTCGACCGGGCCCCGTGGGCGGTGGGCACGATGGACGTGCTGATCACCCCGTACGCACTCGACGCGGCGAACGCGAACACGGCGGTGCCGTGGACGAACCTGGGCACGGTCACCGCTGCGGTGGAGGTGGACGCGACGGCGGGCACGTGGTCGTGGACCGGTACTTTGCCGCCGGGCACCACGGTGGTGAGCGTGGAGGAGCGGCCCTTCGGCAACCAGTACGGCTACCAGCAGGCGTACGTGCTGCCGGCCGGTAGCACCCCGGTCGTCGAGCAGTTCTCCAACGACTTCGGCACCACCGCGCTGATGTTCGCCGACCGCCTGCTGGGCGGCGCGACGTGCGTGGCGCCGACGCTGATGGTGGAGTACCGGCTGTGGGCCTTCGCGGTCGAGCCGGCCGACAAGACCGGCGACGCCTCCACGTGGGTGGGCGCGCGAGCCATCGATGTGGTCACGGCAGTGCCCAGCCTCGCCGACGACATCTCGCGCCAGTCGATCCATGTACCGGCCGACACGACCTATGTGTACGTCGCGGTCTCGCCCTCGTCCGTCTACACGGCCGGGCCGTGGATCTCGTCGCTGTCGTACGGCATGACGATCACCCCCGACAGCCGCCTCGGCTTCGGCAACAACTTCGAGTTCACCTGCGCTTGACGACCGACAGGAGAGAGCGAGCGCAGCGAGCGAACGGTGGAGGTCGACGCATCAGTCGAGGGAGGAGAGCTCGTCGAGGGCTGACTGCACCCAGGCGCCGAGGTCGATGGTGCCCAGCATCGCCCGGCGGACGGTGGCCGGCTCCGGCGGCACGTCGGGCGGGTCGGGGGGCAGGGTGCCGAGGAACTGCACCCACTCGTCGCGGTCCCACGGGGTGGGCGGCTCGGGCTGGCGCACGCGCTCGCGCGGCGGCGGGGCGAGGCGCAGGTGACGCTCACCCGCGCGGGCGCGCGAACCCACCACGGCCCGCGTGGGCCCCGAGCCGTCGGCCGCGACGCAGCGGAACTCCACCACCAGCTCGGGGCGCGACACCAGCTCGGCGGCGAAGGCCAGCAGCGCGGCGACCGCGTGCTTGCACGGGTCGCCGTCGTCGGGGCACGTGCAGCTGGTGAGCAGGTCGTCGCCCTCGGGTGTGAGCCGGTTGATCTGGGCGCGCAGCTGCTCGGGGGTGCCCAACGGCGGGCGTTCCAGCGGTCGCACCGCCACGGCCACCTGGTACGGCGTGTCGCGGCTACCCATCACCGTGGCCTGCAGCTCGCCCGACGACACCTGCACGCGGGTGACCGACCCGTCGGCGACGAGCGCCTTGCCCCGGCGGAAGCGGGCGGGGTCGGCCATGCCGGCGACAGCGACGGCCAGCAGGGTGCTGGCCAGCTTGCCCACCGGGTGCGGCGGGCCGCGGAACTGGCCGGGAACGAGGACGATGCTCACGACGCACCGCGGATCTTCGAGTGGTCGAGCACCACCAGGTCGCGTAGCGCGTCGGTGCTCAGCTCGCTGAGCCAGGCTTCGCCGGTGGTGCCCACCACCGCGTTGGCCAGTGAGCGCTTGTCGGAGATCAGCGCGTCGATCTTCTCCTCCACCGTGCCCTCGCACACCAGCTTGTGCACGAACACCGTGCGCGACTGGCCGATGCGCCACGCCCGGTCGGTGGCCTGATCCTCCACGGCCGGGTTCCACCAGCGGTCGTAGTGCACCACCTGGCTGGCCGCGGTGAGGTTCAACCCGGTGCCACCGGCCTTCAGCGACACCAGCAGCAGGGGGGCGGCGGCGGTGCCGGCCTGGAAGTCGCGCACCATCCTGTCGCGACCCTGCTTGCTGACGCCGCCGTGCAGGAACGGCACCGCCTGGTTGAAGCGTTCATGAAGGTGCATTTGCAACAACATTCCCATCTCGCGGAACTGGGTGAACACCAGCGCCTGCTCGCCGGCGTCGAGCAGGTCGGTGACCAGCTCGTCGAAGCGGGTGAGCTTGCCCGAGCGTCCGGCCAGCTTCGAGCCGTCGCCGAGCGCGTGGGCGGGGTGGTTGCAGATCTGCTTCAGCCGGGTGAGCGCGGCCAGCACGAGGCCGCGGCGGCGCATGCCGGTGGCCTCCTGCGCGTCGGCGAGCAGCTGGTCCACCACGGCCTGGTACATGTGCGCCTGCTCACGGGTGAGCGGCGCCCACGCCACCTGCTCCACCTTGTCGGGCAGGTCGGGCACCAGTGACTTGTCGGCCTTCGTGCGCCGCAGCAGGAACGGCCCGGTGAGCCGGCGCAGCTCGGCGGTGGCGACGGGGTCGTGCTCGCGCTCGATCGGGTTGGCGAAGTGCTGGCGGAACTGGGTGG
>CAYZFZ010000071.1:0-629 GCA_964477795.1 uncultured Bifidobacterium sp.
GATCGTTCGCATGCGCTTCGGCCTCGACGACGGCCAGGCCCGCACGCTGGAGGACGTGGGCAAGGAGTTCGGCGTCACCCGCGAGCGCATCCGCCAGATCGAGGCGAAGACGCTGGCAAAACTGCGTCACCCGATGCGCAGCCAGCGTTTGAAGGAGTTTCTGGAGGAGGAGTAAGAGGCAGCCTTTGCTATCCTCAAACCGCCTTTCCGAGATAGCTCAGTTGGCAGAGCAGCTGACTGTTAATCAGCGGGTCGCAGGTTCGAGCCCTGCTCTCGGAGCCAGCGACACGACCCGCCCGAGGCGGGTCGTGTGCCGTTTTGGGGCCGCCTCGCCCGCAGGTCGAGGGGCCGGTTGCAGGTGTGGGCCCGGTTGGCGGCACCTTCTGCTTCCCATGGGCAGCCAAAGGCGCCACTTCGGTCATCATCCACCGCCCATGGGAAGCGGGAGGTGCCACCGGACACGAACGAGGCGCCCGGCAAGGTGTGTTCTCGCTACGGTGTGTCCGTTTCGGGGCGGTAGCTCAGTGGTCAGAGCAGGGGACTCATAATCCCTGGGTCGTGGGTTCGATTCCCCCCCCCCCCCCCCCCCCAAGAAAAAGCCACCCCCCGGGGTGGAAAAACCAACCAAA
>CAYZFZ010000071.1:639-13825 GCA_964477795.1 uncultured Bifidobacterium sp.
GTTCGATACCCACCCGCCCCACCCACCATGTACTTCGCGACGGCCTGTTGAGACACAGCATCGATACAGAGGAATAGCACTCGTCCCCGTGTGAGGTTGGACGACCACCACCTCTGCGCTCGCAGTCACAGGCGCCGCTACGTATGGTGAGGCCGCTGGGCTGCAACCCTGAGGCCCCGTTCTCGTCGATCTCAACCTCGACTGTGCTGGCGGTCAGCTGAGCCATGGCCTGAAGTTCAGGTGATCGCTGCCCACCGGGTCGTGCTCGGACCGCGTAGTGGGGCTGCGCGCGGTCGGCCCAAACGAATATCCTGTCGATGTGGGTGCCACCAGCCTGACCGAGTTGCGCGAGCGGCGCAGCGAGATCCTTGAGATCGCGCGGGCGCGCGGTGCTTCACGCGTCAGGGTGTTCGGTTCGGTGGCGCGTGGTGACGCGACGACGTCGAGCGACGTCGACTTCCTCGTTGACCTTGAGCCGGGTCGCAGTCTGTTCGATCTAGGCGGCCTGCTCGTCGACCTACAGGAACTCCTCGAACGCGACGTGGACGTCGTGACGGCGCAAGGGCTGCGGCCGCGTGTTGCCGAGCGAGTCCTGGCCGACGCGGTCGACTTGTGAGGGGCGATCGCGACCGGATTCTCGACATGATCGAGATGTGCGACCTGTTGCTCGGTCACGCATCGGACCGACGTCGGCTCGCTGAGGACCCGGTCACACAGGCGGCCGCGCAACGTTGGATCGAGGTACTCGGCGAGGCCGCCACGCGCGTGTCGGATGAGGTCCAGGCGGCGTTCCCTGACGTCGCCTGGCGCGAGGTGAAGGGAATCAGGGTGATCCTCGCCCATGGCTACTTCCACATCGAGCGGGACATCGTCGGCAACGTGGTCAGCAACGAAGTCCCCGCGCTGCGAAGTCAACTGCAGGAGATCCTCCACTCCTTGCCCGAGGCTGACACCGATCCGGGCAGGATCGACACAGAGGAGTAACTCGTACTACAGCGCTCACGGCCGCAGGCGAACTACCTGGTCGAACACCATTTTCTATAGAGCTCGGCAGGTGAAGTCCTCATAATCCATGGGTCGTGGGTTCGATACCCACCCGCCCCACCACCCGCCCCACTACCAAGGTGGCCGTAAGAGTCGGACTGTGGACTTGATGTCTTTGGTCGATGTGCGGCCTGATGTTCGCGGCGGCGACACCGTGCTTCGTCGGGACGCGCATCACGGTCTACGACGTGCTGGAGTACTTGGCGTCTGGGATGACCACCGAGGAGATCGTCGTTGATTTCGCCGAGCTGACGACGGTCCATGTTCGAGCGGCCCTCGCGTTCGCTGCGATGCGCGAGCATCGTCTTGCCACGCCAGCGTGAGGCTGCTCCTCGACCAGAACCTGTCGCGCATGCTCGTTCGCAGGCTCGCCGATGAGTATCCCGAGAGCGTCCATGTTGCCGAGATCGGCCTGGGCACGGCTACGGACCGGGAGATCTGGGAATACGCAGGGGAGCGCGACGACGTCATCGTCTCCGAGGACAGCGACTTCCGTCAGCTCGCCCTGCTCTTCGGCCCGCCGCACGTTGGTAGCTGAGCCGCCGTGTACGCGGGAGCTGTGACCTACACGTAAGTGTGGTCGTATGACGGATCTGCCGCCGGGCTTCGAGGAGTTCTACCTCGCCACGAAGGACCGATGCTTCCGTGCCGTCCTGGCGACGGTCACCAACGCGCACGAGGCCGATGATCTGCTCGCCGAGGCATACACGCGCGCATTCGCAAGATGGTCCTCGGTCGCCGATCATCCCGCACCGTCCGCTTGGGTAGTGCGCACGGCGCTGAACCTGCATCGCGACCGATGGCGAAAGGGCCGCCGTCCACAACCCGCCTCTCTGGTCGCTGAGCACAAGGCCACCTTCAGCGCAGACGTGGACCCGTTGATCCTCGCGAGCGTCGCCCGGCTGCCCAGGCGTCAACGAGAGGTCGTGATCTATCGAGTGTTCCTCGATCTCAGTGCTCATGAAACGGCACGGGAACTTGGCATCGACTCGGGCACAGTCGGCACTCACCTGCGTCGAGCGCTCGACACCTTGCGGTCAGATCTCCGCGAATCCGTCGCGCCCACAACTTCCACGGAGGCTCACAGATGAATGACGACATGGACACGATCGGTGTGCTCGCAGAAGCGTTCGGCAACGTCACCTACGACCGGGACGTCGCAGACTTCACCCCGGTGCCCGGATCGAGAAGCCTTCGCCGCAAGGTCACGTTCATCGTTGCTGCCACCGCCACTGCAGCGTTGGCTACCGGCGGCCTCGTTGCGGCTCGCAGAGGCTTGCCCGACGCAATCAACTTCGCCAAGGATGCTCGATCAACGGAGCAGGACGCTGCGCTCGAGGATGGCGCGGTGACCTTCGAGGAGTATCAGGCCGGGTTCCGACGATTCGCCGACTGCATGGAGCGCGACGATCGGCCGATCGCGGACGTCGCGCTCGACCCGGCAACGCAGCTGTACCAATACTCCTATGACGGCATCGACGACTGCTACGAACGTGAGCTGTACGCGCTCGACGTTGCCTGGCAGCTCGATCCGGGCCGGCCTGGATACGTCGAACAGCCCAGCGCTCGGGAACTACTCGATCAAGCCTGCGAGGCGGGTGGACCAGTCCCAGGATTCCCATTCGAAGGGAAGCAACTCGCCCTACTCTGCGACTCTCGCGACCAGAGAGAGCGGACGGGCGGCTGAGTCCTCGAGCACCACCGACGGCGCCGAAGCCCGGTCGCCGCGCCGACGAGGGAGCGCCCTCGCAGAGCCACCTCACCTGCCGAGGCTACGTCAGCTCGGCGCGGAGGCGCTCGATGGTGCGCAGCACGGTGTCTCGGTTGTTTGCGTCCTTGATCCACTGCGGCAGGCGGCTGGCGATGGACGAGTTGTGGCGCAGCGAGCGCTGGCGCAGCGAGGCGGCGGTATAGGCGGCCAGGAGATCGAGGTGGCGGGCGTTGCAGGCCCACAGCACATGGCCCGCACATGGAGCCTGGAGCAGCATGGGCAGCCCGAAGGCGGGGTCGCAGGCCTCGCCGGCGGGACGTTGCCGCCAGGTGACGGGCTCCGTGGTGAGCGTGCCGCACGCCGTACACCGCATGTCGAAGGTGGTCGCCGCGTTGGAGTTGGCATCCACGGAGCGAGCGACCGTCGTGCCGCATTGCCGGCACGCGGCCGCGGCAGTTCCTCTCCAGCCGCCGTACCAGCGGGTGCCGCGACCCTGGAACTGCAACGTGCACGCAGGGCACACGAACCGGGGCGTGGACGACCAGTAGGGCTGTGGCGCGGTCACGCACGCCGGCCCGTCACAGCGAGGGCAGCGCACCCAGACCTCGTCGAGGAACTCACCGAGCGGGGTGCCGGTATCGGTGAATCGATCCATCAGCATCGCCGACGGTCAGGACGACAACGTGCCGGCCACCCCGCCGAAGCGGAGCGACCGGCACGTCGTGCATCGACATCCGAGGACGTGCGGGTCAGGGAGCGGCGAGAGAGATCTCCGGTCCGGGTGCCTGGGGGGCGTCGAAGCCCAGTTCCGTGGCGCCGGCGGACTCTGCGCTGATGCCGCCGTCGTACGGAGCCTGCGGAGCATCGAAGGGCTCCAGCGTCACCGCCGACTGGGCGACGACGGTGGTCTCCTGGTCGGACGTCGCCGCAGCATCGTCCTTCGGCGGCTCGGCCGGGGTCTCCGACACCGGAGTTGGGGCCGGTTGCTCCTTCGGCGGCTCCGGCGGTGCGGTATCGACCGGGGTCGTCGACGGTGGTTCCTTGGGCGGCTCACTGCCCGTTGGGTACCGGGCCATCAGAACACGAATCCGGAGACGTCGATCAGCACGTGGGCCGTCTGGTAGGTGAGCACGTTGAGCTTGCCGGCGGCGTCGAGCGCGGAGATGAAGTAGTTGGCGATCGCCGGCGATGCATTGACCGTGCCGTAGTTGATGTTCGACGTGCTCGGGGCCGCCAGACCGCCGGGCCACACCTGGGCGTAGCCGTCGCCGTTGGGGCCGATGATGGTGAGGTTGCCGAGGATGCCCTTGGCGCCGGCGGGAACGGACAAGCCGTCGGCAACGGTGCCGCTGATCTGCAGTGTCAGGACGGTGTTGCCGGCGACCTTGGCGAAGCCGTTATTCAGTGGTGCGGTCGTACCGGAGCGAGTGTCGAGCAGACGGATCGGCTTCGACAGCAGGTTGATCGAGCCGCCCGAGTTGGCGTAGGCGGGGTGCTGGGCCGTGACCTTGCGCCAGGTGCCGGGCGTCCCGGACGCGGTGCAGATGTAGAGATCGGCGTTCCCATCGCGGATCTGCTCGCCGGCGGTGAACGTGCCGGCGGTGGGTGCGCCAACGACCCGCAGCTGCTGCTGCATACGGCCGCCATCGCGGACGAGCAGGGAGACGCCGGTTTGGCTGGATGCGATGACACCGGTGCCGGCATCGGCGCGGCCGAGCACACCGGTCGAGGTGGTGCCCGTTGGGTTGTAGCCGAACACGGCGTAGCCGCCGGCTTCGGTGGTGCCCACGACGCCGAACGAGAAGTTGGTGGCGAACGGGTTGTCGGCACCCTCGTGCGAACCGAACACGCCTTGGCCGCCGCCCCCGACAGTCGGGTTGGTGGTCTTCGCGTAGACGGCCGTGCGGTATCCGGTGGTGGCGTCCGAGCCGGACACGGTGGCGGCGAGCGCGATGCGATGGGATGAGGGCGGTGTGATGCTGCTCGACGTGTAGTTGTCGAACTGCATCATGACCGGCATCAGGTTGGAGGCACTCGGGTTGAACACCCTCGTCTTGGCGGTGTAGAGCGACGGAGACTGGGAGGCGTTGCCCATCGCAATCGGGTCGCCGGTGGCAGCAGCGGCCCGCTCGGCCGAACCGGCGATGGCGACGGCCGTCGCGCCTGCAGCGGCGGCACCGGCGAGCTTGAGGAAGCCGCGACGGTTGCTCTGCGGCGCCTCGTCGGCCGGGACGGCCGTGCGTGCGGTGGCGGAGGCGGCCGGCTGCTGTGCCCGCAGCACCTCCATCTCCTTGCGGAGTGTGGCGATCTCCTCGCGCAGGAGGTCGACTTCTGTCGTTGCCGTATCCATGTGGTGGTGTCCTCTCGTCAGGGGGCGAGGCCTCGGCCTCGGCCGAATCTTAGACACGCGAGCGCGGCGCGAGATACGGGCTCGACTACTCACTCTGGTGGCGCGCGGTACTCATTGGCGGCACCGCTACTCACGCCGCGTCGAGGCAGTCCTGCTCGATCGAGTCCATCTCGGCGAAGTAGTCGGTGCCGTCGTCGTCCGAAGCGACGTCGAAGCTGAACCGGCCGTAGAAGCCCACTGCGACGCACTCCGCAAACGCCGCGTCGCCCGATGCATCGGCCCGCTGGCGCAGCTCGTCGGCGCGCGTCATGTAGTGCTCGACCGCGTCGTTCGACGGCACCTTCTGGGAGGCCTCCGTGCCCGGGTCGCACGCCGAGGCGTACAGGTCGGTGCCGGATCTGGCAACGAGCGCGGCGGCCTCCTCCGGACGCTGCTGCGCCCACCCGTTGAGCCCGTTCTCCAGGCGGTCTGCATCGAGCCGGCTGTCGGCGACGAGGTGCACGTCGACGCACACGCGATCGTCGAGCACGTACACGGTGTAGCGATCGTTGCCCCAGCCGTCGGCGGCTGTCAGCGCCTCGTGATCGGGCAGGCCCGGTGCGAGTAGCAGGTACAGCGCGAACGGGCCCATCTGATTGGTGAAGCGGACCTCGGCGCCGGCGGGCCCTGGCGGGGCGGAGACGTTCTCCAGTGGGTCGCGGCGGAGATACTTGCCCGCCGGAAGGCTCACCTGGTCGAGCGCGTCCGGCACATCGGTGGACATCGCGGTGGCCACAAGGGTGCGGCCTTCCTCGCTGAGGGCCTCCACGAACATCGGGCCCAGTTGCTGGCCGACGGAGCGGATCGCCCGGTACGCCACCGGCACGTCGTCCATCGCCGACGCGAAGTCGCCCACCTCGTCGTCGTAGTCGCTGTAGTAGTCCTCCACGTCGTCGGCGGACAGGTCGTCGACGTACTGGTCGTGCACCCAGATGGCGTGCCCCACCGCGAGCGCAGCCAGCACCTCGTAGTCCTGCGAGGTAGGTGCGTCGTCGAGCCGCCGCACGAGGTGATACCGCTGTTCGTCGAGCGCCTGGGTGAGACGCAGGGTGATCTCTGCGCGCACCAGCGGCGACAGATCGTCGTTGCCATCCTCCGCGAGGACGATGAGACGGGCAGCGTCGGCTTCCCACGTGACGGGCAGCGGCGGCGCAGTCGCGTACGCCTCGTGGATGTCGACGAGTGACACGTCGCCCCTCCACAGGCCGAGCGCTCGACCCACGGCCTCGTCCACCGCGGCGTCGGCCAGGTCGGCCGCCGTCGGCGGTGTGGCCGGGACGGAGACCCGCTCGGCGTACTCGTCGGCGTCGCCGACGAACTCGATGGCGACCGGTTCCGTGAAGTGCTGGCCGGTGGTGTGCTCGACGAAGTCGGCGAGCGGTTCGATGTTGCCAGGCCAGCTGACCTCGGTGTCGTCGGCGAAGGGCGCCCACCGCTGCAGGCCCCACGCGCCCGCAGCGACGGCCACGATGCCGCCGACCAATGCCACACCGGTCCATGCCCGCCGGCGGGTAGAGAGCCGCGCCATTCGAGCGGGTCAGTCGTCCTGGTGTTCGATGGCGTCGAGGAACGCCTCCACGTCGTCGTCCTCGCCGCCGACCAGCCAGATGACGAGCTCCTCGTCGTTACCCTCTTCGTCCTCGTCGCGCCACGGCAGCATGCCTTCCACGCTGTAGCGGTCGACCGTGATGTCTTCCTCGCTGTCGTCGCCGACGGGTGCGACGATCGCGAGCTCCACCTCGGCGTCGGGCGGCTGGTCCTTCAGCATGTCGATCAGATCGCTCACTCGCATGGGGTGTGCCTTTCGTACGGGTGGTCGTGCAGGTGGGGGATGTGCACCATCATGGCCGACGCGGCGGCGCGGATCAGTCTTCGCCGAGCCAGCGGCTGGCGCACCCGAGCAGGAACAGGCTGACGTCGCGGCACTTGTCGAGCGTGTCGCAGAACACCTTGTCGTCGGCCAGGTACACCTCGGCCAGGTCGACCGGGATGCGGGCGAGGATGGAGAGGCTGCGCTCGGGCGCATCGGTGACGCTGGCAAAGGAATCGATGGCCGACACCTCCAGCGGCAGCGACACCCCGCCGATCCCGGCGAGTTCGGTGGCCAGCACCAGCAGATCTGGTGGGTGCGGCAGCGGAGGCAGTGTCCACGTGAAGATCAGCGGGAAGGTGAACCCGGTGGGCGGATCCGCGTCCGGATCCTCGAGCTTCATCACCTCGTCCTCGAAACCGAGCAGCGCCCGCGGATCCACCTCCAGGGAAAGGTGTAGGTCGATGGGGCCGTTGCAGGCTTCCTCCGGGTGGAGATCGACCTCCCACAACTGGCGCAGCGAGTACGTCTCCACGAAGTGGCGCTCGTCGTGCACGTGGAAGCCGTGGTCCACCGCGTGACCCTTGAGGTCGGAGACGAAACCGGCGACATCGATGACGGCCACGACGATCCTTCCAAGAGCCAAGGTGAGTGGTGCAGCCGGGAGGCTGCCAGCGACACTACCGTGCGGAGCCGATGAACCATGATCCGCTGGCGCTGCTCCACGAGGTTGCCGATGCCGTTGCCGCGGCCTTCGCAGAGGTGCGCGACTTCGGCCCCTCGGGCGAGCGGGAAGGCCAGTACGCGCTGGACGTGGTGGCCAACGACGCAGCCCTCGCGGTGCTGCGCGACGCCGGCGTGGGGGTGCTGTCCGAGGAGAGCGAGTTCGAGCCGGGCAGCACCGGTGAGGTGGTGGTGATCGACCCGATCGACGGCAGCACGAACGCCAGTCGCGGCGTGCGCTACTTCGCGACCGCGCTGTGCCTGGTGGACGCAGGCGGCCCGGTGGCTGCGCTCGTGGCCAACCAGGCCACCGGCGAGCGCTACTGGGCCACCCGCGGCGGGGGAGCGTGGTGCGATGGCGTGCGGCTGCGACCGACCACCTGCACGCAGGTCGGTGAGTCGATCATTGGCCTCAACGGGCTGCCGCCGCGACCGCTCGGGTACCGGCAGTGCAGGGTGCTGGGGGCGGTGGCGCTCGACCTGTGCCACGTGGCGGCGGGCGTGTTCGACGGGTACGTCGACTGCGTGGACGAGGCGCACGGGGCGTGGGACTACCTGGCTTCGGTGCTGATCGTGCGGGAGGCGGGCGGCGTGGTGGCCGACCTCCACGACCGCGACCTGGTGGTGCTGGATCGGCTGGCGCGGCGCACGCCGGTGGCCGCCGCCACCCCGGAGTTGCTCGCTCAGCTGCTGGCGGCACGGCGCGCCGGCTGAGCCGTGCGGATACGCTGAGGAACCCGCATCGCGGGCGCATAGCTCAGTTGGTTAGAGCGCTTCCCTTACAAGGAAGATGCCGGGGGTTCGAATCCCTCTGCGCCCACTTCGCCGTTGTCGACTTCACAACGGCTCTCAACGATCCCGGTTAGGATCTGGCCATGCGTCTGACAGGAGCGGTCACACACGAGGGCCAGTGGTACGTCGCTCGCTGCCTCGAAGTTGAGGTCGCAAGCCAGGGAGACACCCTCGAGGAAGCCAGATTGAACCTCATCGAGGCGCTCGAACTGTTCTTCGAGGATTGAGGTCGCGACTGAAGTCGCGGAGTCGCCCATCATCGTGCCGCTCGACGTGGCGGTGTGAGCCCGTCGCGTCAGGTGTCAGGCCGCGACGTGGTGGCCGCGCTGAGTCGCGTCGGTTTCGAGCAGGTGAGCCAGCGAGGTAGCCATGTGAAGCTGCGGAACCCAGCTGGTCGGGTTGTGATCGTGCCGATGCATCGGGAGCTTGCTCCCGGCACGCTGGGCTCGATTCTGCGGCAGGCGGCTTGGAGCGCTCCCAGTTCAACGACCTTCTCGGATGAGAGTGCCCTGCTCACGTCTGCCGACTCCGAGCCAGGTGGGCCATGACGGTGGTGCGGTGGATCTCGCAGAGCACTGCGAGTTCATCGATGGTTGCACCTTGATGACGCCGGCGCGCGAGATCGGCGACCGCATGGCCTCCCAGCCGGTGCTGACTCTGTCGTCTCCTCGGTGATGTCGCGCGCGGTGCCGGAGGTCTGACGATTTCCGGTAGCCGCGCGACCACCTGCAGGGTTGGCGGGTGAGGGTTCGAAAGCCGTCCCTGAAGGTCCACATCGCCGTTGTCGAATCCACAACGGACCGGCTAGGGCTGGAGTGTGCGAACCGGCAGATTCGGTGCGGACGCCAGGCGAAGGTCGGCGGTGAGCAGCGGGCAGCCGAGTGCCTCGGCCAGCGCCACGTAGCCCGCGTCGGAGAACGTGATGTTCGACCGCAGTTGCCATGCCCGCTCGGTGAGGTTCGAGACGGCGGCACGCCTGAGGCGAAGCGATGTGAGTCGAAGACAGCACGGTGTGCTGTCGGACGATGGTAGCGACCTGGTGCCCGAGGGCGGTCCGTGCGACGAGCTCGACTGCGGCGGAGGCGTCGACGACGACGGCGCTCACAGATCGTCGTCGCGGCGGGCCGCCTCGAGTTCCTCGGCTGCAGTGACCGTGAGGGATACGATCGGCTCCTTCTCGAGCTCGTCCAGCCATCGCGCAACACGCTCCGCGATCTCCGCCTCCGTCAACCCGTCGTCAACGACATCGACGGGTGCCGGGGGATGGGCGGGAACCGGCCGAGCCATGACGACAGGCTACTCCGTCAGGATCCGGTGAAGATGCGCCATCACGGTGGTTCGGAACACGTCGGCGGAGACGCCGCGGAGCTTCAGAAGCCGTCCCTGAAGGTCCACCGTCAACCTCGCCATCGTCCCGGGCGGTTCACGTGAACCGCTCCGGAACCGTGTGAGACCCTTTCCGTAGGGTGCGTGGTATGGATGTTGATCTCGTTGTGATGCCGCTGGAGCGGCTCGAGGCGGAGTTGTGCACCTGGTCGGCCAACATGACGGCGGCGGAGTTCCGTTGGTTCGAGTTGTTGGCCGAGTTCGACCGGCGGGAGGGGTGGCAGCAGTGGGGTGCGAGCTCGTGTGTGGCGTGGATGTGTTGGCAGTTGGGGCTCGATTCGCGCACGGCGCGAGAGAAGTTGCGGGTTGCCCGTGCGCTCACGTGTCTGCCGTTGGTGTGCGAGCAGATGCGTCTGGGTCGGCTGCCGTATTCGAAGGTACGAGCGATCACTCGTATTGCCGAGCCGGCGAACGAGGAGGGTCTGGTCAGTATCGCGCTTGCTGGTACCACTCATCAGGTGGAGCGTGTGGTGGCGGCTTACCGTCGTGCGTTGCCACCGGGTGACGAGGCGTCTGATGGGGTGCAGTGGGCGCGGCGTGGTGTGCATGTGCAGCGCAACGCGGATCGCACGATCACCATCACCGCGACGCTGCCCGCCCCGCTGGGTGTGGAGGTGGTGGCCGCGATCGATGCGTTCACGCAACCGCCGGGGCTCACCGCGGAGGGGGAGCGGCCCGGCCTTGCCGAGCGTCGGGCCGATGGTCTGGTGGCGATGGCCGGGGTCGCCACCGCACCGTCCGGCGAGACTGGCGGGTCGAGTGGTTCCAGGTCGCCGTATCTGGTGCACCTGCATACGGGCGACGACCGCCAGGAACTGCACGCCGAAGGCCAGGCAGCAGACCTGGTGGTTGGTGTGAGCGATGCCACCGCGGATCGGATCTGCTGTGACGCGGATGAGGAGACGGTCGGCCACGACGGTGAGGGAACGGTCACCAGCGTGTCCGCGAGGGGCAGCGTTGTGCGCGGCCGTTTGCGCCGCCTGGTCCAGCAGCGCGATCGCACCTGCCAGGTGCCGGGGTGCGACCGTCATGCCAGGCACCATGTTCATCACCTGCATCACCGTTCCCACGGTGGCAGCAACGATCCGGCCAACCTCACGCTGGTGTGCGCCTACCACCATCACCGCCTCCACGAGGGCGGGTGGAGCGCGCGCCGGCGCGCGGATGGCCGTGCCGAGTTCATCCTTCCTGACGGCACGGTGCTGTCCGATGGGCCCGCCGTGGTGGACGGTTCGGCGGAGGCGGTGGGCTTGGCGGCACGGGGCGCGGACGACGGGCGCTGCCAATGGGTGGGCGACCGTCTCGATCTGGACTGGACGCTGACCACCCTGTTCTCGCAAACGCCCTGGCACGACCCGTGGCGATCCGCCTGGCTCGCCGCGCACCATCACCCAGCCACGGTGCCCGCCGAGCCCGGCTGAAACGGTTCACGTGAGCCGCCCCGGCACCCGATGCGACGAGCGCGGCCGCGACGGCGGCCGTGACGACCGCGACGACGGCTGCCCTGCCCGACCCGAACGAAACCCTTGAACTGACACTCGCGCTGCCACTAGTTTGCCTCCGCCGGTGATGTGCCGGCACGACGAAAGGCGGCACCTGTGTCGAGCGCGACCACACCACGACTGATCTCCGACATGCGCGGCGTCCGCTACGGTGAGGTGCTCGCCGTGTTCATGCGCGTCGGGGGGCTGCAGGCAGAGGTCTACGGCACACAGATGCTGAACGACTGCCCGCAGGAGCTGTGGGAGACGCTCGATCCGACCTCGATCGCCGCCGAGTTGGGCGCAGCGTTCGTGAAGCTCAACGGGCCGCGGCACTGGATGCTCGACGGGCTTGGGACCAAGGTCGCCGTGGTGGAGCCGGTGTTCCACGACTTCAACGGGCTCACGATGCGGCGCATCGCCACCATCGATCTGGGCAGCACCCCACCCAGCACGCAGCCGTACGCGGAGCGCCACGTCAACCGTGGTGCGGTGTTCTTCTTCGACGCCGGCAAGGTGGTGCACGAGCTCGTGCGGCCCGATGGCGTTGCCTACGTGATGCAGGCCTACTGCATCGGCGTCGACCCCACGCTCACGCAGGGGTCGCTGCACTCGCTGGGCGAGCGCCTGGCCCTGCCCGACGGCTGGACCTACCGCACGCGGGTGCTCGACGACGAGCTGGTGGTCGACACGAGCGCCACCGTCGCCACCGTCGTGCAGGACGAGCTGGAGAACACCTACACCCTGCCGTCGTGAGCGGCCCCGCCCGCCGACAAGCCGTTCACCACGCCGTTCTGAGAGGATGACCCGATGAGCAGCGACACGTCATACGAGGCGCCGGTCACCGCACCGGTGCACGACTGGGCAACCGACTACGACATCTTCGACCCGGGCTACATCAGCGACCCGTTCGGCATCTGGGACGAGTTGCGCGCGAGCTGCCCGATGGCACACACCGACCGCTGGGGCGGCTCGTGGCTGCCCACTCGTTACGCCGACGTGTACGACATCGCCCACGACGTGGAGAAGTTCCCTTCGGGTAACGGCATCAGCGTCGTCCCGATCATCGCACCCGACACCGGCGCCGACCAGGGCGCGCAGCAGGCGCCGGTGCTCACCGCCGGCGTGCCGCCGATCAGCGCCGACGGCGAACTGCACAGCTGGACGCGCCGCCTCATCCTGCCCACGATGAGCCCGGCCCGCGTCGCCGAGTACGAGATCTACACGCGCGCGCTGTGCCGGCGGCTCGTCGACGACATCCTCACCCGCGGCGAGGGCGACGCAGCCGCCGAGTACGCGCAGCAGATCCCCGTGCGCGTGATCGGCCACATCCTCGGAGTGCCGGAGGACATGTCGGGCACATTCACCGAGTGGGTGCGCGACATCCTCGAGTTCGCCAACGACCCGGTGCGCCGCCGCCGCGGGGTGATGGGCATGATCGGCTTCGTCCAGCAGGCGATCGCCGAGCGCCGCGCCGAGCCGAAGGACGACTTCATCACCGAGCTCATGCAGTCCGAGCACGACGGCGAGCCGATCAGCGACCCGGTGGTGATGGGCATGTGCGCGCTGCTACTGATCGCCGGCATCGACACCACCTGGTCGTCGATCGGCTCCACGATGTGGCACCTGGCCACCCACCCGGAGGATCGCCGCCGCCTGGTGGCCGAGCCGGAGTTGATGCCCACCGCGATCGAGGAGTTCCTGCGCGCCTACGCGCCGGTGACGATGGCCCGCCGCCTCGTCGAGGACACGGAGTACAAGGGCTGCCCGATCAAGGCCGGCGAGCGCGTACTGATGAACTTCCCGGCCGCCAACCGCGACCCGGAGGTGTTCCCCGACGCCGACACGGT
>CAYZFZ010000072.1:0-13746 GCA_964477795.1 uncultured Bifidobacterium sp.
GCCCGCCGACCGGCCCGACTACCACTTCAGCGAGGACGTCGTCGATCAGTCGATGGGGTGGGTGCGCGACCTCGTGTCGGTGCGCCCCGACCGCCCGTTCTTCCTGTACCTCGCCTTCGGCGCGATGCACTCGCCGCACCAGGCACCCCAGGCCTACCTCGATCGTTGGAAGGGTGCCTTCGACGAGGGCTACGACGTGTGGCGCGACCGCTGGTTCCAGCGTCAGTTGGAGATGGGGGTGATCCCCGAGGGCACCCTGCAGGCGCCGCGCAACCCGGGAGTGCCCGCGTGGAACGAGCTCACCGTCAACCAGCAGAAGTTCTCCTGCCGCCTGCAAGAGGCGTATGCGGCGATGCTCGAACACACCGACGCCCAGATCGGCCGCCTGACCGGCTTCCTCGACTCACTCGACCTGCTCGACGACACGCTGGTGATGGTGCTCTCCGACAACGGCGCGAGCCGCGAGGGCGGCCCCTTCGGGGTGATGGACGAGTTCAGCTTCTTCAACGGGATGTTCGAGGACATCGACGATCTCGTCGAGCACCACCTCGACGAGATCGGCGGGCCCCACTCGCACAGCAACTATCCATGGGGATGGGCGCAGGCCGGCAACAGCCCGCTGCGGTGGTACAAGCAGAACACCTACGGCGGCGGGGTGCGCGATCCGCTCGTCATGCACTGGCCCGCGGGCATCGCCGCGAAGGGTGAGATCCGCCACCAGTTCTGCCATGCGGTCGACATCGCCGCCACGGTGCTCGACATCGCCGGGGCGCCGGCGCCCGAGGTGGTGGCAGGCGTCGAGCAGATCCCAATGCACGGGCGCTCTCTGGCCCCCACGTTCACCGACGCCGCCGCGGCGCCGCCGCGCCGGGTGCAGTACTTCGAGCAGATGGGACACCGCGGCATCTGGGCACTCGGCGACGACGGCGTGGCGTGGAAGGCCACCACGTACCACACGGCCGGGCACCCCTACGACGACGACGAGTGGGAGCTGTTCTGCCTGAGCGACGACTTCAGCGAGTGCCGCAACCTGGCCACCGAGCGGCCCGAGAAGCTGCGCGAGATGATCGACCTGTGGTGGAGCCAGGCCGGCGAGATGGGTGTGCTGCCGCTCGACGACCGCACCATCGAACTGTTCGGCGGAGCACCCCGCCCGGGCACACCGCACGCGCGCGGCAGCTACGAGTACCTGTGGCCGATCTCGCACATCCCCTCCGACCCGTCGCCGGGCTTGGGCGGTCGCGAGTGGACGCTCACCGCCGAGGTCACCGTCGGCGACACGGCGGCGCAGGGCGTCGTCTACGCCCGCGGCAGCCACAACCTCGGGCACAGCTTCTTCGTCAAGGACGGCGAGCTGCACTTCGACTACAACGCGCTCGGCACCCACCAGCGGGCCACTGCCCCGGTCTCACTGGCACCCGGCGCGCACACGCTCACCGCCACCTTCCGGCGCAACGGTAAGGAGGGGGTCATCGGCATCGGCGCCGACGGCAGCGAGCTGGCCACCGTCGCCATCCCGCGCATCGTGCGCATGCTGGGCTCCACCGGCCTCGACATCGGCCGCGACGCGCTGTCGCCGGTGGTCGACGACTACGAGGGCCCGTTCCCGTTCAACGGCACGATCCGACGTGTCACCATCGACATCCACACCCGCGCGGACAAGGCCGACGTCCAGGCCACGGCGCGCACCGAGCTGGCCAGGGAGTGACCACCATGAGCAACGAACTGATCCTCGATTCGCTGCAGCGGCGGATGAAGGCGATGCACTCGCTCTACCACCAGGCGGTGGCGACGATGGACATCGAGCACGTCAACCACTTCGAGCGCGAGGGGGTGCTGCCGATCGCGTTCTGCCTGTTCCACATCACGAACATGATCGACGCGTCGTTCATGTTGATGACCGGCACCCCGCCGATCTGGAACGACGAGTGGCAGGCGCGCGTGGGCATGACCGTCAACGACCACGGCAAGCACCGCACGGTCGACGAGATGGTGCATCAGCGCATCGGCGACTACGACGCGTTCCAGGAGTACATGGTCGCCGTGTTCACCCGCACCGAGGAGTGGCTCGAGCAGCTCGACCCCGCCGAGCTGACGCGGGTGGTGATCCCGCGGCCGTTCCCACCGCAGATCGCCTCCACCTACAGCGCCCGCGTCGCCGGCGAGGTGGGCATCACCCTGCTCGACGCCACCGAGTGCTGGATCTACCAGCACGGCCTGCGCCACATGGGCGAGATCGAGCTCGCCCGCGGGCTCGTCGGGCTGCAGGGCATGACGTCGTGATCAGCGCAGCAGGTCGCGCACCGCGCCGTTGAGGCGCGCTGCAC
Source organism: uncultured Bifidobacterium sp. (assembly GCA_964477795.1). Classification (GTDB taxonomy): domain Bacteria; phylum Actinomycetota; class Acidimicrobiia; order Acidimicrobiales; family Ilumatobacteraceae; genus UBA668. The sequence continues at coordinate 2,328 of CAYZFZ010000072.1, forward strand.
CCTCGGCCAGCAACGCCTCGTCGAGCATGCTGAACGACAGGCGCAGCGCGCCCGCTGCCGGCTCGTCCACGCAGAAGTTGCGGTTGCCGGCCACCAGCACTCCCGCCGCCTGCGCCGCCGCGACGGCAGCCGGCGATGCGACACCCGGGGGCAGCCGCAGCCAGAGGAAGTAGCCGCCGCCGGGCACGTCGAACGTGAACAGGCCGGTGTCGAGCGCGCCGGCGAGCGCGGCCCGGCGACGGGCGAGCCGCTCGGCGGCCGAGGCGGCAATGCCGGTGAAGCGGCCGGAGTGCAGCAGCTCGGCGACCACCATCGAGGCGAAGTGGTTGACGCCGCCACCGGAGTCGAGGAAGCCGCAGCCGCCGATGCGTGCGAGCACCTCGCGGCCGGCGGTGAGGTAGCCGACACGCAGCCCTGGCGAGAGCGACTTGGAGAACGAGCCGAGGCGGATCACGGTGTCGCGGTCCAGCGACCACATCGACGGCGGCGCCGAGGCGGACGTGTCGCGGTACACGTCGTCGTCGATCACGTGCACGCCGTCCCGGCGGGCGATCTCGAGCAACTGCTGCCGGCGCTCCGTCGGCAGGCAGCGGCCGGTGGGGTTCGCGTACGTCGGTACCAGGTAGAGGAAGCAGGTGCGCCCGCCGGCGCTCGCGGCGGCGGCGCGGGAGGCGAAGTCGTCGACGGCGGGGCCACCCTCGTCGCTCGCCAGGCCGACCGCCTGCAGCCGGTGATCGGCGAACATGCGCAGGGCGAGGAAGTAGGTGGGCTGCTCCACGAACACGACGTCGCCGGGCACGGCGAGCACCGTCAGCAGCAGGTCGAGCGCGCCCGAGCTGCCGCCGGTGACGATCACCTCGTCGGCGCGCACCACGGTGTCGGTGCGGGTGAGCAGCTCGGCCACGGCCTCGCGCGTGCGGCCGGCACCGGCGGGCGCGCCGTAGGTGAGCGCCTGCCAGCCGTGGGTGGCGAGCACGGTGTCGCCGGCCGCCGCGATCTCGGCCGCCGGGAAGCACGACGGGTCGGGGTGACCCCATGTGAGGTCGATCACCCCGTCGGTGTGTTCGTACTGCACGTCGGGAAGGCCGGCCTGGCGCGCCGCCTCGGCTGCCAGCAGCTCGGCCCCGCTCGCGTGCTCACCCATCCCGCACTCCCCTCCGAGTCGTCGGCCGCGCCCATTCTTGCCGCTTCTTGCCGCCGGACGGCGCGGTAGCGTCCGCGGGATGGAGGAGCTGTCGAGGGTGATCGACGAACTGGCGGCGGAGGGTGAGTTCTCCGGGGTCGTGCGCGTCGACCTGGAGGGGGCGACGGCGTTCGAGAAGGCGTACGGGTTCGCCCATCGCGGGTTCCGCATCCCGAACCGCAGCACCACCCGCTTCGCCACCGCCAGCACCACGAAGGGGTTCACCGCGCTCGCCGTGGTGAGTCTCGTCGAGGACGGTGTGCTCGGCTTCGACACGACGGCGCGATCGCTGCTCGGCGACGACCTCCCGCTGATCGACGATCGCGTCACCGTGCAGCAGCTGCTCGCCCACCGCAGCGGCATCGGCGACTACCTCGACGAGGACGGCGACGGCGACATCCTCGACTACGTGATGCCGGTGCCCGTGCACCGGCTCGACGACGTCGAGCACTACCTCCCGGCGCTCGCCGGCCACCCGCACAAGTTCGCCCCCGGCAGCGCCTTCTCGTACTGCAACAGCGGGTTCGCCGTGCTCGCCATCCTGGCCCAGCGGGCGAGCAGCACGAACTTCGCCGAGCTGGTCGACGAGCGGGTGTGCAAGCCGGCCGGGCTGAGCGCCACGTCGTTCACCCGCAGCGACGAGCTGGGCGGCGACACCGCCGCCGGCTACCTGCACGCCACCGGGCTGCGCAGCAATGTGCTGCACCTGCCCGTCGTCGGCGGCGGCGACGGCGGCATCTACTCCACGACCGACGACCTCCACCGCCTGTGGGAAGCGTTCGTCGCGGGCGCGATCGTGTCGCCGGCGATGGTCACCGAGATGACCCGGGCGCACACTCCACCCGCACCGGCGCGCGGCTACGGCCTGGGCGTGTGGCTGCCGGCGAGCGGCGCGCTGATGCTGCAGGGCTACGACGCCGGTGTCTCGTGCGCCACGGTGCACGACCCGGCCCGGCGCATCACCCACACCGTCATCTCCAACACCACCGAGGGGGCGTGGCCGCTGTATCGGCGGCTCAACGAGCTGCTCGGCACCTGACGCGGGCTCGACCCGCGTCGTCACTCGGGCTGGTGGCACACCGCTTCCACATTGTTGCCGTCGGGGTCGCGCACGAACACGCCGTAGTAGCTCGGGTGGTACTCGGGCCACAGCCGGGGCTCGTGCAGCACCTCCGCACCCGCCTCCACGGCCGCAGCGTGGAAGGCACGCACGCTCGCGCGGTCGGGGGCGGTGAACGCGATGTGCGACTCGCGGAAGCCCGCGCCCGTGGAGTGCGGGCCGATCCAGAAGTCGGGGTGCGGCGGGATGCCGTAGCCGACGACCGCGCCGAAGTCCATGACGCGCGAGCCGCCCAACTCGGCGAGCACACGGTCGTAGAACGCGGCGCTGGCAGCGGTGTCGGAGCACTGGATGGAGAGATGGTCGATCATGGCCTCATCGTGCGCCGCAGGTCGCGGTCAGGTCAATCGTCACCCGAGGCGCACCGGCAGCGGGCACGAGGGCGCGGCGGCGATCGTGCGCACGAACGAGCCGTCGCGACGCCACCACCCGCTCACCACCGGGCCCTGGTCGGCCCAGTCCACGGAGAACCGTTGCCAGTGCCCGACCGGCTCACCCGGCTCGCGGTCGTCCTCGAGTGACACCAGCGCGCCGCGCGGATCGAGCCGCAGCCCCTCGCGCAGCACCTTCGCCGTGGCCTCCTTCGCGGACCACAGCAGGCAGGGCAGCTCCGGCGCGGGCCCGGGCGCGAGGGCGGTGGCGATCATGTGCTGCTCCGCCTCGCCGAACCATTCGCGGACGAACGCGTCGGAGCGCGGCTCCACCACCTCCAGATCGCCACCCACGCGCACTCCGTCGCCGACGACGGCGAGCGCGAGCGCGCTGCGATGCGTGATCGACAGCGACAGCGCCAGCGGCTGCCCGTCGAGCCACGGCTCGGGCGCACCATCCTCGGCAGCGAGCACTGCCACGCGCAACGGGTCGACCTCCAGCACGTGCGCCAGCGCGGCCTTCGCCGTCCACCGTCCGAGCCGCCAGTCCGCCAGCCGCGGTGGCACGACGAGACGCGCCTGCACAGCCCGCTCTCCCTCGGACAGCCAGCCGTCACCGTCCGGCACGTCCCGCTCGTGCCGCTGCAGCCAGCTGACGGTGGGCGGCTCGCCGGTCACGCCGGCGGCCCTCGCAGCTCGAGCTCACGCCGGATTCCTCGCTCGACGGCGTCGATCAGCAGTGGGCGCAGCCGTTCGGCCGGGATGATGCGGCTGACCGACCCCACCGCCTGCGCCCGCTCCACGCTGTGGATGGCGTCGAACTCGGCAGCGACCGCACCGAGCTGGTCGGAGTGGGCGGCAGCCGTCACCTGCACCAGCTCGTTGCGCAACCGGGCCTTCTCCCCCGGCGTCGCGGCGGCCATGCGTTCCTCCAGCGCGAGCACCCGCTCGTCGCGGCGGGTGCGCCGATCCACTTCGCCGGCGAACACGACGGCCGCGGCCGGCGAGCCCCCGATCACGGACGCGTGCGACCCTTCGATGGCCAGCGTCTCCAGCTGCGGGTTCAGCTTCTGGCTGAACACGACGAACGCCCCACCGTGGAAGCGGCTGACGACGCAGAACACGACGGGCCCGCGGAAGTTGACGACGGCCCTGCCGATCTCGGCGCCGAACTCCAGCTGGGTGCGCCGCATGGATTCGGGCGACCCGTCGAAGCCGGACAGGTTGGCCAGCACGAGCAACGGCTGGCTGCCGCTGACCGCGTTGACCGCCCGCGCAATCTTCTTCGACGACATCGGGAACAGGGTGCCCGACGTCCACTGGTCGGGCCCGTCGGCCGGCAGCCGGCCCTCGCGGGCGAGCGCGTGCGCCTCGATGCCGATCGCGCACACCGGGATGCCGCCGAGGTGGCCGTCCCACACCACCGCCGTGTCGCTCTCCGCCAGGTCGGCCCAGCGCTCGCTCGTCGCGTGGTCGCTGTCGAGCACGGCGCGCATCACCGAACGGATGTCGAAGGGCTTCTTGCGCTCGGGGTTCGTCGCCTCGCTGAAGATGTCGCCCACCGTGTCGAGGTCGGAACCGTCGAGGTGGTGGCGCGACGTGCGGACGTCGCGGTCGAAGGGGTCGGTGGTGATCGCCCGGCGCGGGAAGCGTTCGCCCGGCGCGCAGTAGCTGTGCGCGTAGTGCGCCAGCAGCACACCGCAGGCGGCGGGCACGTCGGGTGCCCAGTACTGCGCCTGCCCGTTGGGGCCCATCACCCGCTCGTAGCCGCCGATGCCGTGGTTGTCCTCCGCCGACACACCACCGGAGAAGTCGAGCGCCTGCTTGCCGGTGAGCACCATCGCGCTCGCCGGGGTCATCACCAGGATGCCCTTGGTGTGCATCAGCATCGTCGCCTCGGCGTTCCAGTACGGCTGCGCGCCCACGTTGATGCCGGTGACGACGACGTTGAGCTCGCCGCCCTGCTGCGTGAACTCGATGATGCGCCGCAGCACGTCGGCGATCCAGTCCATGTTCTCGGTGCCGCTGTCCATCGCGATCTTCGCCCCGGCGGACAGTGCGTACCACTCGATCGGCACGCCCATCTGCTCGGCGAGGTCGATGGCTGCCATGATCCTGCGGCACTCGGGCTCCGCCAGGGCGCCGAGCGCGCGGGTGGGGTCGCCGAGCAGAGCCACGCGCACCATGCCCTCGGGATAGCGGTCGCTCGTGTTGCGCACGACGCCGACGACGATGCTCGCCGTGTTGCACCCCGCCGGACGGTCCACCGCCACCAGCGCGCCGGCGTCGTCGAGGTCGTGCTCCACGAAGCTGCCGCCGGTGATCTCGTCGCGCCCACCGGCACGCGCGGCGACCAGCCCGCGGATCAGCTCGTACGGGTAGATGGTGCCCCGCCGCCGGCTCTGCACGACCTTGCGCGAGTACTCGTCGAGTGGCACCAGCGGCTCGATCGGCTGCGCGGTCTCGTGCAGCACGAACCCGGTGCCGGTGGTGGCGGTGAAGCGCAGCGCGACGTCGCGCAGCGCGCCGGTCGCCGGGTCTGGACGGCGGCACAGCAGGTGCACCTCCTCCAGGCCCAGCCCACTCGCGGCGACGGCCATCTTCGCCGCCACTGCCTCCATCTCGTCCACCTCGAACGTCGCCACCGGCCACACGCGCAGCACGATGCGGTTCCACCAGAGCCGCTGGCCGAGGGGGCGCGGTGCCTGGACGCGCCGGATGCTCTCCATCGCGGCGAGCAGAGTCCGCTCCAGCTCCGGCAGGGCCACCAGCCGACCCTCGTCGTCGCGTACCGGGGTGAGGTCGCGCACCTCGGCGATCGCGAACAGGCGCTCGTCGCTCGCGTTCTCACGGCCGATCGCGCGGAACAGGTGCACGCCGGACGATGCCGCGAGGCGCTCGAGGGTGAAGTTGGAGAGGCGCCACAGGCGCAGGCGCTCGGCCATCATCGGGTGCAGCCCGCGTAGGAAGCGATCCTCCACCAGCCCCTCGGACGACGGCCGGAACGTCACGTGCCGCACCCGTCGCTCGTCGCCCGCCGAGGCGACGCGATTGGAGACGGCGACGACCGCGTGCGCGAGGCGGCCGTCCACCAGGCCGCCCGTGTCGGCGGCGCGCAGCGCATGGCCGGCGGCCTCGGCAAGCTCGTCGTCGTCGAGCTCGGGCGCGCCGGGTTCGCCGTCGGACCAGCAGTACACCTCGAGCTGCACCGTCGAGGCGACGGCGGCAGCGCGGGCGACAGCAGCAGCGACGGTGGCCTGCAGCGCCGAGAACGGCACGCAGGCGGCGACGATAGTGATCGGCGAGTCGCCCGTCGCGTGCTCGACCACGACGGTGCTGCGGCCGGCGACGACGCGCTCGATCGTGAACTCGCCGAACGTGCCCCACCGATGGTGGCGGCGGATCAGCAGCTCGGTGACGACCTCCTCCGTGATCGGCCCACCGACCCTGGCCTGATCGAGCAGGACGTGCTCCAGTGGCTCCGGGCAGGCAACGACGGCGTCGACGTGCGCACCTCGGTCGCCCTCGCCGGCAACGACCGCGTCGAGGTGGGCGAGCGCCTCGGACAGCACCGCCGCGCGCGCCGCTTCCACGAGCGGGCGATCGATGGCCGCGTACGCGACCTCACGGGCGAGGTCGGCGACCACGGGGTGGTCGCGCTGGGTGGCGGCCACGAGCCGGTCGAGCGTGTCGCGCAACTGCTCGCCGGCGTCGACGGCCGGGCGCTCCAGCCAGTGGTTGAGGACGGCGACGATCACCGGCACCTGCACGTCCACCCGCTGGCGCGACTGCATGATCCAGTACAGCGCCTCCTCCAGTGCCTCGGTGTGCTCCAGATCGCGGATGCCGTAGTGCGCGAGCGCTCGGCGCAGCGCGGCGAGGTAGCTCGGCGGGACCCCCTCCACGGCGGGGCCGGGCGCACGCAGGAACGCGTGCAGGTGCTCCTGCGGGCTGCGCACCTGCACGTCGCCCTCCTCCACATCCGCGCTCGCCAGATCGCGAGCGCTGCGGAAGAGTGCCCGCAGGTCCGCGAATACGCCGAGCAGGCGCAGCTCGCCGGCGATCCGTTCGGGCGAGTCGGCGGGTAGCTGGCGGGCGATCGACGCCTGGTCGACCGCCACCCGCTGTGCCACTGCGGCGGCCACGTCGTAGCCCATCACCAGCCGGATGAGGGTGTCGAGATTGGCGGCGAAGCGCGCATCGGCGGAGTGCTCGGCTGCCGCGCCGGCGACGGCGTGGAACTGGCAGCGCGGCTCGGTGGCGGGCACGTCAGCCCGGTTCAACTGCTCCAGCTGCACGAGCGGCGCCCCCGAGTCCACCTGCACGTTGGTGCCGATCAGCAGCCGGCGCACGCGGCCGGCGAACGGCGCCACGACAGGGCTCTCCATCTTCATCGACTCGACGGTGACGAGCAGGTCGTTGGCGGCCACCAGATCGCCCTCGGCGACGTGCACGGCGACGACCACGCCGGGAAGGCCGGCACGCACGATGCCACCGTCGCCGCGGGACAGGCGGTGCGGGACACCCTCCACCTCGACGAGGTGGTCGCCTCCCTGGATCACCGAGACGATGCGCAGCGCGCGGCCGTCCACCTCGATGCGGCTCTGGTGCCTGCCGAGGCGGGTGACCACCAGCGGCACCTCCACCTGGTCGACCAGCACCCGGTACTGGCGGCGCCCGGTGCGCCGCACATAGGTCGCGTAGTTGTGGCTGCGGTGGCACAGCTCGACATGGCGGCCGAGCTCGGCCGACACCTGCGGGCGATCCCGCCGCGCCGTGGCGAACAGCAGCGCGCGGCTGCTGCGCTGGCGCTCGTCGTACGCGTCGACTGCGGCCATCAGGACCGCGACGTCGCCGTACTCCCTGCCGCTCGTCTCACCGCTGGCTGCCAAGCGGTCGAGCCAGCCGGTGTCGTAGTCGCCGGCGCGCACCTCCGCCCGGCTGAGCAGGTCGAGCAGGAAGCCCTTGTTGGTGGTGCCGCCGTCGAGCACGACGGGCAACTGCGCGAGGGCCCGGCGCAAGCGCACACGCGCCTCGTCGCGGTCGCGCCCCCACGCCACCACCTCGGCGATCGTGGGATCGTCACCGGGGCGGACCGCGTCGCCCTCGGCAACGGCGGGGTCGATGCGCAGGCCAGGCCCGGTGGGCAGCTGCAGCAGGTCGACCCGGCCGGGAGCCGGGGCGAAGCCCAGCTCGGCATCCTCGGCGTTCAGGCGGACGGCGATCGAGTGGCCGGTGACGGGCGGCGGGGTGCCGACCAGGCGGCCGCCCTCGGCGATGTGCAGCTGCAACTTGGCGAGGTCGATGCCGCTGGCGATCTCGGTGGCGCCGTGGCCGAGGGGCAGCCCGCTGCTGATCCGCAGCAGGCGCACGTCGGCGCCCGGGGCCGGCCGCGCGAACGCGATCGTGGCCGCGCCCACCACGCCGGCCAGCGATGCGATGCGGGCAGCGACGGACAGGAGCAGGTCGTCGTCGATGCCGATCAGCGCCGGATCCGCGGTCTCCACCAGCACCTTCTCCGACCGCCGCTGCAGCGTGCCGTCGTGCACGCCCAGCGCCCAGACCGTCCCGAAGCGATCGCCGGCGACGAGCACCTCGATGTGCCGCGAGTACCCGGTGTCCACGATCGACAGCGGGGCGATGCCGCCCCCGGCGGACTCCGCCGCCTCGCGCAGCGCTTCCCGATCCGCGACCCTGGCGAGCGTCGCAGCGCCGAGCCCGACATCGATGATGCCCAGGTCTGCGCAGAGCTCGGCGAATGCCGGCTGCTGCGCGAGCGGGCCCCACCCCACCCACGCCGCGTCCACCTGCGCCACTTCCAGCGCGTCGGCCAGCGGGGCGAGGTCGTCGGCGGAGATCGCCCCGTCCACGCGCACGGCCTCGTCGGCCTCGCGCACGAACAGCGCTCGCGCGTCGGCGTCGGTGTGCACGGCCACGATGCGGATGTCGCGCTGATGCTCGGCCGCGTACTCGCGAGCAGCGTTGATCAGCCGCATCGCGGCGGCACCGCGGTTGACGATCGCCAGGCGGGTGATGGTGGCCATGCCGGTCACTTCTTGCTGCGCCGTGAGGTGGCCGCCGGCTGGGGCACCATCGCCGCCCGCAACGGGGCGAGCAGTTCGTCGGCGGGGCCGCCGGGCAGCACGGTCGTCGAGTAGCCGGCGAGGCGCAGCACGACGTTGCCCGCGGCGTCGACGACGACCGCTCCGTCGCCGTCGGCCGCACGCGACACCACGGCGCGGGCGCCGGCGAGCGAACCCGTGCCGTCGGCCGGCGGGACGACGATCTCGACGCCACCCACCCGCGCGGGCAGGGCCATCGAACCGGTGGTGCCCAGCTCGTGCACGCCCGCGGTCTGGAAGCAGAGCTCCACGAGCCGCGGCCAGGCGAGCAGCACTGCGTCGCCGTCGAGCTGGTTGGCGGGCAGCTCGGCGGGTGTGAGCCCCACGACCACCTCACCCTCGGCCCAGGCCTGGGCAAGCACCTGGTACGCCGGTCCGTGGAAGTAGATCTCGTACACGTCGGCCGCGGCGACCGCGCCGGCCGGAGGCTTCTTCGCCGTCGCGGCCGGGGCGCCGACGGGCTCGCGTGCGCTGTTGGATGGCGCGAGCACGACCGTGCCGGTGAAGTGCACGGTCGTCTGCTCCGGCTGCCCGGGCAGCGTGCGCCGGCCGACGAGCACGCACTCGGCGCGCAACCGACCGTCGTCGCCCGGCAGCAGGCGCGCCCGGATCTCGGCGACCCGCGGCTCGTCGCGGTACAGCTTGAACGGCGCGAGGAACTCCACGTCGCGCAGCGAGTGCACCTCCCACCCGGGCACGAGCAGGCTCGCCACCTCGGCGAAGCCTTCCATGCCCATCACACCCGGCAGCACGGGCGTGCTGTCGATGCGGTGGTGGTTCAGGAACGGTTGCTCGGCGCTCAATGTGGTGCGCACGACGAGGCCGTCGGCCAGGGTGCACGCGACGGGCTCCCCGGCCATCGGACCGTGGGCGACGGCGGCCAGCGCCGCGTAGGTCGCGATCGTGTCGAGGCCACCAGTCGGCGACTCGTCGAGCATGATGCCCAGCGAGCCGGCGATGACGGCCTCGCCACCGTTGCCGGCGGCGGTGAGCTCGTGACGCACCGCCGGGACGCCGATCTCCGGCGGCAGCATGTCGATGCCGGCCATCGCCATCATCTTCGGGATCGACCCGCGGCTGGCCATGCCGATGCTCGCCCACGCGGTCCAGTCGATCGCGACACCACGAGTCGACGGGCGCGACGTGCGGAAGGCGGACACGCTCTTGCACAGCAGATCGTTCGCCGCGCTGTAGTCGGTCTGGCCGCCGTTGCCGAAGCGGCCGGCGATGGAGCTGAACACCACCGCCGCGCCCAGCGGGGTGTCGCCCAGGGCGTGCAGCAGGTGGAACCAGCCGTTGCTCTTCACGTCGAACACGAGGTCGTACTCGCGGTCGGTCTTGTCGGGCAGGAAGCGGCTGATCTCCAGGCCGGCGCAGTGCAGCAGCACGTCGACGCGGCCGGACCGCTCGACGATCTGCTCGACGGCCGTGCGCACCGCGGCGGCATCGGTGAGGTCGGCCTGGTACCAGTGGACGGTGCCGCCCGCACGCTCGACGGACTGCATCGCGTCGAGTGCGGCCCGCGACCGTTCGAGGCGGACGAGCTCGCGCTCGACGAGCGCCGGGGTGGCCCGCTCGCCGCGCTCGGCGAGCCGGTGGGCGATGTCCATCTTGAGCCCGTCGTGGTCGTGGACGAAGCGCTCCAGGTCGGGGTCGTCCGCCGCCGGCGCAGGCGTGAGGTCGATGAGGTGGAACGTGCCCCGCGACGCGAGCGCGAGGTCGCTCGTGATCGCGCTGACGATGCTGCCGGCGGCGCCGGTGACCACGAACACGTCGTCGGGCCCGAGCAGGCGTGCCGGATCCTCCACCACCTCGCGCTCTGCCACGCCGATGCCCCAGCGCAGGCCGGCCGCGCGGCCGACCTCCACGGCACCCGGGTCGTGGGCCAGCTCCGCGAGCAACTGGCCGGCAACCTCACCGGCCTCGGCTGCGGTGGCGACGTCGACCACCTTCACCAGCGCATCCGCGCGCTCGCGGGCGAAGGCCTTGGTGAACCCGCTCGTCGCGCCGCCGAGCACGTCCTGCGCGCCGGCAGTGTCGTAGCCGAACATGCCGCCGAGGCGCACCGCGCTGACGAGGAAGTGCCCGGCCGCCATGTCGTCGTACAGCACGCGCATGGTGGTGGCGAGCAGCTTGACCCGGATGCGCAGCGCCTCGGTCCAGTTGTCCGGCTCGAGTGTGTCGACGGCGACCTGATCGAGCGCGGGCAGCCAGAAGACCCCCTTGATCTCGCCGCCGGAACGCCAGCCGGTCACCGTCTGCTCCCACGCCTCGCGTGTGGGAGCGCCATCGGCGAGCAGCACCTCCACGCCGAGTGCGGCGAGCTGGGCGGCGAGCTCGGTGGCCACGCCACCCACGTCGGGGAAGAGCACGACGCGATCGCCGGTCGTGAGCTCCACGCCGGTTTGTTCGCACACCTCCAGCGGTGGGCGCACGACGGGCACGGGCACGCGGCGCGGGAAGGCCGAACTGGCGGCGGGTGTGGCTTCCGCCGCGTCGGCTTCCGCCTGAGTGGCTTTCGCAGGTGAGGTTTCCGCCGGCGTGGCTTCCGGTGCCTCAGTCTGGGGAGCACGGTCGCGCACGAAGCCGATCACGTGCGCCAGCGTCGGGTAGTCGCGCAACT
>CAYZFZ010000073.1:0-13251 GCA_964477795.1 uncultured Bifidobacterium sp.
TTCGGCTTCTCCACGGAGAACTGGGTGCGGCCGCGCACGGAGGTGCGCCACATCCTCGGGTTGCACAAGAAGCTGTTCGGGCGTGTCGCCGAGCTCAACGAGCTGAACGTGCGCATCCAGTGGATGGGTCGCCCCTTCGACAGCGCCGACGCGCGCACGCCGAAGTATGTGCAGCGCGCCATCCGCAAGGCCATCGCCGACACGGCGGGCAACACGGGCATGGTGCTCACCGTCGCCTTCGACTACGGCAGCCACGCCGAGATGGTGCACGCTGCCGCCGCTGCTGCAGCAGAGGGCCCCGTCACGGAGGAAGCCATCGGTAGCCACCTCTACCTGCCCGAGCTGCCACCGGTGGACGTGATGGTGCGCACCTCCGGAGAGCTGCGCCTCTCCAACTTCATGCTGTGGCAGAGCGTCGGCGCCGAGGTGTACTTCACCGAGCGACCATGGCCCGACTTCGACGGCGCCGAGCTCGACGCCGCGCTCGCACTCGTGCGCTGAGGGCATGCACGAGCAGCCGCTTGCAGCTGGCGACTTCGGGCAGTGGCTGGCGCAGGTGCAGGTGGCGATCCGCGAGGGTGGCGCCACCGACGTCGCCTGCGGCACGTGTGTGGCCTGCTGCTCGTCGGCGCAGTTCGTGCACGTCGCGCCCGACGAGCACGACGCCCTCGCCCACATCCCCAGCACCCTCTTGTTCCCCGCCCCCGGCGCACCGCGCGGGCACGTGCTGATGGGCTACGACGAACACGGCCGCTGCCCGATGCTGCGGCCCGAGGGGTGCAGCATCTACGAGCACCGGCCGCGCACGTGCCGCACGTATGACTGCCGCATCTTCCCCGCCGCCGGCGTGCTACCCGACGAGCCGGGCAAGGAGCCGATCGCGGCGCAGGCGATCCGTTGGCGCTTCCGGTATGACGACGAGCGCAGCGCAGCCCTCCATGCCGCCGTGCGCGCTGCCGCCGAGTTCGTGCGCCAGCACGCCGCGGAGCTCGGCGAGGTGGTGCCACACACCACCACTCAGCTCGCCGTCGCCGCCGTCGAGCTGGCCGCACAGTTCGACGCACCGGCCGCGCCCACCGTCGAGGCCATCCGCGCCGAGCTCACCCGCCGCCGCCCCTGATTCCCCATCAACTGGCGTTGCGGCGTTCGCGGCGGCGGACCAGGACGGCGCCCACTCCGAGGAACGAGGCCGCGAGCAGCAGGGTGCCGGCGATGGAACCACCGGTCGCCGGGATCTGGCGGCCGGTGGCGATCGTGGTCGGCGGGACGGTGGGCGTGGTCGGCGCCGTCACCGCGGTCAGGTTCACGTGGACCGTGACCGCACCCGTGGTCCGGTTGCCGTTCGCGTCCGAGACGGTGACGGTGACCATGTGGGCCGTGGGCCCGTTGTCGGCCTCACCGGAGACGAACTGGCTGAAGCTGCACGTGAACGTGCCGCCAGCCGGCACCGAGGTACCGACGCCGCTGAGGCAGCCCCCGACGGCCGCGGCATCGATCGCCGACACGGTCACCCCGCTACCCACCAGCTGATCCACCGTGAACGGCTGCTGCGAGTTGTTCGTGACCACGAGGGTGAACGCCACGTTGCCACCGGTCTCGGGCACGGAGGCCGGATCGGCCGAACCGGTGATCGTCACATCGCCGTCGACGAGCGGGACGTCTGTGACCGTGACAGCCGCGCTGGCGGTCTTCGTGTCGGTCTGGGCGAACGCATTCGACACCGACACCGACGCAGTGGTGGTGAAGCTCCCGGCCGCCGTGTGGGTGCCCGTCGACGTGCACGTCGCCTCGTCGGCGCCACCGGGCGCCGAGTCGTTCGCGGCCAGGCTGGTGGAGATCAGCGCCCTGCAACCGGCAGACAGCGTGTCCTCGTCGGTGAGCGCCATGATCGTCGCCGGCACCGGCGACAAGTTGCGGATCACGAGCGTGTGCGAGAACGCACCGCCGGGCTCCGGCCGCGACGTCGGTGCCACCGCCGCCTTGGAGATCGACACGCTCGCCGGGATGACGTGGTCGGTGACCGTGCCGGTGACGGACGCCACCGGCAGGCCGTTGTACGCGGCGTCGGTGCTCGTGGCCGCGTGGGTGATGGTGCACGAGTGCGTGCCCTCGGCCAGCAGGTCGTCGACAGCCGTGACGGTGACGGTCTGCGGCACCGACCAGTTGGCGGGGGCGAACGTGAGCGACGCCGGCGCGGCGGTGCAATCCGCGTCGCCGGTGACGGACACCGTCACGTCCGCGGTCGGGGCCGTCGCCAGCACCGCCGTGTAGGCGTCGGTGGCGCCGCCCTCGGTGACGTCGACCGTCTCGGGGTTGATGACCACGGCCGGCTCGACACTGAACACCGAGTGCAGCACCGCGGTGCCGGCCGTCGTCGCCGCCGTCGCACTCCAGCGCGACACATAGATGGTGTAGGTCGTGCCAGCGGTAACGGGAAGGTCGAGGATCCGGGAACGAAGCGATGAGGCGCTCGTGGCATCGTCGTTGCAGGCGGCGACGGTGAACGCCCCTGGTGTTCCGGTGTAGACGGACATGATCGTGTCGGTGAAGGATCCACTGCTGGACAGCGTGTCCAGGTCGACCGTGCCATCGGCGGTGGGCGTGAACGTCCACCACAGGGTGTGGCTGCCGACCCGCGGGACGATGTTGGTACCGCCGGAGTCGAAGGAGCACGAATGGGGCAGGTCCGTGGCCGACACCGTCGCGGTCTGCGCGCTCGTGACGGTGCTGGTGTAGTTGTCCGCGTTCACGACGCGGGCATTCGCGACCAGATCGTTGTCCGGGCCCGTCGCCCACGTGAAGTCGGTGACGAGGTTGCCCACGGTTCCTGCCGGCAGCTTGACCCACTGCGACACGAACACGTGGTAGGTGGTGCCTGCGTTCAAGTTGACGGTCAGCGTCGAGCGGAAGTTGACGCCACTGATGTCGTCGTTGCACGCGACCTGGGTGAGGGACCCGGGCGTGCCGGTGTACACGGCAAGCAGAGTGTCCGGAAGCCCGGTGCTCGGGGGGAAGACCGTCGTCGCCGCGGTTGTGATCGTGGCCAGGGTCGGGGTGGCCGGCGTGATGTCGTACCAGACACCCTGGAAGCCGGGACCGGCGCCGTTGAACCTGCACGAGTAGTTGGGATCGAGTGGTTCCTCGCTCGCGTACGACGCGTTCGGCTCGGTGTCGGTGAGCGGCACGCCGGCCGGCACCACCTGTGCGTTGGCGAAGTCGTCGTTGGCGGGGGCGCAGACCGCACGCTGCACCTCGTTGGACGCAGCGGAGCGGTCGGCTCCGGTCTCCGCGATCGCACGGTAGCGGTAGAGACCGCAGGCGAGTGCGTCGTCGGTGAACTGCAGCGCCGTACCCGGAGCGAGCGTTTGGTAGTCGGTGAAGGCCCCGCCGTTGACGGAGCGCTGCAGGATGTTGGCGGTTTCGTCGCTGTTGCCGTCTGTCCACGACAGGGTGTGGGTGTCTGCGTCGACGACGGACAGAGCCAGGCCGGTCGGAGCGACAGGGCACGAGCGCGCCGTGACCGAGTCCGTGTCCGAGTCGAGCGACTCGATCGAGCCGTCGAAGGCGCGGACGAAGTAGGTGAGGCTGCCGCAGGGCGCGGCACTGTCGACGTAGGCGAGGTCGGGCGGGGTGACCGTGCCGGCGAGCACCGGGGTGCCCCCGGCCGATGACCGGTAGACGTGGTACTCGGTCGCCGAGGGGACTTCGGACCACGACATGCTGACCGTCGAGGTGGTGGAGCCGGTGATCTGGAAGTTGCCGGGCGCGCCGATCTCGAGCGAGCCGATCATGCGTGGCGGGCTCACGCGCGGGAACGTGGGCGCGCCGGGGGCCATGCGGTAATCGGCCACCTGCACGCCTGTCGCCTCGATGTGCGCCTCGATCTGGGCGGGCGTCATCGCCAACGAGTGGTCGGCAAGGTACTCGAGCAGCAGCGCCGCGGTACCGGCCGAATAGGGCGTGGCCATCGAGGTGCCGCACTCCACGAACGTCGTGGACTCGTCGAGACCGGTGGACGTGATCGAGCAGCCGGGCGCCATCATGTCGACGAGCTCACCGGCGCCCTGCACTGGTGTGGCGTTGCTGAAGCACGACACCTTGTCCGGCAGCGCGTTGTCGGTGCATGCCAGGAAGTTGTTGTCGACCGCGGCGTCACCCACCGAACCGACGCCGACGGCGCCGGTGAGGCAGCCGGGGCTGCTGACCTCGGTGATCGAGGCGTCGTTGCCGGTGGCGACGAAGACCGTGACGCCCTGCGCGTTGAGTGTGGAGAAGGCTGCCAGGTAGGCCGCGCCGTTGGCATCGCAGGTGGTCTGGTCGGAGTAGTTGTCACCACCCAGGCTCATGTTGACGAGGTCGACGGTGCCGGCACTGGTGGTGTTGAGATCGATCACGTAGTTCAGCGCATTGAGGATGTTCGTGTCGCTGGTGGTACCCGTCGTGAACACCTTCAGCGCGTAAAACCGAGCGTCGGGCGCCACGCCGTTGGGGCCGGTGATGATGCCGGCGACGTGGGTGCCGTGGCCGTTCTGGTCCTTGGCGCTGTTGACGGAGTTGATGCAATCGTTCTCCGTGCGGAAGCAGTGCTGCCCAGCCAGATCGTCGGCCAGCGCAGGGTGCACGACGCCTGCGGCGCTGTCGACACCGGAGTCGATGATCGCCACGGTCGCGCCGTCGCCGGTGATGCCGGCGGTGTGCACCGAGCCCACGCCGGTGAGCGCGTTGGCCTCCACCATGTCGGTGGTGACCACGCTGTCCTCGTTGATCGCGTAGACGAGCGGGTTGGCGCGCAGCGCGTCGAGCGACAGTTCGTTGACCGCCAGCGCGACGGCGGGGATGCGGGAGAAGGAGGACACCAGGCTGTACGACCCTGCCGGCATCGCCGACAGCACCGACGTGCGGGCCGCGCTGACGTCGGAGATGCTCTGGCTGCTGCGGCCTCCACGGGTGTCGAAGGAGACGATCACGCGGGTGGCGGGAGCGCCCTTCTCCGCGCCTTGCATCGCGCGCAGCACCGATGGGCTGACGAACGCAGCCGTCTTGGGCGCGGCGGGTGCTGGGCTCGCCTGCGACTGCTGCGCACCGGTTGGCGCGATGACGCCCACCACCAGGGAAACCGAGGTCGCCAGCACCACTCCGAACCGCCTGCCCACGTCTGGCCTCCCTGCCCCATCGCACGCGCGCCGACGCTGCTGCGACGACCACCCCCGTTGTGGGCGAACCTAGCAGCGCCGAGATTTGCGAGATGAGCTTCATCACGGGGTGCGCCGGCAGCAGGCCTCAGTCGCTGCGCTGGACCACTCGGACGCCAGCCGCCGGAGCCAGGGCGACGACGCCGGCCCACCTAACCGGTTGACTCGATCACCGTGGTGGTCACCTCCAGGCCGACCTGCCGGTCAGCGAGTTCGAGCGAGGCCCGCATCGTCGAGAACGACTTCTTCGTCGTTGTCAACCGGCGGCCCGTGCCTTCACACGGACGCGCGCCACAACCTGGTCGCGGTGGACGTCGAGACAGGCGACTCGGTCACGAATGGTTTGCATCTGACCCCCGCGTTGGGATGGGCCGGCCTCGGGGAGGGACGTGAAAGAAATCGGAAACTGGGGTTCACGCTCGAAGCTGCACACCTCGATCCCCCGGGCCCCGCACCAAGTTCAGAACGAGTTCACGGACTACACAGAGGGACGGTGCCGCGCCCGGGCCGGCCTTCACAGCATTCCATACTCACCCCGATGCACCCGACGGCGCTCATACAGCCTCAGAAGAGCGCGCGAAGGCTGACCACCGCGCGAGTGCAACGTACGCCCTACAATCCGGCCGTGCGTTGGAGAAGAGCCATTCTCGATCTCTTGCGACCAGTAGCCACCGTCTTTGTAGTGCTCGTCGCCTTGTTCGCGGGCCAAACCACAGCCAGGACAAGCTCACCCGCACCTTCGAAGGAATCGGAGGGCGGACACGGCTGGTTCAGGGAGGCCGTGGTGAGCGAGATCGTTCTCGCAGGACTGGTCACCGCAGCCGTGTTTCTCTCGCAGTATCTGATCGATAATCGCCGAGCTGAACGCGAGGCGCGTCGAGACGAGCGTTCAGTCCTCGTTCAAACGCTGAACTCGACGCAGACGCTCAACGGTGCAGACTTCTCGGGTGCGGATCTCAGCGACCTCACGCTGCTGGCGAAGTCCTTCCGGCAAACGAACTTCAGTGACGCCGAGCTGCGAAACACGACCCTCTCAGGATCGGACCTGGCCGGCGCGAACCTGACCGGCGCGGTCATAGAGGACGGCTTGTTGGGATGCGCTCAGAACCCGACGTTCTACACGCGCGGTTCAGGTGATCAGGCCGTAGATCCTCTGCTCAGCAACACTGAGCTTTGCGTCGACTTCACCAGGGCAGTCCTTCGAAACACAACGATTGACCGATCACAGCTTCCTGCGGCCGATCTGTCGGGCTCGGACCTCACCGACGCGACGATCACGTCAACAAACCTGTCCAATGCCCGCTTCATGTGCCTGCCTACCTCCGCCGGAGAGCTGTGCCCAAAGCTCGACCACGCTCGGCTTCAGCAGGTGGATCTGCGCGGCGCAGTGTTCGGGCGACATGTCGACCTGAGATCAACCTTGCTGACGGACGTCTGCTGGGATGAGGCGACCGTTTGGCCGGCCGACTTCGATGTTCCCGTCGCGTCATGTTGAGTCGATGGTGGCCGACAGCGATGGCGGTTGCGTCGTTGTGCGGATGCGCTAGCGCTGGCAACTCGACCGGCGGTGCCGGTACTGCATCGAGGGAGACGGCAGCTGCGGCGCCCGTGCCCGTCTCCGGGGCCGGTCAAGATGTCGCAGCTGACCTCCTACTCAACCTTGAGTCCGAATACTCGTTCGACGGACCTGAGGACCCACCGTGTGCACCGCAGGCAGTCCAGGACGCCATTCAAGACAGGGATGGACCTGTTGATCTGATGGGTGCGTCATGCACCGAGAGGCTCGGCTTCGTGAGAATCCTCGGTGGCGCTCAGGTCCCGTGGTTTTACCTGACCTATCGACCGTCGCCAGATTCTCCCTGGGGTTACCTAGGGGTGATCAGCTTCGGGGCCGGCTTTGGGGCCCAAGAGATCTTCGAGCAGGTGCGGGCACTCGGTCTTCCCGAGTCCGACGCTATCGAGGTCGCGCGCTCCCTCGACGGTGGACCGGACTGGGTGCCCAACGCAAGTAGTGAGAGTCTTCTCGAGTGCGCCACCACGCTCCCTATCCCGTGGGACCCTGGGACTGTCGCAGGCTCCTGGGCTGTGTGCTATTCAACAAACTTCGGCGCGCAGTACGCGAAGCTCCTTCCGAGCGGCATCTTCTACGAGATGGCGGTGTTCGAACGCTCAACCGCCCTTGATCCCTGGCATCTCGCCGTGTACGACCAGTTCGATTGGTCCGTCTTCTACGACGGACAGGATGTCGATCCAGATTGTCGCGCGTTCATCAGTCTCACCACTGGCCAAAGGGAAGCAATTCAAGAGGATCGAGGGAACTCGTACGTACGCAACCGCACGCTCACCCCAGAGGAGGCACTGCCGGTGGTCAATGGATACGGGAATAGCTCGCGCGACCTCTTGGGTGAGTGCACGTAAGCGTCGCCCCGCACGAGAGTCCCCGGCCTTCCGCGTGCCGGCCAATCTCGGACTGACCGAGTGCGTTGGAGAAGCCTCGACGTGTGGCTGGGATCCAAGCAGACTCGGCATCCCTGGACACGCGCAGGTCAGCGGCGAGGTTCGAGCCACGACCGCGTCGGCGTCGAGCGCACAGGCACAACGGCAGCCCAGCTGACGGGTCTAGTGTTCGGACACGTCGCTGGCGGTGCGACCCTCGACGACTTCGATCAGCGATGCTCGACGGCAAGCAGTGACATCGACGAACTGTCACCCGTTCGCACGCCGGGTCGAAGATCTTCCTGATCACGCCCTCGCCCGGGAGCGTGCTCGTATCGTTGATGAGCGGGTCAGACATCGGGGTCAGAGCAGCCGACTCGGCTCGACCCGGCCGTCAACCGGTTGGCGGCGGAGGCGGCGCTCCTAGGCTCTCGTGATGCCTTCGCCGCCCCATGACGCCACACCCCGCAGCGGAGGTGACGCATGACCGACGCAGCCGCGACGGCACTCGCACGGGTGACCGCGGCCCTGCCGGCCGCCGAGGATCGGCCGGGGCAGCGGGAGATGGCCGCGGCTGTCGCCCGTGCGATCGAGTCGGGGAAGCACCTCGTCGTGCAGGCGGGCACAGGCACGGGCAAGACGCTCGGCTACCTCGTACCGGCGATCGTGGCCGGCACGCGGGTGGTCGTCGCCACCGCGACGAAGGCGTTGCAGGACCAGCTCGCGGCAAAGGATCTCCCCTTCATCGAGACCCATCTCGGCATCCCGTTCGAGTGGGCGGTGCTGAAGGGGCGCAGCAACTACGTGTGCATGCAGCGCGTCCGCGAGATCCAGGGCGCCGACACCGGCCAGCTCGAGCTGGAGGAATTCGCGGCGACGACGAAGGTGGAGATCAACCGGCTGGCCGCGTGGGCCGGGCAGACCGACACGGGCGACCAGGCGTCGCTGACGTGGGCCCCCAGCGACCGCGCCTGGCAGGCCGTCAGCGTCGGCAGCGACGAATGCCCCGGCGCCTCACGCTGCCCGATGGGTTCGGTCTGCTTCGCCGAAGCCGCCCGCGCCAGGGCCGCCGTCGCCGACGTGGTGGTCGTCAACATGCACCTGTACGGGCTGCACGTGGGCAGCGGTGGCGTGCTGCTGCCCGAGCACGACGTCGTCGTCATGGACGAGGCCCACCAGCTGGAAGACATCATGAGCGACACCGTGGGCGTACAGGTCGCGGGCGGCCGCTTCACCACGCTCACCGCCGCGCTCAAACGCATCCTCGACGATCCACAGCTGGTGGGCGCGGTCGCCGAGGCGTCGCTCGTGGTGCGCGACACACTCGTACCGTTCCTCGGCCAGCGGCTGCCGCGTCCGTTCCCCGCGCCCGTGCAGGAGATGCTCGTCGACGTGCGCGGCAGGGTGCAGAAGGCACTCACCGCGCTCGCCGCGATCGAGTCGAACGTGGACGACGCGAAGGCGCGCAAGCTGCGCGGCCAGCAGCTGGCCACCCGGCTGCAGGACACCATCGACCTCGCGCTCGACAACCGCGAGGGGTTCGTCGCGTTCGTCAGCGGCGGCCCGGACTACCCGCGGCTGGAGATCGCGCCGCTGGAGGTGGGCGGTGTGCTGAACAACGGCATCTGGTCGCAGCGCACCGCGATCCTGGCGAGCGCCACCATCCCCGCCTCGCTGGGTGCCCGTGTGGGCCTGCCGCCCAGCGGCTTCGACGAGATCGACGTGGGCAGCCCCTTCGACTACGAGCACCACGCGCTCCTCTACTGCGCGATCCACATGCCCGACCCGCGCTCGCCCGCCTTCGGGCCGGCGGTGCACGACGAGCTCGCGGCGCTGATCACCGCCGCGGGCGGCCGCACACTGGCGCTGTTCACCAGCTGGAAGGCGATGGATGCCGCCGCCGAAGCCGTGCGCTCGCGGGTGGAGCAACCCATCATCACCCAGCGCGACCTGCCCAAGACGGCGCTGGTGAAGGCGTTCAGCGAGGACGAGCACACCTGCCTGTTCGCCACCGCCGGCTTCTTCCAGGGCGTCGACATCCCCGGCCGCACGCTCAGCCTCGTGGTCATCGACCGCATCCCCTTCCCCCGCCCCGACGACCCCTTGCTCTCCGCACGCCGCGAGCAGCTCGGTGCGGCGGCGTTCGGGCAGATCGACCTGCCGCGAGCCTCGATGCTGCTCGCCCAGGCGACCGGCCGCCTGATCCGCACCGCCGACGACCGCGGCGTCGTCGCCGTCATGGACCCGCGGCTGGGCAAGGCCAACTACCGCTGGGACATCGTGAAGGCGCTGCCACCGATGCGGCGCACCCGTCACCGCGCGGAGGCCGAGCAGTTCCTGCGCGAGATCGTCAGCTGAGCCCGCTCGGGCCGGCCGGCCGTGGCGCAGCGTTCGCGATGCGGACGATGGAGAAGTCCCAGTCGTCGCACACCATCCGGTCGACCACCGGCCACAACGACTCGACCACGCGCAGCTCGATGCCACTGCGCGCGTGCAAACCGACGAGGTCGCCGATTGCCTCGACTTCGACCGGCTCCACCGGCTCGTACGACACCCACTGGCCCGAGGCGTCCTCCCAGGGCACGAACGGCGCGGCGGGCAGCGAGTAGCGGTAGATCACCGCCGCGCGCACCCGCGGCAGCCACGCCGCCTCGATCGCGTGCACTCTCCACGCCGAGGTGCCGAACGCGGCCGCGAACCGTGCGCGCTCGCGTTCGTCGCGCGGCCAGGCCGCCGCCCGCGGGCAGTCGCGCGGGAACCAGTACAGCGACTGGTGCGCGTCGTCGATCGCCCACACCGCTGCGCGCTGCGCGGGGTTGGTGCGCGGCACGTGCGGGGTGAAGCGGGTGATCGAGAGATCCTCGCTGAAGTGGAAGAGCACGTCCATCACACCTCGCCAGGTTGCAGGTCGGTGAGCACCATGCACCCCGGACCGTAGCCGCGTACAGTCGCCGCATGCCGGACAAGTAGACCGACGATCCGCGCCTGGTGGCCACCTACGACGTCGAGTGCGCCGGCCGATGGGACCACGACTTCTACCTCGCTCGCGCCCGCTCGCTGAAGGCAACAAGCCTCGTCGACCTCGGCTGCGGGACCGGCGTCTTCGCCACCGACGCGGCGGCGACGGGCATCGCGACCGTGGGCGTGGACCCGTCGCCGGCGATGCTGGCGGCTGCGCGGCGACGAGACACAGCGGGTGCGGTCACGTGGCTGCTCGGTGGCGCCGACGCCGTCGCCAGCGACAGCACCGACCTCGTCGTGATGATGGGCCACGTTGCCCAGTACTTCGCGGGCGACGACGAATGGCCGGCCGTGCTGGCCGAGTGCCACCGTGCCCTACGACCGGGTGGGCACCTCACGTTCGAGACGCGGAACCCGGCCGCTCGCGCGTGGGAGCGGTGGACGAAACCAGCGACGTACCAGCGGCTGCGCCACCCCGATGGCGGCTGGTTCGAGACCTGGGTGGACCTGGTCGAGGTGGCCGGCGATCCCGACGCGCCAACCGAGACCCATGCGGGTCACACCGTGCTGCCAGGCGACGAACACGTCGTCGCGCACGAGACGCTCCGCTTCCGGTCCCCCGCCGAGATCGTGACAGCGCTCGACGCCGCCGGCTTCACAATCGAGTCACTGGTCGGCGGCTGGGACGGCTCACCGTTCACCGACACCTCGCCGGAGATGATCGTCCTCGCCCGCCGCTGAGCCGCCGCCCGGCGGGCGTGGCTACAGTCGGCCGCGTGGGCGAGCTCGTACACACCGACATCAGCGGGGGCGTGGCCACGATCACGCTCGACTCCCCCGGCAACCGCAACGCGCTGTCCCGCCAGCTCGTCACCGAGTTGAACGACGCGCTCACCCGCGCCGAGCAGCCCGACGTGCGCGTCGTCGTGCTCACGCACACGCCGCCGGTGTTCTGCGCCGGCGCCGACCTGAAGGAACGGGCCACCGGTGGCAGCGACGCGCAGGCCGCCGGCAACCCGATGGCCGGCGCGATCGAGCGACTGGGCACGATGGCGGCGCCCACCATCGCCGCCGTCGACGGCCCGGTGCGCGCCGGGGGCGTGGGCATCATGGCCGCCTGCGATCTGGTCGTGGTCAACGCGTCGGTGACGTTCGCGTTCACCGAAGTGCGCATCGGTGTCGCGCCTGCGATCATCAGCGTGCCCATCCTCGCCCGCTGCGGTTGGAGCAAGCTGGCGGCGCCCTTCCTCACCGGCGAGACGTTCGACGCCGCCACCGCGAAGGACATGGGCCTCGTCACCCACGTCACCGACGACGTCCCGGCAACGGTGGCCCAACTCGTCCGCGGCGTGCTCGCCGGCGCCCCGGGCGCGGTGGCGACGACGAAGCGTGTGCTGCGCCAGCAGCAGCCCGACATGGCCGCGATGACCGAGCTGAGCCACCAGCTGTTCCAGTCCGAGGAGGCAGCGGAAGGCATGCGTGCGTTCGCCGAGAAGCGCGCCCCCTCGTGGGCCGCCGCACCGGGCGAGGCGGGCTGACATGCCGGTGCTCCCCGACCGCGTCGACCCCTCGAGCGAGGCCTACCTCGCCAACCGCGACGCACTGGAGGCCCAGCTCGCCGCCCACGACGAGCAGCTGCGCCTGGTGAACCTCGGCGGCGGCGAGAAGTACGTGCAGCGCCACCGCACGCGCGGCAAGCTGCTCGCCCGCGAGCGCATCGAAGCGCTGCTCGACCAGGATTCGCCGTTCCTCGAACTGTCTCCGCTCGCCGCCTACGGCAGCCAGTTCCCGGTGGGGGCGGGCACGGTCGGCGGCATCGGCGTCGTCGAGGGCATCGAGTGCCTCGTCACCGCCAACGACCCCACCCAGCGCGGCGGGGCCAGCAATCCGTACACGTTGAAGAAGGGTCTGCGGGCGGCCGAGATCGCCGCCGAGAACCGGCTGCCGGTCATCAGTCTCACCGAGTCCGGCGGCGCCGACCTGCCGACGCAGAAGGAGATCTTCATCCCCGGCGGGCAGAGCTTCCGCAACATCACCAACGCGTCCGCAGCCGGCATCCCGCAGGTGTCGATCGTGTTCGGCAACTCCACCGCCGGCGGCGCCTACGTGCCGGGGATGAGCGACTACGTGGTGATGATCAAGGAGCGCTCGAAGGTGTTCCTCGGCGGGCCGCCGCTGGTGAAGATGGCGACGGGTGAGGACAGCGACGACGAGAGCCTCGGCGGCGCCGAGATGCACGCCCGCATCAGCGGCCTCGCCGACTACTTCGCGGTCGACGAGCTCGACGCGATCCGCCTCGGGCGGCAGATCGTCAAGCGGCTCAACCAGCGCAAGCTGGGCCCGGGGCCGCGTGGCGCCGGGAGGCCACCGCGCTACGACCCCGAGCACCTTTTGGGCATCCCCAGCGCCGACCCGAAGGTGCCCTTCGACCCGCGCGACGTGATCGCGCGGGTGGTCGACGACAGCGACTTCGACGAGTTCAAGCCGCTGTACGGCACGTCGCTGGTCACCGGCTTCGCCGAGCTGCACGGCTACCCGATCGGCATCCTCGCCAACCACCACGGCGTGCTGTTCAGCGAGGAGAGCGAGAAGGCCGCTCAGTTCATCCAGCTGGCCAACCAGATCGACACCCCGCTCGTGTTCCTGCAGAACACCACCGGCT
>CAYZFZ010000074.1:0-13166 GCA_964477795.1 uncultured Bifidobacterium sp.
CCTCTGACCCCAACCCCCGAATCACTCGTCCGCGGCGCCGGCCGCATCATCGGGGTCGGTCTCGGAGCGGGTGGAGGTGAACAGGAGACGGATCTGCCGTACCAGAATCGGCAGCGTCACCCCCACCACCCCCACCAGCACCAGCACGGCAGCACCCAGCGCCGCGTTCGGGAGTGACGCCCCGAGTGCGTCGAGCATGAGCACCGTGCCGGCGACAGCGCTGAGGGCCAGGCCGATCGCGATCGACCCGGACAGCCCGTCGAGCCGTGCGGCCCGCCACAACAGGACGACGGTGATCGACTCCCAGACGCCCAGCACGGCAGCGCCCCAGAGCGCCGCCCGGCCGCTGGGACCGGCCGCCGACAACTGCATCGGTACCGCGGCGGTCACGATCATCCCGATCACCGTCACAAGATTCACCCGGGTGACGGTCCACGCCTTTCCATCCGCGATCAAGGCGGAGGCCAGCACGACGGCCAGGAAGGTGCACGCCAACCCCGGCACCAGCATCGCCACTGCGGCCTCCGCGGGACGGAAGCCCTCGCCGAACAGCACCGGCACGGCCAGGCCGACGAGGGGGATCAGCAGCAACGACCCGGCGAAGATCGGCACGATGGTGGCGGCGATGATGCCGTGGACGCGGTCCCACAGCATGCCGCTGCCGCGCAGGCGAATCCTGCTCAGCACGGGCGTCAGCACCCACGACAGCAGTGGGACGAAGAACATCGGCACCGACATCACCTGGCGCGCGGTCGAGAAGTAGCCGGCCTCGGCATCACCGGCGAGCAGGCCGAGCATCGCCGGGATCGCGTAGCTCGTGAACGCCAGGTTGATGGAGTCGACGTAGTACGGGGTGGAGGCTCGGATGACACCGAGGGCAACTCTCGGAGAACCCGGCTGGGGCCGCCCGAGGTGGCGCCGGAAATCGGCGCGCAGCCAGATGTTGCGCAAGCCCTCGCTGAAGAACAGCGCCAACGGTGCGGCGAACAGCGGGAAGGGGCCGGCGAGCACGAGCGCGACGAGCAGCAGCCACAGCACCTTCGTCGCGACGGCCGACTGCGAGACGCCCTTGACCGCGCGAATCGCGTGCAGGTAGGCGGCGCTCGTCTGGCCCATGATCACGGCGGCCATCGCGAGGCTGAACGCGCTCGCGAGCAGGGCTCGTTCGAGTTGACGAGTGGTGAGGAAGAACACGAGCCCCATGCCGGCCGACAGCGCGACGGCCGCACCCCAACGCACGAGGGAGAGCGGGCGCGCGATCTCGACGGCGTGAGCAGGCCGGATGGACACCTCGCGGCGGATGTACGTGTCGACACCGAACGCCAGCAAGGAGATCACGAGCAGGGTGATGCTCTCGACGAAGGTGAGCACGCCGAAACGTTCGCTGCCCAGCACACGCCGGAGCGCGATCTGGCCCGCGAACGCCAAGGTCCACGACATGCCCAGCGAGATGCCGAGCGCGGCGGAGTCGAGCACCGCCCGGCGGCCCAACCCTTCCTCGGTGTGGCCCGCCTCAGCCGTCATCGCGGGGTGGCGGGTGCGCCACGCCGCGGGCTCACGACGTTCGGCCCCGCGGTGACTGCCATACCGGGCGGAACCGACTGCAGCACGGTGGTTCCACCCGCCACCTTCGAATTCGGACCGATCTCGACGGGCCCGAGCACCACGGCACCGGGCCCGATGTGGACGTTCTCGTGGAGGTGGGGCGCGCCGCCGTTGGTGGCACCGGTCGGGTCGCTGGAGATGCCGAGGGTGACGTTCTGGAAGAGCACGCAACCCGACTCGACCCGCGCCTCTCGGCTGACGACGAGACCGTTCCCGTGCACGAGTGCGATCCCGGGAGCGATCTGCGCCTGCCAATGCATCTCGGCACCGTACAGATGCCGCAGCAGACGGCTGGCGACCATCGCCAGTGGTGTGGCCCCGACCCGGCCGAGCATCGAGGCCAGGCGAAAGAACGCCAGCTGCTGAAACCCGATGTTGGACACCAGATCGGAGAGCAGGCGGGTTGCCCCGCGCAGTCGCCCGACGGGGTGGGCCCCTGGCCGGAACTCCTCGCGGTCGTCGTACCGGACACGGAGCTCGACGAGGAACCGATGATCCGCTCGTACCTCGCCCACCAACGCAGCGACGGCGTGGACCGGACTCATGGACGTGAAAGCTACCTCGCGCAGCCGAGACGCAACGTCGGCGTCGACCGAATCTCCTCGGCCGACCGAGTTTTTCGCCGCGATCGGGTAGCATCGACCGATCAAGTGGCGGTCGAAGTGCGTGATCTCACAGGGAGAGCGTGATGAACACAATTGAGATGTCCTCGGTCGGCGGGCCGGGCGGCAGGACTCCGGCGTCGGACGAGACCGAGTCGCTTTTCTCGATGAGACCAATCGGGTCGTTCATCGGGTACGCGCGGCGCGCACTCCGGCGTCAGCCGATGGCGGCGCTGCTGGCCATCCTCGCCTTCGGCAGCGTGCTGGCCCTCGTGCTCCTGTCGTCGCCTGATTCGTACTCCTCCAAGGTCTCGCTCCTCGTTCGCGACGACCCGAGCCTGCGCCAGACCGTGAGCGCTCGCGCCAGCGACCAGAGCGCCCTGTTGACGAGCAGCGTCGCTGCGACGATCAAGAGCCGCGACTCGCTCGACGCGATCATCGATGGTGCCGAGTTGCTCGACCGCGATCCGTCGCTGCCGTTCTTCGGGCGTCTGAAGAAGGGCGTCAGCGAGCTGTTCTTCGGCACGCCGTCGGAGACCAAGCGACGCGAGGCGATGCGCGCCGACCTCAAGGACGCCATCAGCGTCGGCGTCTCCTCCGACCAGACCACCGTCGACATCGCCGTGCTGTGGCCGGACGCGAACCAGGCGCTGCTGATCGCCCAACAGGCGGAGCAGAGCTTCCTCGATTCGCGGCACGACATCGAGGTCGGGTCACTCGAAGAGGCCGTCGACATCCTGCAAGGAGAGGTCACGACGGCCAACACCTCCGTGTCGAACCTGCGTGAGAGCCTCAACCTGTCGGCGAGTGCAGATGTGCCCGTCGGTTCCGCACTCGAACTGGCGGTGGCCCAGCAACGCCAGGCGCAGGATCAGTTGACAGAAGCCAGGCTGCTGCTCGAGGCGGAACGAGCCAGCTTCAAGTACCGGTACACGGAGATCGAACCGGCCGAACTGCCGATCAAACCCATCGGCTCGCGGTTGATCTCCGTCGCCGTCACCTTGCTCCTCACCTTGATCATGGCGGCACTGTTCTGCGTCGCTCGTGAAGCCCTCTCGAACCGCATCTGGGAGCCGGGCCAACTCGCGCGGCACCGCTTGCCAGTGCTCGCCGACCTCACCCCGCGGCGGTGATCGCTGCGATGCCTCGGACCACGGTGCGGGACCGAGTCGGGCTGGTCCTGGGGCCACCGACCCTGGTGGCAGCGGCGGTGAGCGCGGCGGGTGCGTCCTACATCGGCCTGCTGACCGTCCTGTCGCGACGGGGCCGGGTCGCCAGCGGCGACCTCACCCGATTCGCGATCGTCGTCCCTGCGCACGACGAGTCGGCGACGATCGGCGCCACGCTGGCGAGCCTCGGCCGGATCGACTATCCGCCGCAGCGTGTCGAGGTCATCGTCGTGGCCGACAACTGCTCCGACGACACCGCCGAGGTCGCTCGCCGCTCCTCGGCAACCGTGATCGAACGCGTCGATCCGTCCGCCCGCGGCAAGGGGTACGCCCTCGCCTTGGCCTTCGACACCATTCTGGAGACGCGCACGGTCGACGCGGTCGTGGTCATCGACGCAGACACGATCGTGTCCACCAACCTGTTGCGAGCGATCTCCGCCAGGATCGAACAGGGTGCGAGAGCTGTCCAGGTCGACTACCGCGTGCGCAACCCAGGCGCGTCGTGGCGCACCCGTCTGCTGGATGTCGCGTTCACCTGCAGCCACCTCGTCCGGGGGGAAGGCCGCATGCGTCTCGGTGCCTCGGCCGGCCTGCGCGGCAACGGAATGGCGTTCACGACGGGCGTGTTGACGGCCGTGCCGCACCGAGCCCACTCCGCGGTGGAAGATCTGGAGTACGGCATCGAACTCGGCCGGGCCGGTGTCCGCGTCGAGTTCGTGAGCGACGCCTACGTCGCCGGCGACATGCCCTCCGGCGGGCGCGATTCGCGGTCGCAGCGCACACGGTGGGAGTTGGGGCGCGCCGAGATCCGGCGCCGGACACTCGCCCCGCTCGTTCGGGAGGCCGCCGGCCGACGCGACATCGTCCTTGCCGATCTTGCACTCGACCTGGCGACGCCACCGTTGTCCACGCTGGGGCTGACGCTTGCCGGAGCCGGAGCGATTGGCTGCTGCCTGCCACCCGGGCGCAGCCGTCGAGCGACGACGCTGTTGGTGATGCTCGGCAGCACATGCCTGGTCGCCCACATCGCCGCCGGAGTCCTGCGATCGCAGAGCCGGCTCAAGGCGGTACCGGCGATGATGATGGCGCCGTTCTATGCGGCGTGGAAGCTGTGGTTGGCGACGTCGTCGGGATGGAAAGATCAACGGAAGGGCGAAACACTGTGGACACGGACAAGCAGAAGCCTCGACGCGGTCACCGCCAACCCCCTGCCAGAGCCGACTCACCCCGAGTGGCTCCACACGGCGGACAGCTCACACTCAAGGAGACCGGAGTGATCGACAGCGACATCGAGACAACACACGCCCGCAGGCCCCTCGAGCCGGACGCTGCGACCGCCGACACGGAATCGAGCTTCGGCGATCCGCTCCGGCGGCTGCGAGTGATCACGTGCAAGCCCGACGGGGTCGCGGCCCGCAACCACGAGCTCGAAGCGCTGTGGTTCGAGCTCAGCGAACCGACCTTCGGAGCCGTCGGCCTGGTCGCTGTGCCTCCGATGGCCGACCACGAACGAGTGGCGCACGTGGCGGAAACGCTGGGATGGATCGGCGCCAGCGTCTCTCGCGAGCCGGTCGCGGTCGTCGATGGATTCGGGGTCACCCCGGCCGAGGCGGAATGTGCGCTCGAAGATCTCCGCTCCGTCATCGTCGAGCTGCCACAGGTGGTCCTCGTCGTGCAGGCGCCGACGATCGACCCCGGCTCGCTCCCGCTGCTCGAACGGTGCGACCGGGTGGTGCTCCTGGTCGAGTTGGGCGTCAGCAAGCGACGCGAGGTCGACCGCCTCAAGACCATGCTCGAGCGCTGCAACGTCGTCGGCGCCGTGTGCCTGCCCAAAGCACCCTCGCCGGATGCCGCACCCGGCACCGCCGAGCGGCTGCGCAAGCTCACCGCCCGCAAGGACGCCGAGCGCGCCACCACCGAGAACGACACGATGGTCTCCGACCCCGAGGAAGCCTCGCTCGAGCCCGAGCAGCCATGAGGGGCCTGGTCGAGATCAGCATCCTGCTCGCGCTGATCATGATGCCGATCGCCTGGGCCAGCCACCCCCCACGCGTGCTGTTCGGCCGGCTCGTGATCGCATGCTGCGTGTACTGGTTCCTCCTGCTGTTCATCGCGCCCCGACTGCCGTCATGAGCCCAGCGATGCGACGCCGTCACGACAAGTGGGTGGTCGCCGCACTCGTGCTCGCGGCCGCCACCGTCGTGGGCCATCACGTCGCCGGGCGCTTCCTGATTCTGGCCGCGATGGCGGTCGTGTGCATCCGCTGGCCTGTCCGCCGGCTCGTACTCTGGTTCCTCGCACTCAGCCTCGCGCTCGAGGACACCACCGCTCGACCGTTCCGCGGCAACTGGACGTCGCCGGTGCAGCACCTGGGCGACCTCTGGTTCAAGAACATCTCGAGTGTGGTGCCAGGCACCCCGTTGCGGGTGTCGCCGTTCATCCTGGTGAGCGTGTGGATGCTCGTTCGCGTTGCCGCGTCTCGGACGGGCCCGGGGATGGCGAAGTGCCCACCAACGCTGCGGCCGCGGCCGGAGGTGAGCGCCGCACTGTTCGCTGTCACCGGCGTGATCGTCGTTGGAATCGTGTACGGCGGTATCACCCATGGCAACGGCCAACAGGCCTACTACCAGGTCGGCGCCCTCTTCGCCATGGCCGCGCTCGTGGGAGTCACCTCCTGCGTCGCCGACCTCCCCGTCCGTCGAGCGATCGCGACGATCGTCATGACGGTCGCCACGTACCGTGCAGGGCTCGTCGTCTACCTGTACTTCACCCGCGTCCGTCACATGCCCGACCCGCCTCTGTTCGTGACGGCGCACGCCGACTCCCTGCTGTGGGCGGCAGCGCTCTGTTGGCTGTTCTCGCGGGTGGTCGAGCACCAGGCACTGCGCACACGAGTCCAGTTCCTCGCGGGCGGGACGCTGATGGGCTTCGCACTGGTCGTCAACAACCGCCGGCTGGCATGGGTGATCGTCGTCGCCGGAGTGCTCTTCGTCCTGCTGAGCGCCGGCGGTTCAGCGCGCCGCCGGCTGCGCAGGGTGATGCCGGTCGCCGCACCGCTGATGGTCATCTACGTCGCCCTTGCCATGGCCGCGCCGCCGGCACGTGTGTTCGCCCCGGCGCAAGCGATGAAGAGCGTCATCACCGGTGACGACAGCTCCAGCGTCACTCGCAAGATCGAGAACTTCAACCTCGTCTTCACCATGCGCAACAACCTGCCGACAGGAACAGGCTTCGGCCATGCGTACATCGAGCTCATCCGGGCCGACGACATCAGCGAGTTCTTCGCCCAGTACCAGTACATCCCGCACAACAGCATCCTCGGCGTGATGATGTGGGTCGGGCCCATCGGCCTGGCGCTGATCATGATGCCCACCATGCTGTCGATCAGGGCTGCCACGCTGGTCACCCGTGACTGCGGCGACCGGTTCCATCGCTCGCTGATGGCGATGTCGTTCACCGCGCTCGCAGGGCTGCTCATCCAAGGGTGGGGCGACATCGGTTTGCAGACACCGCTGTGCGTCGCGCTGGCCGGGGTGCTCGGCGGCGCGGCGATCGCAACGCAGTCGACGCTGCCGGCGGCTGCACTCCCGGATCGACCCGCCGCCGTCGCTCGCCAGGGGATGTAGGTGCCGATGCGCCGGCTGTGGTACCTGGTGGCGATCGGGGGCATGCTGAGCGCCGGCCTGAGCACGTGCACTTCCGACGGGCACGACGGAACGCAGGGCGACACCGCGCAGCCCACCCAGCCGTCGGTCGTGATCGCTGCGGCCGACCAGGTGGCCGTGTACGACGGCGGGCTGGCCCCCGATTGGGAGTACTTCGGCTGGTCGGCGACCATCCCCGAGTCGGGTCCGATGGAGGTGGACTTCGGGGACTACGGCGGTGCGATCCTGGCGAACACGGGCCTCACCGGTAGCTATGCATGGCTCTCGTTCGAGGTCGGGCTGCCGGCGGGGGTCGACGGCGACTTCCTGCAGGTGCGGCTGGCGAGCGACGATCTGAGCTACCCCGACCTGGCTGTCACGCTGTCTCCGGCCGATCGGCCCGGCTTCGAGACCGCGACGATCGCGGTGCGCGACCTGCTGGCCGGCAAGGGCCAGTTCGACCGCATCGTGTTCTCCTCGAACCAGCAGCTTCCAACCGGCACGACGGCAACCATCGACCGCGTCTTCCTCGCCCGGGGCGACCCCAATGCCGGCCTGGTGATCGAGCACGTGCCGACGGCTGCCTCCGTGGAGTGCACCGCCGAACCGACGCCCATCAGCCCCGAGATCTACGGCATCGCATTCCGTTCGATCGACGACCAGACGACCACCGACCAGTGGACGGTGGGTGCCACGAGCCGCCGATGGGGCGGCAACACGACGTCTCGCTACAACTGGCAATCGGGGCACTACTGGAACACGGCGCTCGACTACTACTGGCGCAACGTTGCGATCCTGAAGGGCGACGTACCGGCGCACGAAGTGTTCCTCCGTGACAACTGGGCACACGACACCAGCAGCGCGGTCACGGTGCCGATGCTGGGCTGGGTCGCCAAGGACGCGACGTCGTACTCGTTCCCCGTGTCGGTGGTCGGCCCGCAGGAATCGACCGATCCCGAGATCCCCGACGCCGGGAACGGACTGGATCCCGACGGTCAGCCGATCGATCCACTTCCGCCCTCGCAGACCAGTGTGGCGTCGACGCCGGAGTCGATCGAGGCGTGGGTTCGCTCCTTGTCGCAACTCGCCGACGATGCGGGCGAGGCAGCTCCGTTCATGTACTTCCTCGACAACGAGCCCGAACTGTGGAACGACACCCATCGCGACGTTCACCCCGACCCACTGACCTACGACGAGCTGCTCGAGCGAACGATCCAGTACGCGTCGGCGATTCGCAGTGCCGACCCGGACGCGCTCATCGCCGGCCCCTCCCCGTGGGGCTGGCCTGCCTACTTCTACTCCGCTGCCGATGCGGAGGCCGGGTTCTCGGTGAAGCCCGACCGGTTGGAGCACGACGACCAGCCGTTGCTCGAGTGGTACCTCGACCAGCTCCGAGCTCACGAGCAGGAGACCGGCGAGCGGTTGCTCGACGTGCTCGACGTGCACTTCTACCCGCAAGCGGACGGCGTCTACGCCGGCGGCACCGGCGCGGTCGATCCCGAGACCAACGCGTTGCGAATCAGGTCGACGAGGGCCCTGTGGGACCCGACCTACACCGACGAGTCATGGATCGACGACGAGGTGGCGCTGATCCCCCGCATGAAGCAATGGGTGGCCGACCACTACCCGGGGCTGAAGCTCTCGATCGGCGAGTACTCGTTCGGGGCGGAGAACCACATGAGCGGCGGGCTCGCCCAAGCGGAGGCGCTCGGACGATTCGGCCAGCAGGGCCTCTTCGCCGCGTACTACTGGACGCACCCCCCGGAGGCCAGCCCCGTGTACTGGGCATTCCGGGCATACCGCAACTTCGACGGAGCAGGCGGGCACTTCCTCGACTGGTCGCTGCCCACCGCGATCGACGACCCCGACACCGGCCTCTCGGTCTTCGCGTCGACCGACTCGAGCCAGGATCGGATGGTGCTGGTGGTGCTCAACACCTCGCCCGACCACGCGCTCGACACCACGCTCAGGCTCGACGGTTGCGGCTCGTCCACCAGCGTCACGGCCTACAGCTACGACGGTGATCCATCCGGTTTCTCGACCACCCCGGCCACCGCCACCGACGGCACCATCACGCTGAGCCTCGCCCCCTACTCGATCAACGTCATCAGCACATCGGGCTGAGGGGCGCTACCGGCGGACGGCAACGCGGCTCGCTGTCATCCGGCGGGCGCGGGGTCTGCGACGAGCCCCATTCGCCGCCGGAGCTGGAGGCGGCCGTCGCGGATCAACGCCACCAACGTGGTGACACCGACCCCGACCAGGATGACGACGTCGCCGGGGCCCTGCCGCAGGACGCTGCTGGGCAGCAGGTGCGTCAGCCAGGCGAGGACAGAGATCGTGAGATAGCAGGCGAGGCTTCGCCGCCCGAGCAGCGACAACCATCGCATCGCGCGTGGGAACATGCCGCGCTGCTCGATGCCGCCGACGAGGACGCCGAGGGTGAGCACCAGGCCGAGCCCACCGAGCAGGTTGAGAAAACCGAGTTGGAACTTGTCGATGAGGCTGTCGATGGTTGATCCGAGCTGCCCCGAGAAGTAGCTCCGCACGTGGCGTCTCGCGAGCACGGCGGGAATCAGCATGAAGGTGATCGCGGCGATGAGCGACCAGGGGTGCGTGCGCCGGCGCAGCTGTCGCGCCTCGGTGGACAGCCAGCCGGTGACCATGCCGGCGGTGAACAGCGCCTGCCACGCGAGCGGTGCGAAGGGAGCGAGGAACCAGGTGAGCCCGTGGCCGAGGTGGCTCACCGTGTAGAGCGCGGCGGAGATCACGATCACGGGCACCACCCGCCCGGCGCGGAGGAGGGGTGCGTACACGAGCGCCGCGAGCGCGAGGAAGACGACGTACATGGGCAGGATGTTGACGTTGTCGGGCATCTCGCGGAAGGTGAGCATGTCGGCCAACTGGCGGATGACCGACTGATCGGCGAACTCGGGGGTGAGGAGGGAGTGGCGACCGGCGACAGCGTTCCCGAGCACGATCAGGGTGACGACGCACCAGTGCCCGACCACGAGCAGCAGGATTCGCTTCCGCGCCGCGCGACGGGTGACGCTGAGCGGCTCGCCACGCTGGGTCCGCCGGCTTTCCACCAGCCCGAGCACGAAGCCGGCCAGGACGACGAAGCCGTGGGCGCCGTCGATGACGAGCAGCTGGTGGGTGGCCCGCGTGAGCAGCGCGGGCTCGGCGAGGTGCAGCGTCAGCATCGACAAGATGGCCATGCCGCGAACGGCGTCGATGTAGGTGAGGCGCCTGGGGCTGGCGCGGGCCTGCTGGGTCGAGGGGCCAGGATCGTCGGAAAGATCCACCGTGACAGCCGCCTTCCTCGAGCAGGAACCCCCGTGTGTGGAAGCGGAAGCATAGCCGGGGGACGGTGGTAGCATTCGGCACGCGTGAGTTGCCGGCCGGGGCGCTGACGGAGAGCGAGGAGGATCGGTTGTTCCAGACCGAGTTTGCTCGTCGACGGAAGCAGCAGGCGACGTCCCCGTCGTCGTCTGCGTCGATGCGGGCGGACATTGCGGGTGTCGTGCCGCTCGTCTGGGAGGAGCACTGCACCGAGTGTGCCTTCCCGACGTGCTACGAGACGTGCAAGTTGTACCGCGCGCGGCGCGACGGCCACTGCGCCCGCTTCGACGACGGGATCGCCGCGGTTCGGTCGCCGGCCGCGCTCGGCGGTTACGCCGCCGACCTCACGTTCGGGCGCTGGGCCAAGCTGGAAGCGACGCTGCCACGCTCGGTCGTGCGTGTGGCTCCACCCATGGCCCGTTCCGCTGCCCGATTCGATCAGTCCGCATCGCGAGGCCTCGCGCTCGTCCCCGACTCACAGGCGAAGCGGGTGCACCAGCGGTTTGCCGACATCCGGACACGGTCGTTCCAACGACTCGGCCGCGCTGCCGAGGCGCTTCCCGACGCCCTGGTGGTCGAGCTGTGGAGCTACCACGAGACCCCCTTCCGTCTGTTCGTCGAGACGGTGGGAGCGAACGACAGGACGCGAACCTCGATCGCGATCGAGCCCGGATCGAACAGCTCGGTCGTGCCGGCGAGTGAGCTCGGCATCACACCCGACCGGTGGCCAGACCGGATCCTGATCTACCCGGAAGACGACCTCCCGGTGCACCTGGAGATCTCCTCGCTCGAGCTGGCGTGGTTCTCCTCGCCGCGAACGACCGTCGGGCAGGGGCCCGGGCCGGAGGTGCCCGGAGCGGGCGGAGTGGCGCCCGGCGCCGGACCGCAGGCAACGATCTCCGCGCCGGCAGAACTGGTCAAGGTGCTGGTGTGGGATCTCGACAACACCCTCTGGCACGGCACGCTGGTCGACGATGGGCCCGACGGCGTCGTCCTCCGGGAAGGTGTGCGCGAGCTGCTCACCTCGCTCGATCAGCGAGGCATCCTGCTCTCGATCGCGAGCAAGAACGACGAAGGCCCCGCGCTGGAGGTGCTGCAGCGGTTCGGCATCCGCGATCTGTTCCTCGCCCCCGAGATCCACTGGGGGCCGAAGAGCGGCTCGATCCGCCGCATCGGTCGGTCGCTGAACCTCGGGCTCGACTCGTTCGCCTTCGTCGACGACTCGGCCTTCGAGCGCGGCGAGGTGGCAACCGCGCTCGGTGCGATCCGCCTGTTCGAGCCGGACGATCTGTCCGGCCTGCTCGCGCGCCCAGAGTTCGATGTGGCGGTGACGCAGGAGGCTCAAGGACGCCGTGCGATGTACCGAGTCGAGGCCGAGCGGCGGCGTGAGCTCGACGCGGTGGAAGGCGACTACGACTCGTTCCTGCGTTCCTGCGAGCTGACCTTGCGAGTGTTCACCCCCACCACGCCGGAGGAGATCGAGCGGTGCGTGGAGCTGGTCCATCGCACCAACCAGCTCAACCTCACCACGCGCCGCATCAGCGGCGACGAGTTCCAGGCCTTGCTCGACGACTCTTCCGTGGAGGTGTTCGGCCTTGCGGCGGCCGACCGGTTCGGTTCCTACGGCATCATCGGGGTGGCCATCGTCGACTCCCGCGACGCGGCACCGGTACTCACCGACTTCCTCACGTCCTGTCGAGTCGCGCAGAAGTCCGTGGAGAACGCCTGGTTCGAATGGCTTCGCGGTCACCTCGCCGCCAGAGGCTGGTCGGAACTGCACGCGGTGTTCATCTCGACCGATCGGAACCACCTGTTGCGGAGCGTGCTCGACGAAGTCGGGTTCGTCGAGCGGCCCGGCGGCTCGGGCGGCGACCCGATTGCGTCGCCCGGCCAGCGCGCCGTCCCGCTGCTGCTGCCACTCGACCGGGAGGTTCCCCGCAGCTCGTACGTCGCAGTCTCCGGGCCGGAACCGGTCAATCCTGCGCAGGACGCCTGAGAGCGTGAGCCGACGACCGGTTCTCGTCGTGTCCCCTCACTACGACGACGCCCTGCTCTCCGCCTTCCATTTGGCGACGGCACCGGAGGCCACGGTGCTCACGGTCTGCGCGGCGGGCCCGTCGCCGGCGGTCGTGACGGAATGGGACACGCGCTGTGGCTTCGCCGACTCGGAGCGGGCGATGACGGCGCGAGCCCTCGAGGACGACGCCGCGTTTGACGGCCTCGATGCCCGCCGCGAACACCTCGATCTGGTGGAGGCGCAGTATCTCTCGGGGCCACGTGTCGAAGCCGACGCCGATCGCCTGGCCGCGTTCGTCGGCGATTGGCTGGACCAGCACGGGGGCATCGTGGCCGTGCCGGTTGGCGCCGGCCGCCCGCTCACCGCGCTCCATTGGCTCCGCTTCCACATCCCCGTGCGGGGCTTGGGGATGCCGGGCGGCGCCGCGCCGCACCCCGACCACATCTGGGTCACCGACACCATCCTCGAACGGTTCGGCGAGGCACCGCTGCTGCTGTACGAGGATCTTCCCTACGCCTGGGCTCGGCGCGGCGACCGGCGGGCCGCACAGTTGGCGCAGCGGGTCCAACGCCCTGTGTCGCGGGCCGACACGCCCGTCTCGGTTCGCCACAAGGCCGAGCGAGTCGCGGCCTATCGATCGCAGGTGCCGGGCATCGTCGCCGGATGGGTGAGGGATCTCGCCACGGTGCTGCCACCCGTCGAGACGACCTGGTTCCTCGCCCCGACGGCCTGACGGCAGGTGCCGCCGGGTCGTCGGGACGAGCGATTCGGGGGTTGGGGTCAGAGT
>CAYZFZ010000075.1:0-13045 GCA_964477795.1 uncultured Bifidobacterium sp.
GCGACGTCGACAACCACGCCGACATAAAGGTCAACCACGGCCTGCGCATCGCCGGGCCGATCACCACGGATGCCAAGGTGATCCCGGCGGTCATGGCCATCCACGCGGCCACGTCGAAGGATCTGGCGGAGTCGTTCCGCCGCACGGTCGCCGAGTTCGAGGGCAGCGTC
Source organism: uncultured Bifidobacterium sp. (assembly GCA_964477795.1). Classification (GTDB taxonomy): domain Bacteria; phylum Actinomycetota; class Acidimicrobiia; order Acidimicrobiales; family Ilumatobacteraceae; genus UBA668. The sequence continues at coordinate 171 of CAYZFZ010000075.1, forward strand.
GCGATCGCCGCTGCATCCGCCGACGAGCCGGACCAGGTGTGCCTCGCGCTGCGCGGCAGCGGGCAGGCACTGTACGTCGGCCTCGGTGACGACATGTTCATCGCCGCCAGCGAGCCCTACGGTGTCGTCGAAGAGACGGCCCACTATGTGCGCGTGGACGGCGAGACACCCTCCGCCAGCGGCAGCCGCGGCCAGGTGTTCGTGCTCGACGGCACCCAGGCCGGGACGCTCGCCGGTGTGCGCCGCTTCGCCTACGACGGCAGCGAGCTGCCCATCGGCGAGCAGGAGGTGGTCACCGCCGAGGTCACCACCCGCGACATCGACCGTGGCAGCTCGCCGCACTTCCTGCTGAAGGAGATCTGCGAGGCGCCGAACAGCTTCCGCAAGACGCTGCGCGGCAAGATCGTGGAGACGGCCAACGGGTTGCGGGCCGAGGTGGGCGAGCGCTCGCTGCCGGCCGCCATCGGCGCCCGGCTGGCGAGCGGGCAGATCACCAAGATCCGCGTCATCGGCCAGGGCACTGCCGCGGTGGCCGGCCGCAGCACGGCTGCGGTGCTCGACGCACTGCTCGGCGGCACGCTCGATGTCGACCCGATCACGGCCACCGAGCTCTCCGGCTTCCACCTGCGCCTCGACATGACCGACACGCTGATCATCGCGGTCAGCCAGAGCGGTACCACCACCGACACGAACCGCACGGTCGATCTCGCCCGTGGCCGCGGCGCCAGCGTGCTGGCCATCGTCAACCGCCGCAACAGCGACCTCACCGACAAGGCCGACGGTGTCATGTACACCAGCGACGGCCGCGACGTGGAGATGAGCGTCGCCAGCACCAAGGCGTTCTACGCCCAGGTGGCCGCCGGCGTGCTGCTCGCCTGCGCCATCGCCGAGGCCGCCGGCAAGGGCAGCCGCCAGCGCCGCCACGAGCTGCTCACCTCTCTGCGGGCGCTGCCCGACGCGATGGTCGAGGTGATCGCCAGCCGGCCCGCGATCGCCGCTGCCGCCCGCCGCTTCGCCCCGTCGAAGCGCTACTGGGCGATCGTCGGCAACGGCCCCAACGCGGTCGCCGCCGAGGAGGTGCGGATCAAGCTCAGCGAGCTCTGCTACAAGTCCATCGCCTGCGACGTCACCGAGGACAAGAAGCACATCGACCTGTCCAGCGAGCCGCTGATCCTCGTGTGCGCCGCGGGCCTCGTCGGTGGCACCGCCGACGACGTGGCCAAGGAGGTCGCGATCTACCGGGCCCACAAGGCGACGCCGATCGTCGTGGCCACCGATGCCGACGAGCGCTTCGCGGCGGCCGCCGCGGTGCTCACCGTGCCGACCGTCGATTCGTCGCTCGCCTTCGTGCTCTCGGCGATGGTCGGCCACCTGTTCGGCTACGAGGCTGCCCTCGCCCTCGACGCCTCGGCGCTGCCCCTGCGGGCGGCTCGCGAGGTGATCGAGAGAGCGCTGGAGGCACACACCGAGGGCGACGACGTGCTGCGCACCGTGCAGGCCGGCATCGGCGTGCACGCGGAGGCGTTCCTCGACGGCCTGCGCGCGGACCAGTACAACGGTCACCTCGAAGCCTCGACGGCCGTGCGCCTCGTCGGCCTGCTGCGCGACCTCTCCGGCGACTCGCCGCTGGAGGCCTACCAGCGGGCGACGGGCAAGATCGCGACACCCGGTGTCATCATCGACGACCTGACGGCTGCGCTCACCCGCGCCATCGAGGAGCTGACCCGCCCGATCGACGCGATCAAGCACCAGGCCAAGACGGTGACGGTGGGCATCAGCCGTAGCGACGAAGGCGTGCTGGATCGCCCCCTCGTGCAGGAGCTGCTGGCCACGGGCGCCGGCCGCGACCGCCTCGCCTACCGCACGCTGAAGGTGCTGGCCGATCTCGATCCGGCTGTCGAAGCCGTCGTCGGCTACACCCGCTACGCCATCGAGGGCGACCCGGCCGCTACCGGCGCGTCGATCACGATCGTCGATCGCGGCGGCCTGTCGCGCGACGTGCCCAGCCGGGTGGAGCGCAACTCGCAGCTGCTGGGTACCAAGCGCCGCGTCGCCAGCGAGAAGGAGGTGCTCGTGGCCCGAGGCCGCAGCGACGGTCGCACCGTCATCTTCGTGCCGGAGGTCAAGGGAGGCCACTGCACCGGCATCACGCTGCTGCACGTCCGCTTCCACGACCACCTCCCGGCGCCGGTGATGCGTGGTGTGCTGCAGGGCTACGACCGCCGGTACGACCGCCTCGTCGACTGGGTGACGGAGACCGAGGGCGCCTTCCGCGACGACCTGCTGGCCGATCTGCCGGTGGCCGACCTGCTGATCCTGCCGATCTCCGACACCGCCGATCACTGGCGCCGCTGAGGCCCTCGTGATCCGCGGGGTGGGCGTCGACGCAGTCGACATCGAACGGTTCCGCACCACGCTGGCGCGAACGCCGCGCATGCGCGAGCGGCTGTTCACCGAGGAGGAGCTGGCCTACGTCGCACCGAAGGCCGACCCGGTGCCGTCGCTGGCGGCGCGCTTCGCCGCCAGGGAAGCGGTGATGAAGGCGATGGGGCTCGGGCTGGGTGCGTTCGGGTTCCACGAGGTGTGGGTGTCGCGTGCCGCGTCTGGCGAGCCCTCGCTGCGCGTCACCGGCCGTGCCGCCGAGCTCGCGGCTGATCGCGGCGTCAGCCACTGGCACCTCAGCCTCACGCACACCGACATCCTCGCGATCGCCTACGTCGTCGCCGAGTGACGGCGGCTGGGGCCGGCGGGCCGGGCCGGCGGGCCGGGGCACACCACACCGCCGGGCCGGGGTAGCAGTGGCGGAATCCGCAACCTCGACCCACGGACAGGAAGCCGTAGGCTCGGGTCGTGATCCCGATCGTGACGCCGGAGGAGATGGGGGCCGTCGACGCCGGCGCCGCCGAGGCGACGGGCGTGCTGATCGGCCGTGCCGGTGGGGCGGTCGCCCGCGCCGCGGTGCGCATGATGGGTGGCACGTACGGGCGCACCGTGCACGTGATCGCGGGGCGGGGCAACAACGGGGCCGACGGCCGGGTCGCCGCCGATCTGCTCGCCCGCCGGGGGGTGCGCGTGCTCGTGCACGCCGCCGACGCCTGCCCGCGTTCGCTGCCGCCCGCCGATCTGCTCGTCGACGCCGCCTACGGCACCGGCTTCCGCGGTGTGTGGTCGCCGCCGGCGATCGGCGACACGCCGGTGCTCGCCGTCGACATCCCCAGCGGGGTGCGCGCCCTCACCGGTGAAGCCTTCGGCGCGGTGCTGCCCGCCGCCGCGACAGTCACGTTCGCCGCGCTGAAGCCCGGCCTGCTGTTCCCGCCGGGCGCCGGCCTCGCCGGCCGGCTGGAGCTGGCCGACATCGGGTTGGGCGCAGGCGTTGCCGCCCACGCTCATGCCCACCTCGTGCAGGCCTCCGACGTCGCCGGCTGGGTGCCACGGCGCGATCCCACGGCGCACAAGTGGCGCGCCGCCGTGCGGGTGATCGCAGGCAGCACGGGGATGACCGGTGCCGCCCGCCTCGCCGCGCAGGCCGCGATGCGCACTGGCGCCGGGATGGTGCACCTCTCCGCCCCGGGCACGCTCGTCGCGCAGGCACCGGCGGAGGTCGTGCAGCTCCCCCTGGCCACCACGGCGTGGGCGCAGCAGGTGCTGGACACCATCGACCGCTTCCACGCGCTCGTGATCGGTCCGGGTCTCGGGCGCGACGACCAGACCGCGGCGCAGGCCCGCGCGCTCGCCGTCGATGCCCCGGTGCCGGCGGTGATCGACGGCGACGGCCTGTTCGCGATGGCGTGGAACAACGACGGTGCTGCGGCCTTGCTGCGCCGGCGCACCACGCCCACCGTGCTGACACCCCACGACGGCGAGTACGCGCTGCTCACCGGCGCCGCGCCGGGGCCGGACCGCCTCGACGCGGCGCGCCGGCTCGCCGCCGCCACCGGATGCGTGGTGTTGCTGAAGGGCCCGGCCACCGTCGTCGCCGACCCGCGCGGCGAGGCGCTGGTGGCCACCACCGGTGATGCGCGGCTGGCCACCGCCGGCACGGGCGATGTGCTCAGCGGCATCGTGGGCGCCCTGCTGGCGATGGGCGTGCCCGCCCTGCGCGCGGCGGCGGCCGGTGCCTGGCTGCACGGCCGGGCGGCGCGCCTCGCGCCCGAGCTGGGCATGGTGGCCGGCGACCTGTGTGACCACCTGCCGGCGGTGCTGAAGGACGTGCTGGAGACGGCAGCGCGGGAGGCCACGCGATGACGCGCTGGGCGTGGGCGGAGGTGTCGGCTGGGGCGATCGAGCACAACGTGAGGGTGCTCGCGGCCACGGTCGCGCCGGCGCAGGTGTGGGCCGTCGTGAAGGCGAACGGCTACGGCCACGGCTCGATCCTCGCCGCCCGCGCCGCACAGGTCGGCGGCGCACAGGGCCTGTGCGTCGCGCTCGTGCAGGAGGGCGTCGTGCTGCGCGAGGCGGGCATCACCGGGCCGATCCTCGTGCTCAGCGAGCAGCCGCCGGCGGCCCTGCCCGCGGCCGTGCACCACCAGCTGGCACTCACCGTCTACAGCGAGGCGCAACTCGCCGCGCTCGCTGCGTGTAGCGCGGTAGGTCACCCGGTGCACCTCAAGGTCGACACCGGTATGCGCCGGGTCGGTGCCGCGACGCACGACGCGGTGGCGGTCGCCGACGCCATCGCAGCCTCGTCGGCGGTGCATCTGGACGGCGTGTTCACCCACCTCGCCGTTGCCGACGAACCCGACAACCCGTTCACCGACCACCAACTCGACCGCTTCGACGAAGTGCTCGCCGCGCTGCGCGCCGCCGGGCACCACCCGCGGTTCGTCCACGCGGCCAACTCGGCCGGCGCGCTGGCGCACCCGCGGGCGCGCCTCGATCTGGTGCGCGCCGGCATCGCGATCTACGGAATCTCGCCCGGGCCGGGCGTCGACCACGCCTGCGCGGCGCTGCGGCCGGCGCTGTCGCTGCACGCCAGGGTGTCGCACGTGAAGCGCGTCGCGGCCGGCGAGCGGGTGTCGTACGGGCTGCGGCACACCTTCGAGCGCGACACCACGCTCGCCACGCTGCCGCTCGGCTACGCGGACGGTGTGCCACGCCGGCTGCACGCAGTCGGCGGCACCGTGCTCGTCGGGGGCCACCGCCGGTCGATCGTGGGCGCGGTGACGATGGATCAGCTGATGGTCGACTGCGGCGACGACACGGTGAGCGTGGGCGACGAGGCCGTGCTGATCGGCACGCAGGGCAGCCACCAGATCATGGCCGCGGAGTGGGCAGAGTCGCTGGACACGATCGCCTACGAGATCGTCTGCGGCATCTCCGCCCGGGTCGAGCGCTGCCCGAGCTGAGCCAGCGTCCGGCGTCCGGCCCGGGCCTCTAGATTGAGCGGGTCATGTTGCACCTCCGCGCCTCGTCGCTCGCCGACACCCATGCCATCGCCGGCGCGCTGGCCGGGCTGGCGCGGCCGGGCGACCTGATCGTGCTCGCCGGCGAGATGGGTGCCGGAAAGACAGCCTTCGCCAAGGGCTTCGGTGCTGCGCTCGGCGTCACCGAGCCGATCACCTCGCCGACGTTCACGCTCGTGCACAGCTACGACGCGGGCAAGCTGACCCTCCACCACGCGGACATCTACCGGCTGAGCACGCTCAACGAGGTGGCCGACCTCGCGCTCGCCGAGCTGCTGGAGTACGACGGGATCGTGCTCGTCGAGTGGGGCGATGTCGTGGCCCGCTCGCTGGGCGATCACCTGCTCGTGCAGCTCGACACCGATCCGGAGAGCGAGGACGACGACGTGCGCCTGATCACCGTCGGCGGTGTCGGGCGGGCGTGGGCGGCGCGCTGGGAGCGCGTGAGCGCGGCCTTGGAACGCTTCGCATGTTGATCCTCGGCATCGAGACCGCCACCCAGCAGGTGAGCGTCGCCATCGGCGGCCACGAGGGTGTGCTCGGCATGTTCGAGGTGTCCCGCGGCCGGCGCCACGCCGAGACGCTGGTCCCCGCGATCGAGTTCCTCTGCCGCCAGGCCGACATCGAGATCGCGGAGTTCGGTGCGATCGCGGTCGACGTCGGCCCCGGGTTGTTCACCGGCATGCGCGTCGGGCTCGCGGCCGGCAAGGCGATCGCGCAGGCGCTGCGCGTCCCGATGATCGGGATCAGTTCGCTCGACCTGCTCGCGTTTCCGCTGCGATACGCCGATCGCACGATCGCGGCGGTCATCGACGCCCGCAAGGGCGAGCTGTTCTACGCGTTCTACCGCCCGGTGCCGGGCGGGGTGCAGCGGGTGACCGAGCCGCGAGTGGGTTCGCCCGACGACCTGATCGCCGATCTGATCGCCCGCGGGCAGCCGGCGGTGTGCGTCGGCGACGGGGCGCTGCGCTACCGGGAGGACGTCGACGCCGGCTTCCACTGCGACTTCGCCGAGCAGTTCCTGTCGCACCCGTCGGCGGCGCCGCTCGTGCAGCTCGCGCACGCGCGGGCGCTGCGCGAGGACTGGGTGAACCCGTGGGAGATCCAGCCGATGTACCTGCGCGCGCCCGACGCGCAGATCAACTGGTCCACACGGGAGGGGTCGAAGTGAGCGTGCTCGCACGGTTGCTGGGCCGGCCCGCGGGGGAAGGGCTGACGGTCGAGCCGCTGCGCCGCCGGCACCTCGCCGACATGATGCCGATCGAGCAGGCCTCGTACCCGCGCCCCTGGACGACGGGCGTGTTCCAGAGCGAGATCGAGATGATGCGGCGCGGCGAGCGGCTGTACCTCGTCGCCCGCGCCGGCAGCGAGCTGGTCGGCTACGGCGGGCTGATGTTCGTGGTCGACGACGCGCACGTCACCAACATCGCGGTGGCCGCGGACCGCCGGCGGCAGGGCGTCGCGACGCGCCTGCTGGCTGAGCTGGCGTGGGCCGCGACCGATCGCGGGTGCAGCGCGCTCACGCTGGAGGTGCGCGTCAGCAACGTGGGGGCGCAGGCGCTGTACCGGGAGTTCGGGTTCGTGCCCGCGGGCGTGCGCAAGCAGTACTACGAGAACGTGGAGGACGCGATCGTCATGTGGTGCAACGATCTCGCGCTGCCCGAGTACCACGAGCGGCTGCGACGCCTGTGCCCGGAGGTGCGGCGATGACGGGCGCGGTGGAGATCGGCGACTCGACGCTGGTGCTCGGCATCGAGACGAGCTGCGACGAGACCGCCGCGGCGCTCGTGATGGGCGGCTACGACGTGGTGTCCAGCGCAGTCAGCACCCAGGTGGATCTGCACGCCCAGTTCGGCGGGGTGGTGCCCGAGATCGCCAGCCGGGCACACCTCGACCTGCTCAACCCGATGATCGCCCGCGCGATCGTCGAGGCCGGCGTCAGCGAGGAGCGCATCGATGCCGTTGCGTGCACGGTGGGGCCGGGTCTGATCGGGGCGCTGCTCGTCGGGGTGTCGGCGGCGAAGGCGCTCGCGCTCACGTGGGGCGTGCCCTTCGTCGGCGTCAACCACATGGAGGCGCACCTCTACGCCGCGTTCCTGGAGGACCCGACGCTCGAGTTCCCGATGGTCGTGATGCTCGTCTCCGGCGGCCACACGATGCTGATCGAGATGCAGGGGCACGGGCAGTACCTCCTGCTCGGCCAGACGATCGACGACGCGGCCGGCGAAGCGTTCGACAAGGTGGCCCGCTTCCTCGGGCTCGGCTACCCGGGCGGCCCGGCGATCGATCGTGAGGCGGTGCACGGCGACCCGGAGGCGATCAACTTCCCGCGGGCGATGCTGCACGACGGGCTCGACTTCAGCTTCAGCGGGCTGAAGACCTCGGTGATGAACCATGTGCGCAAGCACCCCGACGTGTCGGCGGCGGACGTGTCGGCGTCGTTCCAGGCCGCAGTCGTCGACGTGCTGGTGACGAAGGCGCGGCGGGCCGCCGAGCAGGTCGGTGCCCGCGGGCTGGTGCTGGGTGGCGGGGTGGCGGCGAACTCGCTGCTGCGCGAGCGCTTCCTGGGGGAGTGCACCAGCGCTGGCATCCACGGCTTCCTGCCCAGCCGCGACCTGTGCACCGACAACGCGGCGATGATCGCGGCGGCCGGGTGGCACCGGTTGCGCAGCGACGGGCCGACGCTGCTGGATGCGGGGGCGTCCCCGAACCTGCGTCTGCCGCTCCTGTCGTGAGGCTGCCGTGAGGTTGTCGTGAGGTTGTCGTGAGCGCTCGTGTCGACGCCTTCGTCGTGGCCGTGCCCGGCTTGGAGCCGTTGCTGCTGGAGGAGGTGCAGCGCCTCGGGGTGCGGCCGGCCCGCGCCGTACGTGGTGGAGTGGAGTGCACGATCACGTGGCCGCAGCTGTGGGCGATCAACCTGCGCTCACGGGTCGCGACCCGAGTGGTGGTGCGCGTTGCCCGTTTCCACGCAGACGGCTTCCACTCGCTGGAGGTCGGTTTGCGTGCGGTGGACTGGGCGGCGTGGTTGCCCCCCGGCGGCGTCACGGTCGCGGCGACGTGCGACAAGGAGTCGAAGCTGTACCACTCGGGCGCCGTGGAGGAGCGGGTGACGGCTGCGCTCGGCCGACCGCTCGGCGAGCAGGCGGTGCAGGTGCGGGTGCTGCGCGACGTGGTGATGGTGAGCCTCGACGCGTCGGGCGCGCCGTTGCACCACCGCGGATGGCGCGGCCCGGCCGGCAAGGCACCGATGCGCGAATCGCTGGCTGCCGCGCTCGTGGTGGCCAGCGGCTGGGACAGGAAGTCACCGCTGGTCGATCCGTTCTGCGGTTCGGGCACGATAGCCGTGGAGGCCGCGCACATCGCCCGCCGGATGGCGCCCGGCCGCAACCGTTCGTTCGCGTTCCAGCAGTGGCCGTCGTTCGACCCCGAGCGCTGGGAACGGTTGCTGCGCGGTGCCGACGGCGACGTGGTGGAGAAGTGCCCGCCGATCATCGCGTCCGATCGCGACGCCGGGGCCGTGGCGGCGTCGGTGGAGAACGCTGCCCGGGCCGGAGTCGGCGCCGACGTCGAGGTCGTGCAGCGGGCGGTGAGCGACCTCGCGCTACCCGCTCGGGCCGGGTGGATCGTGAGCAACCCGCCGTACGGGCATCGAGTCGGAGGCCGTGTTGGTGGCGGCGGTGATCGCGACCTGCGCAACCTCTACGAGCGCTTCGGCGCCGTCCTGCGCGAGCGCGCCGCCGGCTGGCACATCGCCCTGCTTGCCGCCCACGACACCCCCGTCGCCCGCATGCGCCTGCCGCTACGCCCGGCGCTGTCCACCACCAACGGTGGCATCGAGGTGACGGTGCAGTGTGGGGTGGTGCCGGGTGCGGTGGCGTCCGGCGGCGGCTCGACCGGCTGACCCCGGCGTGCGCTTCGGCGGCACCCGGCGGCGCGAAGGCGCCAGGGCACCCTCCCTCGCCCCCGGTCCCGTTCGTTTCGATTTCGATTTCGATTCCGGAGCGGGGTGCTGCGCGAGCGGTGCGGGTGCGAGTCAGAGCGAGTCGGGCGTGGGTCTGGGTGTGCCTGCAGGCGCCAGCCGTCGAGTGTCGCATGCGTGGCCGTTCTCGTCGTTTCGATTTCGATTGCACTGGCCGTGCAGGTGTCCGGTGCGGGCTGCAGGTGCGAGCGTCGGCTGTGGCTGCGGCGTGCAGTGCGAGCGTCGGCTGTGGGTGCGGGGTGCGGGGTGCGGGTCGCGCGTCGCGGTGTGCGGGGTGTGGGCGCGTACACACGCGGATCGGCGAGTCCGCGGCGTGGCCGGCCGTCCACGGGGCCTGTCGCATCGCCGACCGCGGTATCGAAATCGAAACGACGAGACCGGCAGCCGACCATGTGCTGCTGCTGACCGGCGGGTCGGGCGGGCGACTGCTGGTCGACAGGGGCGGTTGTCTCGACATCGAAACGAAACGACGAGACCACGCGTGAACCCACCTGCCCGGCGCCTGCCGCGATCTGCGGTGCGGGATTGCCGATCTGGCGGACTCGGCGTGCCCAGCAGCAGTGATGCACACCTCACCGCCCGCTCCACCCGACCCGCCCGACCGGTCCCCGTCCCCGAGCCCGATTCCGATCGACGTTCGCCGAGCGGTGCTGTCCGTCTTCCTGCGCGCCGGCGGCGGGCCGCTGACGATCGACGAGGTCGTCGAGCGCACCCGCGACGAGGCCCATCTCGATCTGGCGAGCCTGCCGGGGGCGGGTCCACGTCAGCGGGTCAGCGACATCATGCGGCACCAGGTGCGCGCCGGGCGCGCGGTGGTCGTCGGCCGCGGGAGCTACCGGTTGTTGCCGCAGACCTTCAGCGAGTCGACCCGCTGGCGCATCCTGCACTGGCGTGAGGCCGCCGCCCGGCGGGCGCGCTACCCGAAGTGGGTGGGTCCGTCAGTCGTGGATCCACACCGTCGAGTGCAGGGGCAGCAGGTTCTCGTTCCAGATGAGGTCCATCACCGGGTTGACCACCCGGATGCAGCCGTGTGAGGCGGGGTAGTTGGGCACCTTCGGCGCACCGTGCACGGCGACGCCGCCGACCACGAACTTCGGCCGGTACAGGGTGCCGAGGCTGCCCTCGTAGCGCAGCTCGTTGCTCTCGCGGTACGTCTGGTACGTGCCTGTCGGCGTGATCGCGACACCGATGACGCGGTTGCCCGCCGCCTTCTTGTCTTCCTCGTCGTAGCTGCGCCCGTTGCCGGTGGAAACGTTGAAGATGTACTTCATCTGCCCGTTCTGGATCACGTAGGCGATCTGCTTGCCCTTGTCCACCTCGAGCAGGGTGCCGCTGCTGCGGCCGGCTGCCGGCCGGCACAGCTGCAGGTTCAGCGCGAGCGCGGTGGCGTTGTCGACCACCGTGGTGGCCGGCAAGCCCTTCCACTTCTGGAACGCCATCACCGCCTGCACCGTCGTCAGGCCGTATGAGCCGTCGGCGCCTGCGTTCCAGAAGCCGAGTGCGTTGAGACGGTTCTGCAGATCGGCGACGGCCGACTTGGACGAGCCGAAGATGATCGGCCCGACCGGCGAGCTGGGGTACCCGACCGCCGGCGTGGCGCACGACGGCGCCGGCGTGTTGCTCGGTGCGCTGAACGGCGCCGGGGCGGGGGTGCCCAGGTAGTAGCCGGCGAGGTCGGCGAGCAGCACGCCACCGGGCTCGGTGTACATCGAGAAACCGCGGCTGGAGACCGGCACGATCGCGTGGTTGGCAACCGTCTGCGCAGGCCGCGACACGTTCATCGTCGACGTGGTGGGCTTGGTGCTCGGGCTGGTGGCCCCTGCGGTGCCGACGCTGATGTAGCCGACGGAGATGGTGGCCGCAGCGGTGGCATTGAGCACGACGGCCGCGACGTCGGGCCGGTTGACCGCCGGGTTGCTGGCGACAGGCACTTCGAAGCGCCAGCCTGGCTGCGGGCGGGTGGTGCCGCCGAGCGGGTTCAGCGCGGCGATGCGTGTGTCGACGATGCGCGTGGGCGTGGTGAGCGGTACGAACAAGCCCTCCGTGGACGAGGGGGCGGAGTCGCTGGTGAACGTGCCGACGAGATCGATCAGCAGGTCGCCGCCGCTCTCGGAGAAGATCGTCACCGCGCCGTTCGCGTCGACGGGGACGATCGCCTGGTTGGCGGCCACCGCACCGGCGCCCCACGGCGAGTTCAGGTTCGACGTGCTGGGCACGGCGCCACCCAACGGGTACAGCTGCCAGTAGCCGGCGCTGGTGGTGACCGCCGTGAGGTTGACCGCGACGGCGCTCGCGCCCGCCGCGCCGGGCACCGTGAACGAGCGCGACTCGCCAGGGTTGAACGACGCGACACCACGGGTGTCGAGCACGCGGGTGGGTGCTGCCAGCGGCTGGAAGCGGCCGGCGGTGGCCGAGGCGGTGGGGGTGTAGTAGCCGAGCAGGTCGACGATCGCGTGGCCACCACCGCTCGCGTAGATGTCGACCACGCCGTCGGCCCCGACGGGCACGGTGACGAGGTTGGGGACCGCCAGGAACTCACCGTTGAGCGCGAGCAACTCGTCGACGTTGATGCTCGACACCTCGGGCCGGCCGCTGGTGTGCGGCCAGACCGTCCAGAACCCTTGCGCTGCGGGACCGACGACCGTCAGGTTGAGCACCGCGGCGACCACCGTCCCGGGCGCGGGCAGCGGCGCGTCGCCGGTGACGCTGACCGACACGGAACCGCCGGCGGGGAGCGCAGCGGTGGCGCGGGTGTCGAGGATGCGCTGCGCGGTGGGCAGCGCGACGTACGAACTGGTGGTGGCGGCGGCTGCAGCCGAGCCGGCAGGCGCCGCGAGGGTGGTGGCTCCGATCGTTGCGCCGAGAAGACCGATGGAGACGAGAAGGCTGCTGATGCGCACGTTTCAAGCCTAGGACGGCTCTCCGCTCGTCTCACGTCACCCGGTACCGTGAAGGCCCGTGCAACTCGGTCCGTTCACCCTCGCCGCGCCCGTCGTGCTGGCGCCGATGGCCGGTGTCACGAACGCGCCCTTCCGCACGATGTGCCGCCGGTTCGCGCCCGGCCTGGTGTACGTGAACGAGATGGTGATGGCCACGGCGGTGGTGCATCGCAACCCGAAGACCGAGCGGATGATGACGTTCACAGCCGACGAGCAGCCGCGCAGCCTGCAGATCTACGGCAGCGACCCGGTGGTGCTCGGCGAGGCGATCCGCAAGGTGTGCGCCGAGGGCCGGGTCGACCATGTCGACATCAACTTCGGCTGCCCGGCGGCGAAGGTCACCCGCAAGGGCGGCGGTGCCGCCGTGCCCGCCAAGCCGAACCTGCTGCGCGCCATCCTGCGCAGCGCCGTCGCCGCGGCCGCCCCGTACGGCGTGCCGGTGACGATCAAGTTCCGCAAGGGTCTGTTCGACTCGCTGCTCACCTACCTCACCACCGGTCGCATCGCCGCCGAGGAGGGCATCGCCGCGATCGCGCTCCATGCCCGCACGGCCGA
>CAYZFZ010000076.1:0-12954 GCA_964477795.1 uncultured Bifidobacterium sp.
CGTCGAAGACCACGAAGAGCAGGGCGAAGATGTAGTAGCGTATCTGACTCTGCGACCAGCCGTCGCCGACCGGGTTGACGCCGCTCTCGTAGGCGATGTTCTTCTCCGCCGACGGCTTGTTCGGCCGCAGCACGGCGGAGATGCCGAGCAGCAGGCTGGCCAGCACGATGGCTATGGCGGAGAACCAGACCACGTTGAGGTAGTCGCGCAGGAAGTCAGACATCGGCAACGAAGCTACTACGCCACGTGAATGGCATCACAAATGGGCCGACACGCCCGCGGGGAGTTTGCCGATCGTCGAGAGTCGGCGTGCCCAGTCGGAGCGTGGAGCCGAAAGAACCCTCTGCCCGATCCCTCCGACCGATCACCGGGCTGCTGCTGCGCCGGGCCGTGCTGGGCACTCTGCTCGCCGGCGGACCCGGCTGGCGCCACAGCCGGGCGGCACCAGCACCCAGCGGACGGCGGACCCGGCGGGGCGAGCAGGCTCAGGCCGGCGGCAGCGCCTGGGTGGCGTCGAGCCACCACGCCATGCCCGCCTCGATCTGCTCGCGCGTCACGCCGCCGGCGTAGAAGGCTCCGGAACGTGCGGCGGTGCCCGCCTTCTCGGCGGCGTAGGCGACGGCGTCGGCGAGGTCGGCGGCGAACGCGTCGACCACGCCGGGCTGGGTGTTGGGGCGGGTCACGCAGAAGTGCAAGGCGGCAGGCTTCTGCAGGCCGTTGAGCCGCCAGCGGCGCGAGGCAAGGAGGTCGTTGACCAGGAAGATGTCGAGCCCGGACTCGGGCGTGGTGGTGAAGGCGACGTTGAAGAACGGGTCGCCCAACACCGCGAGCTCCGGCACCGCCTCGATCGCAGCGCGCAGCGCGGCGGCGGTGCGGAAGATGTCACCGGCGATGGCGAGGTAGCCCTCGCGGCCGAGCGTCACCATCGCGGCCCAGGCGGCGGCGATGATGCCACCCGAGCGCGACCCGCTCATGCCCGGCGACGTGTACAGCCCGCCCGGCCAGTCGGGCACGATGAAGTACTGCAGGCGGCGCAGCTCCGCGGTTCGGTAGGTCAGCACGCTCGAACCCTTCAGGCCGAAGCCGTACTTGTGGGTGTCGGCACTGATCGAGGTGACGCCCGGCAGGCGGAAGTCCCATGTCGGCACCGGGTAGCCGAGGTCCTGCCCCCAGGCGAGGATGAAGCCGCCGAGACACCCGTCGACGTGGAGGTTGATGCCGTACTCCAGGGCCAGGTCCGACAACTGGTCGATCGGGTCGATCAAGCCGTGCGGGTAGGTGCCCGCCGAACCGATCAGCGCCACCGTGTCCGCGTCGATCAACGAGCGCACCGCGTCCACGTCGACCACGAATGCGTCGGTCACCGGCGCCTTGCGCAACTCGATCCCGAAGTAGTGCGCACCCTTGTCGAACGCGGGGTGGGCGGTCACCGGCATCACGACGTTGGGTGTCGTGATGCCCCGCGCCAGCCCCCACTCGCGGTAGACGAGCAGCGGGTTCATCAGGCTCTCGGTGCCACCGCTCGTCAGCACACCGAATGGTCCGCCCTCGCCGGTGCCGGGGGCGTGCAGCATGTCGCCCGCCATCGCGATGATCTCGCCATCGAAGCGCGTCGCGCTGGGGTACATGTCGCGTTGCAGCACGTTGGCGTGGCTGTAGTGACCGAACACCTCGTTGAGGAACTCGTAGTGCTCCTCGTCGCCGCTGTAGATGCTGCCGCTGATCTTGCCCTCGTGGTACGGCGAGTCCTCCACCTCCGCCATCGCCACGATCTCCGCCAGCACCTCGGCGCGCGGGCGGCCGTGCTGCGGGAAGGCACGGGTGACGGGAAAGCGTTCGGCGTACGGGTACAGGCCCATGGAAGTTGCTCCTTCAGGTCGACGAGGGCGACGGGGGTGATGGGGGTGACGGGTTCAGCGCGGCATGGAGGGCCACGTGGCGGGCAAGCGCCTGCCGCACCGGCTCGCGGCGTTGGGGATCCGGTCGGTGCACCTCGGCAGTGTGCAGCATCGCGGGCACGTCGGCCAGTCGCAGGCGGCCGACCGCGGCGAACGCGAGGAACGCTGCGCCGCGCGCATTGGTCGTGCGGGCGTCGGCCAGGCGGTGCACCGGCCGGTCGAGTGCGTCGGCGAGCAGTTGCGCCCACAGCGGGCTCTGCGCGCCACCGCCACCGAAGCGCAGGAACTCGAACGGGGAACCTACGAACGTCTCCACCGCGGGCAGCAGCCAGGCCAGGTTGAGCGCCACCCCTTCCAGCGTCGCCCGCATCGCGTGCCGGCGGTCGTGGTGCAGGGACAGGCCGACGTACGCGCCGCGCACGTCGTCGTTCGGGCTGGGGGCACCCGAGCCGAGCATCCATGGCAGGAACTGCACACCGTCGGAGCGGACGGCCGCCGCGTCGGCAAGCGCGGACTCGACGTCGGCGTAGCCGAGGAACTGGCGGGCCCACTCGAACGCGCGCCCACCCAGACCGTTCTCTGCCATGACGTAGTACATGCCCTCCAGCGGGCTGGGCACGGCCAGCACACCGGCGCGGATGTCGCCCCGGTGCTCGCGGATGTGGGTCACCAGCACGGAGGTGGTGCCGATGATCACCGAGCCGCCCGCCGGGCCGAGCGCACCGCTGCCCACGGCCGAGGTGATCGAATCGATCGTGCCGGCCACCACCGGCGTGCCGGCGGCGACGCCCAGCTCCGCTGCGGCAGCACCGGTCAACCCGCCGACGATGCTGTTCATCGGCACCAGCGGCGCCAGCTTGGACGGGTCGAGCCCGGTCGCCGCCACCAGCACCGGGTCGTAGTCCGTGCTCCCCCACACCCGGTTGTCGCACGCCAGCTGTCCGAACACCGTCGACTGCGTCGCCGTCACACGCCCGGTGAGCCGAGCGGTCAGGTAGTCCATCGGCTCCACCAGCGCGTTCGCGTTCGCGTAGGCCTCGGGATGGAACGACTGCAACACATGCGCGTGGGCCACGTTGTCGTGCCCGCTGGGCAGCGGCACCAGCCCGTGCCGTTCCACGAACAGCCCGAACGTGTCCTCGCGCAGCAGTGTCCGGTTGTGGGCCGCGCCGCGGGTGTCCATCCACAGGATGGACGGGCCGGTCGGCGTGCCGTCGGCGGCGATCGGGACGGTGCTCATGTACTGGCTGGTGACCGCGATCGCGACGATCCGCTGCGAGGTCACCGACGCCATCACCTCGCGAGTGGCGGCGACCACCGCGGACCACATCTCGTGCGGGTCCTGCTCGGCACCGCCATCCGGCAGCATCGCCGTCGCGACAGGAGCCAGTGCCCAGGCGAGCGTCGCCCCGTCGGCGCCGACGAGCGCGACCTTGGGCCCTCCGGTGCCCAGGTCGATGGCCAGCACGCACTCCATCACCGGCACACACTGCCAGACCCGTCCGTGCGTGCTACACCTGTGCGATGGCACGGCCGGGCACCGCGTTGCGCGACATCGAGGCACTCGCCCGGCGGACACCCGGCTGGGAGCACGAGCGCATCACGATCGCACCGCTGCACGGCGGCATCACCAACAAGAACTTCGTCGCCGACGTCGCCGGTGCGCGCTACGTGCTGCGCGTGCCCGGCGAGCGCACCGAGCTGCTGGGCATCGACCGGGCGAACGAGGCCGAGGCCTCGATCCGGGCGGCCGAGTTGGGCATCGGCCCGGCGGTGATCGGCCCACTCGCCGAGGTGGGCACGCTCATCACCGCGCTCGTGCCCGGCCGCCACCTCGACCCGGTGCCGTTCACCGAGCGCATGCCCGACGTGGTCGCGTTGCTGCGCACCTTCCACGCCAGCGGCCCCCTGCGCGGTGCGTTCCCCATCCACCGGGTGGTCGAGTGGCACGCGCGCGATGCGTCGTCGCACGGCGTGGTGCCGCCACCCTCGTACAGCCTGCTCCACCAGCAGAGCCGCCGCATCGAGGCCGCGTTCGCGCTCGCACCGCAGCCGACGGTGCCGTGCCACAACGACCTGCTGCCGGGCAACGTGCTGTTCGGCGACGGCGCGCAACCCGGCGACGGCGCCGGGCGAGCATGGCTGCTGGACTTCGAGTACGCCGGCATGAACGACCGCTGCTTCGATCTCGCCAACCTCAGTGTGAACTGCGGGTTGGACGCGGCGGGCGACGACGAGCTGCTGGGTCTCTACTTCGGCGCCGTCACCCCCGCCCGGCTGGCGCGCCTGCACCTCATGAAGATGATGAGCGAGTTCCGCGAGGGGATGTGGGCGGTGGTGCAGCAGGCGATCAGCACGCTGGACACCGACTTCGTCGGGTACGCGCGCGAGCGGCTGGGCAACTGCGAGCGGCTGGCCTCCCGACCGCAGTTCGAGCGTTGGCTCGGCGAGGCCGCCAACCCCGTGGACTGAGCGCTCGGGCGCAGGCAAAGTGCTCCCCTCGGGGCCGGCCGAGTCAGGGGAGATCGAGCACGTCGTGGAACTCGCCGGGGACGACGTGCTCGCAGAACCAATCCACGATGCGGTCCGCGTTCGCCCGGCTCTCGCCCACCGATGCCTGAGTGGTGGCCATCATCGCCTCCGCGGTGGTGCCGATGCGGACGAGCTCGTCGGCGCCGAAGCCGGTGGTCCAGCGGCGCAGCATCGCCTCGTTGGCCTCCGGATGGAACTGGGTGCTGAACATGCGGCCCAGCCGCCAGGCCTGCGGGCCGACCGCACTGCGGGCGAGCTCGGTGGCGTGGCCGGGCACGGTGACGACGTCGTAGTGCCACTGCATCCACGGCCCCTCGGCAATCGTGAGCGGGATGTCGCTGACGACATCCATCCAGCCGATCTCGGGCTCGCGCGCCTTCTCCACCGTGCCACCGAGCGCGTGCGCGAGCACCTGGTTGCCGAAGCAGATGCCGAACACGGGCACGCCGCGGCGAGCGGCCTCGTGCACCACCGCGACCTCTGCCGACACATTGTGCGCGACCTCCGGCCAGTACACGCTCCACTCGCTGCCGAGCATCAGCACCAGGTCGTGGCCGGCGAGCGAGGGCCAGTCGCCGGGGTGCTCGCGATGGCACTCGTCGAAGGCGTAGCCGTGGGATCGGAAGCGCTCGCCGACGAAGCCGGCGTCGGCGTCGTTGGCGTTGGCGATGAGCAGGGCGCGCACGGCCGGTACGGTACCGCGTCATGTGCGGGATCGTCGGCTGCTTCCACCCCGGTGCCGGGGGCGATGGGCAGCTCCACCACGTGGCCGCGATGGCGGCGACGATCGTGCACCGCGGCCCGGATGCGGCGGGCCAGCTGATCGATCGCGACGCCGGCCTCGCGCTCGGCTTCCGCCGGCTGGCGGTCGTCGACCTGACACCGACGGGCGAGCAACCGATGCCGTCCGCATCCGGCCGCTACGTGTGCGTGTTCAACGGGGAGATCTACAACCATCACGATCTGCGCGGCGAGCTGCCGGGCGTCGCGTGGCGCGGCACCTCCGACACCGAGGTGATGCTCGCCGCGTTCGACCGTTGGGGGATCGTGGGCGCGCTCCCCCGGCTGAACGGGATGTTCGCGATCGCGGTGTGGGATCGTTCCGAGCGGCGGCTCACACTGGTGCGCGATCGCATCGGCGAGAAGCCGCTCTACTACGGCCTGCACGGTGGCACGCTGCTGTTCGGCTCCGAACTGAAGGCGCTGCGCGCGCACCCCTCGTTCGTCGCCGACATCGACCGCGACGCGCTGGCCGCCTACATGTACGCGTCGTTCGTGCCGGCGCCGCTCTCGATCTGGCGCTCCACGTGGAAGCTGCCGCCCGGCCATCACGTCTCCTTCGCCGCCGACGATCTCGCCGCTGGCCGATTGCCGCAGCCGGTGGCGTGGTGGAGCCTGCCGGCCGCACGGTCGGGCTCTGGGCTCGGGCTCGGTGACGGCGACGGCATCGACGCGCTCGACTCGCTGCTGCGCGAGGTGGTCGCCCGCGAGATGGTGGCCGACGTGCCCCTGGGCGCGTTCCTCTCCGGTGGCATCGATTCGTCGACGATCGTCGCGCTGATGCAGGCGCAGTCGCCGCGGCCGGTGCAGACGTTCACGATCGGCATCCCCGACGACGCCGGGCTCGACGAGTCGGTGTTCGCCGAGCGAGTCGCCGGGCACCTCGGCACCGACCACCACTCCCTGCAGGTCACACCGGCCGATGCGCGCGCCGTCATCCCCTCGCTCGGTGCGATGTACGACGAGCCCTTCGCCGACGCATCGCAGATCCCCACACATCTCGTCGCCGCGCTCGCCCGCCGGCACGTCACCGTCAGCCTCTCCGGCGACGGCGGCGACGAACTGTTCGGCGGCTACCGCCGGTACCAGCTCGCCCCATCCGTCGCTCGCCGCACCCGCCGGGTGCCCGGTGTCGCCGCCCGCGCCGGCCGCGCCTCCATCACCGGGGTGCCCGTGCGCATGTGGGACCGGATGCGGCCCGGGCTCGGCGGGCGCGCCCATCGTGCCGCGGGCCTGCTCGCCAACGGCGGCGTGGACGACGTGTACCGGCGGGTGTTCGGGACGTTCGAGGGGCTGCAGCTGGTGGCCGGCCATCCGTACGATCCGCGGACGCTGCTGCCTGCGCCCGAGCGCAACGCGACGCAGCCGGGAGACGGCACGCCGGCCGCCATCGACCGGATGATGCGGCTCGACGCGCTCACCTACCTGCCCGACGACATCTGCGCGAAGGTCGACCGCGCGGCCATGGCGGTCAGCCTGGAGACGCGGATGCCGTTCCTCGACCATACGGTGGTGGAGCTGGCGTGGGGGTTGCCGCAGCGCCTGCTCGTGCGCGACGGCGTCTCGAAGTGGGTGTTGCGGCAGGTGCTCGCCCGCTACGTGCCGCCGGAGCTCACCGAACGGCCGAAGGCCGGGTTCGGCATCCCGCTCGCCGCGTGGCTGCGCGGCCCGCTGCGCGAGTGGGCCGACGACCTGCTCGACCACGACTCGCTGCACGAGGACGGCTACCTCGACGCGGGCGCGATCGCGGTGCTGTGGGACGACCATCGCAGCGGCCGGCGCGATCACACGAACGTGCTGTGGAACGTGCTGATGTTCCAGGAGTGGCTCGACGCGCAATAGAGCCAGTCCCGACCACTTGGCTCAATTCGTGTCGATGAAGACGTTCTTCAGTTCGGTGTAGTGATCGAGCACCCGCATCGAGTGCTCGCGGCCGAGCCCGCTCTGCTTGAAGCCGCCGAACGGCGTCCAGTAGCGCACCGACGAGTTGGAGTTGACGCTGATCGTGCCCGCCTCCATCGCCCGCGACACGCGCAGCGCCTTGGCCCCGTCGCGCGTCCAGATCGAGCCGGAGAGGCCGTACTCGGTGTCGTTGGCGATGCGGATGGCATCGGCCTCGTCCTCGAAGGGGATGACGACGACCACGGGCCCGAAGACCTCCTCGCGCACGACACGCGCATTCGGGTCGGCCGGCGCAGCGATCATGATCGGGTGCCAGTAGCCGGGGCCGGCGGGCGCGTCGCTGGTGAACACGGTGTCGAGGCCGTCGCTGAAGTCGCGCACGGTGGCCAGATGATCGGCGGTGACGAGCGGGCCCATCGCGCTGTCCGGCGACATCGGGTCGCCGATGGTGAACGCCTTCGAGGCGGCGACGAACAGCTCCATGAACCGGTCGAACGCGCGGCGCTCCACGAGCACGCGGCTGCGCGCGCAGCAGTCCTGGCCGCTGTTGTCGAACACGGAGCCGGGCGCCGCGGCGGCCGCCTTCTCCAGGTCGGCGTCGGCGAACACGATGTTCGCGCTCTTGCCACCCAGCTCGAGCGTCACCCGCTTCACCTGCTCGGCGCAGCCCGCCATGATCCGCTTGCCCACCTCGGTGCTGCCGGTGAACGACACCTTGCGCACATCCGGGTGCGTGACGAAGCGCCAGCCGACGTTGCTGCCACTGCCGACGACGACGTTGACGACACCTTCGGGGATGCCTGCCTCCAGCGCCAGCTCACCGAGACGGATGCTGGTGAGCGGGGTGATCTCCGCCGGCTTGAGCACGGCGGTGTTGCCGGCGGCGATCGCCGGGCCGATCTTCCAGCCGGCCATCATCATCGGGAAGTTCCACGGCGCGATCAGCCCGACGACGCCGAGCGGCTCGGGGAAGGTGAGGTTCACGCCGTTGGGGACGGGCAGGGTGCTGCCGCCGAACTTCTCGATCGCCCCGGCGAAGTAGTGCATCACGTTGGACGCGTTGTTCGCGCACCACACGCTGTTGCCGATGGTCATGCCCATGTTGCGCGTCTCCAGCTCGCCCAGCTCCTGCGCGTGGTCGGCGATCACGTCGGCGTAGCGGCGCATGAGGCGGGCCCGATCGGCAGGGGCGATCGCCCGCCAGACGGGCCCGGCGGCCTTCGCCGTCGCGATGGCGGCGTCGGTCTCCTCCACCGTCGCGGACGGCAGCGAGGGCAGGGCCTCTTCGGTGGTCGGGTTGCGGAGGGTCACGTTCGGCACGGCATCCGAGGGTAGCTGGGCAACCCGCGCGCGGTTGCGGCGATCGCGGGCTCGCGCGTCAGAATGATCGTGCATGACCCAGCCACCGCCCCTGATCGCCGTCTGCGCCCGTGTGCTCACGTTCTCCGACGAGGGCAAGCGCGACGCCTACAGCAGCAGCCAGCCGTATTCGAAGGCCGTTGCCCGCGCCGGTGGGGTGCCGGTGCTCGTTCCGCCGATCCGCGAGCTCACCCAGAACGCACGCAGCGTGCTGCGTCACTTCGACGGTGTGCTGCTGCCCGGCGGCGGCGACGTCGACCCGCGCCGCTACGGCGAGGAGCCCACCGACGACAACCTCTACGGCATCACCGAACTGCACGACGACCTCGACATCGCCGTCTGCCTCGCGGCCATCGAGCTGGATCTCCCCATGCTGGCGCTGTGCCGCGGCATGCAGGTGATGAACGTCGCGCTCGGCGGCACCCTGCAGCAGGACATCGGCAACAGCGACCACTGGATGCGCGAGCACACCGTCGACCTCACCGAGGGCTGCAAGATCGCCGAGGCCTGCGGCACGATCCACCTCGAGCACTGCCACTCCGTGCACCACCAGGGCATCGATCGCCTGGCCGAGCCGCTGGTGGCCTGCGGGTGGGCCACCGACGGGCAGCTGGAGGCCGTCGAGCTGACGGGTGCCGACTGGATCGTGGGCGCTCAGTGGCACCCGGAGGACACGGCATCACGCACGCCGCAGCAGCAGGCGATCTACGACGAGCTCGTCCGCCGGGCCGCGGTGCGCGCCACCACCGGCTGACCGCGAAAACTGACAGCTCCGGCCGGATTCGTGCTCTTGGCCGCCGACGCCGCGCGTCACCGGCTCGCACGCCGCCCACGATGAAGGACCCCGCGATGCACACCACCCGTCAACGCTCGATCGCCCGCTCCGTGCGCCGCGCCGCCTTCACCGGTACGGCCGTGGCCATGAGCGCGCTGGCGGCCGCCGGCTGCTCGAGCTCGCCCAAGGTCGTCGGCGACGAGCGCGCCGCGACCGCCGATACTGGGAGCGCGTCCACGACTGCGGCCACCGTGGCATCGACGACCGTGGCATCGACGACCGTGCCACCGACGCCGGAGCCATCGACGACCGTGCCACCGGCAACCGTGTCACCAACGACCGTGCCGCTCGGGCCGGTGGTCCTGCGCGGTGACGGGCTCGGCACCTTCGCGTTCGGCACGCCGTACGCAGTGGTGGCCGCCGGCTTGAGCACCCAGCTGGTGGCCGAGTCCGACGACGCCGTCGAGTTCCCTGTCGCTGCCGAGTATGGGTACGAGTCCGCCGACGGCGCGCGCGGCTTCACCTCTCCCTTTGCCCGCCTGGCCTGCTGGGCCGACGGGGGCGGCGACCATGTGTGCCTCACCTTCGGCGGTGCCGACCCGGCCGGCCTGCGCCTGGTGGGGTGGTCGTACACGGGCAGCACCCTGCGCTCGACGCTGGGCGTCACCAACGGTTCACTGTGGAGCGAGTTCCCGGCGATGCTGGAGACCGGCACCGCCGGTTGCTACACGGAGACCAGCGGGTCGATCGAGGGCATTTACTTGGTGCTCGTGTCGAGCGGCGCACCGTTCTCGACGTACGACGACCTTGGCAACATCGTGCCGTCGTACCCAGATCCGGCCGGCGTCAGCGTCCGGTGGATGGAAGCCGGCGACAACCCCCACGACCTCGAGGGCGACTGCTGAGGCCGGCACCCACGGGTCCAGTCGTGGCGGCCACTTAGGATGGCCCGGTGAACCCGCTGGTCCTGATCGTCGGCCGCCTCGCCACCGAGGCCAAGGGGGTGCGCGGCGAACCGTTCGCCGCGGGCCGCCGCTACTTCGAAGCCGTCGCCCGTGCCGACGGCATGCCGCTGATGCTGCCGCCGATCACGTCGCTCGTGCCCGACATCCCCGACCTGCTGCGCCAGGTGGACGCGGTCGTGCTGCACGGTGGCGGCGACGTGGATCCGCGCCGCTACGGCCAGGATGCAACCGCCGAGCAGCTGTACGGCATCGTCGCCGAGCACGACGAGGTGGAGCTGGCGGTGGTCCGCAGCGCGCTCGATCTCGGCGTGCCGATGCTGGCCATCTGCCGCGGGATGCAGGTGCTCAACGTGGCCATGGGCGGCACGCTGCAGCAGGACATCAGCGAGCACGGCGTGGGCAGCCAGTCGCACTGGTTCGTCAACCACGAGATCGCGCTGCTGCCCGGTTCGCGGCTGGCCAAGGCCGTCGGCGGCGACGTGGTCAGCGCCGGCCACTGCGTGCACCACCAGGCGCTCGCGCAGGTGGCCGACGGCCTGCACGTGGTCGGCCGCAGCGACGACGGCATCGTCCACGCCGTCGAACTCGACGGCGATGCGTGGGTGGTGGCCACCCAGTGGCACCCCGAGGACACCGCGTCCACCGACGCCCAGCAGCAGAGCCTGTTCGCCGCCCTCGTCGACAACGTCTGACCTTCGGCGCACTGCCCGCGTGCACACCAGCCCCTGCCAGCGCGGTCAGGGGGTGATGTCGATCAGCCAGCCGGGGAAGCAGCCGACGATCAGTGTGAACGCCACCGAGGCGGTGATCGCGATGGCGAGCAGCGGAGGCACGCGCACGGGCTCGCGGGCGTCGTCGCCGGCCTCGGGCTCGGCGATCCACATGCTGATCATGATCCGCAGGTAGAGGAAGGCGGCGATGACAGCCGACACCATGGCGATGAGCGCGATCGCGTAGCTGTGCACGTCGACGGCCGACGAGATCACACCGAACTTGGCGATGAACCCGGACGTGAGCGGCACGCCCGCCTGGGCGAGCAGCAGCACCGTCATCCCCAGCGCCAGCGCCGGCTTCTGCTTCGCCAGGCCACGGAACCCGGCCAGCCCGGTGGCGGCATCGCCCGTGCGGCTGACGGCGGTGATCACGCCGAACGTGCCGGCGACGAGGACCGTGTAGACGAGCAGGTACAGCAGCACCGACGACACCCCGTTGTTGGCCAACGACGGCCCGCCGTGGTGGGCCGCAGCCTCGACACCGACGAGGATGAAACCGGCGTGGCTGATCGACGAGAAGGCGAGCATGCGCTTCACGTTCGTCTGCACGACCGCCATCACCGAGCCGCCGACGAGCGTGAGCACGGCGATCAGCCACAGCGCCGGCCGGTAGTCGTCGATCCAGTGGGGCAGCGCCTGCAGCAGTACGCGCAGCATGGCCCCGAACGCGGCGGTCTTGCCGACCGCCGCCATGTACGCCGTCACCGGGGTGGGCGCGCCCTGGTACACGTCGGGCGTCCAGAAGTGGAACGGCACCGCCGAGACCTTGAACGCGAGCCCCACGAGCAGCAGCGCGACACCGGCGAGGACGAGCGCGTCGTTGTGCCGGTTCAGCTCGATCGTCGCGTCGAAGGTGGCGACGATCTTCGTGAAGTTCGTGCTGCCCGAGCCGCCGTAGACGAGCGCGATGCCGTACAGGAGGAACGCAGACGAAAAGCCGCCGAGCACGAAGTACTTGATGCCGCTCTCCTGGCTCTCGATCCGCTTGCGATGGCTGGCCGCCATCACGTACAGCGCGATCGACAGGATCTCGAGGCCGAGGAACAGCACGATCAGGTCGTTGGCCGAGGCCATCACGATGCCGCCGACAGCGGCCAGCAGGTAGAGCACGTACAGCTCTGGGCCGTCGAGCCCCTCGCGGCGCAGGTAGTCGTCGGTGACGAGCGCGACGAGCAGCACACCGATGCAGATGGTGATGGCGAGGTAGACGCCGAACTTGTCGAGCTGGATGGCGTTGCCCACCAGCATCTGCGGACCCTTGTCGTCGATGCGGTGCCAGAGCACGATCTCGAGCACCACCGTCGCGGCAGCGATCGCCGCGGTGAACAGCGCGTAGGCCCGCTTCGGCCACGCACCGGTGAGCGCGGACACGACGAGCAGCACCATCGCCCCGCCCAGCAGGGCGAGGAGCGGGCTGAGCTCGAACCAGGCGACCTTCGGGCCTTGCAGCGTGGCGGCGAAGAGCAGCGCGCCCATCAGCCTTCTCCCTCTTCGGTCTCGACGGGTTCGGACGGCTCGGGCTGCCGGTAGTCCGAGTGCTCTTCGACATGCTCGATGAGCTTGTCCACCGAGGGCTGGATGCGGTTGAGCATCGGCTTCGGGAACACGCCGGTGAAGACGATGAGCGCGATGAACGGCAGCAGCAGCGATGCTTCCTTCCACTTGAGCTCGGCGAAGGACTTGTTGTCCTCGTCGGGCTCACCGTGGAAGACGCGCTGGTAGGCCCAGAGCAGGTAGAGGGCGGCGAGGATCACACCGGTGGCGGCGACCACGACCCACCAGCGGGCAGTCGCGAAGGAGCCGATGAGGATCATGAACTCGCCGACGAACCCGTTGAGGCCGGGCACACCGATGCTCGACAGCATCACCACCATGAACGCGGCGGCGAACACCGGCGCGACCCGCTGCAGGCCCTTCAGCTTGGAGATCTCGCGGGTGTGGCGGCGCTCGTAGATCATGCCCACGAGGAG
>CAYZFZ010000077.1:0-12925 GCA_964477795.1 uncultured Bifidobacterium sp.
CTCGCCGCCGATGCGCTCGCTGAGCCACAGGCTGTCGAAGCGCAGCTCTTCGAGCGCGTCGACCACCTCGCCGAAGCCGGTGTCGTTGAGCTTCGTGCGCACGCCGAAGCCGAAGCCGATGCGCACCTTCATCGTGTCGCCAGCTGGTGGATGATGGCCGCCGTCTCGGCGGTGCGCGACATGAACGGTGAGTGGTCGGTGTCCAGCGTGTGGACGGTGGTGCAGCGCTGCGCCATCGCGTCCTGGTGGGTGGGATGGACGGCCTCGTCACGCAGGCAGCGCACGTACGTGGAGCCGATGTGTTCG
The DNA here is from genome assembly GCA_964477795.1 of uncultured Bifidobacterium sp. Classification (GTDB taxonomy): domain Bacteria; phylum Actinomycetota; class Acidimicrobiia; order Acidimicrobiales; family Ilumatobacteraceae; genus UBA668. The sequence goes on from CAYZFZ010000077.1 coordinate 307, forward strand.
CGCGGCGAGCCGGTGACCGAGTCGGTGAACGTCACCATCGAGTGCGGCGACAGGCGGGCGATGGCCGCCGCTGCCGCGGCCGCCGTGCACTCGCCGTAGAACGCGGCCGCCGCCTGCGCAGGGTCGATGTCGCTGGTGCCGTCGTCGTGGGGGACGATCGCGAGGCCGAGCGCCACCCGCGCCTGCGGCAGTGCGGCGAGCAGGCTCATGATGCTCTCGCCGCGGTCGAGCGCGAACGCGGTGAGGTACGCGAGGTGGGCGACCTCCGGGAACCGGGTGGCGGCCTCGGTGATCACCGCCCCGCCGTAGCTGTGGCCGACCAGTACTGCCGGGGTGCCAAGCCGGCGCAGGACGGCCACGACGCGCTCCGCGTCGCCGGCCAGATCGGTGAAGGGCTCGGTCGATGCGCCGTGGCCCGGCAGGTCGACGGCGAGGGAGGGCACCCCCAGCTCGTCGAGGTGGTGCTGCACACCTGCCCAGCACCAGGCACCGTGCCACGCACCATGGACCAGGACCACAGGAAGCGGTGTGCTCATCGGCGCATCGTGGCACACGCGCCGGGCAGGGTCAGAGCCGGCGGGACGGCTGGCGCGCCGGCTGAGCGGCCGGCTGCGTGACGGGTTCGATGCGGGCCCAGCCGGCGATCGAGGCGACGACGATGATGGCGACGATCAGCACCGGCTCGGCGATGCGCCCGGCGAGTGAGAACGTGACGATCGCGGCGGCGACGCTGAGCACGATCGCCAGCTTCACCTGCCCGGCCCAGTCGAACGACGAGCGGTGCCCGCCGGCGGGGCGGCCGGCGGCGGTGTGAACGGCGCGGGTGTGGGCGGTGCGGCTGATGTGCAGAGCGTTCATAGCGGTATAGACGTTTCCATCGGCCGCTTCGATCACTTTTCCAGCCGAATTCTCGCGACTGACGTCAATGTCACAGAATCGTCACCATGAGCGCCGTCCTCGACCCACTCGACCTGTTCCGCCTCGACGGGCGCACCGTGCTCGTCACGGGTGCATCCTCCGGCCTCGGCGACCGCTTCGCCCGCGTGGTGCACGCGGTGGGCGCCGACGTGGTGGTCGCCGCCCGGCGCGCCGATCGGCTGGAAGCGCTCGCCGCCGACCTGCCCGGAACGCTTGCCGTCCGCGCGGATCTGTCCGTGGCCGAGGATCGCGAGCGGTTGGCGGCAGCCGCGCTCGAACGCTTCGGGCGTGTCGACGTGCTCGTCAACAACGCCGGCATCGGGCACAAGGTCGCCGTGGAGCAGGAGGAGCTGGAGGACTTCCGGGCGACGATGGAGCTCAACGTCACTGCGGTGTGGCATCTGAGCAAGCTGCTCGCCCCGTCCATGATCGCGGCAGGCGGCGGCAGCATCGTCAACGTGGCCAGCATGCTCGGCCACGTCGCCGCCTCGCCCGTGAAGCAGGCGCACTACTGCGCCTCCAAGGGCGCGGTGGTCAACCTCACCCGCGAGCTGGCGGCGCAGTGGGCGCGCAAGGGCATCCGCGTGAACGCGCTGTGCCCGGGCTGGTTCCGCAGCGAGATGACGGCGGGCATGGAGGACGACGAGAGCAGCCAGCGCTTCATCGCCACCATGTCGCCGATCCCGCGCATGGGCGAGGCGCACGAGCTGGACGCGGCGCTGCTGTTCCTCGCCGGCTCCGGCAGCACGTTCTTCACCGGTCAGAGCGTCATCGTCGATGGCGGCTGGACCGCTCGCTGAGGCCGCACACTAGGGTCACCTCCATGGGCGTTCTCGACAAGCTCGACATGTCTCACCGTCTCGACAAGGACGAGTACGAGAAGCGCCTCGTCGCCGGCCAGCGGCGGATGGCGCAGCTGCGGCTGCACCTCGGCGGGCTGATGGGATCGGGCACGCTGGGGCCCGGTCTGCTGGTGGTGATGGAAGGCCCCGATGCCTCCGGCAAGGGCGGCGCGATCAAGGCGCTCGTCGGCAACCTCGACCCGCGTCACTTCGAGGTGGTGTCCTACGCCAAACCCACCACGCAGGAGAAGAACCACCACTTCCTCTGGCGCTTCTACCGCGAGCTGCCCGGCCTCGGTGAGATGGCCGTGTTCGACCGCAGCTGGTACGGGCGTGTGCTCGTCGAGCGGGTGGAAGGGTTCGCCACGCGTGCCGAATGGCGTCGCGCGTACAAGGCCATCGTCGACTTCGAGGAGTCGCTGTGCCAGGAGAGCATCATCCTCGTCAAGTTCTGGATGCACGTCTCCGACGACGAGCAGCTGCGCCGCTTCGAGAGTCGCGCCGCGGAACCGTTGAAGCGTTGGAAGCTGACGGAAGAGGATTGGCGCAACCGGGAGAAGAACCGCCTCTACGACGCGGCTGCCGAGGAGATGTTCCAGCGCACGGATCACAAGCTGGCACCGTGGGACGTCATCGGCGGCGAGCAGAAGCGCTACGCGCGGATCGCCGTGCTGGAGACCACGATCGCGCGAGTCGAGGACGGCATGCGCCGCTGGGGCATCGAGGTGCCGCCTCCGGTGGAAGAGATCGAGGCCAGGATGCGCAGGGAGCGCGCCGAGCTCGAACGCCTGGACCGCTAGCCGAACCGAACCCCTCACGCCGGCGCGTCAAGGAGCGGCCTTCGCGGGAGGGTACATTCTCCGTCACACCCGTTCTGCAGGATGACGCCATGAAGACGACCTACGACGAACGCAAGTTCACGGAACTCGTGCTCCACGTGGCGTGTCACCTACAAGGTGACGGGGCAGGCGGGGCGACGAAGCTGAACAAGATCCTGTACTTCGCCGAGTTCGCCCATGTGCGGCGCACGGGCCGGCCGATCACGGGGGCCACCTACCAGAAGCTGGAGCACGGCCCGGCAGCGCGGTGCCTGCGGCCGGTGCGCGACAAGTTGATCGCCAACGGTGAGGCATCGCTGGTGACGGAGGAGTTCCTGGGCTATCAGCAACACCGCCTCGTCCCACTGCGGGAGGCGGATCTGTGCGTGTTCTCGGCCGACGAACTCGCCACGATCGACAAGGTGCTCGACGACCTGAGCGGCCTGAACGCCCGCCAGGTGAGCGACCTCTCGCACGACGAGGCCGGCTGGCGCCTGGTCGACTTCGGCGACGACATCCCAAACGAGGCCGCGCTGGTCGGCGCTCGCCAGGTGTCGACGCCAACGTCGCGTCGTCTCGAGAAGGAGGCCGCGGAACGCCTCGGCCTCCTCTCTGCGTGATCCGCCCGGTCACCGTCGCGGCAGCGGTCTACGCAAGAGCACACGAGCTGTTCGGCGAGGTCCGTTCTGCGGCGGGCGAGCCCTCGGCGAGCGGGGTGGTGGAAGTCACGGACTTCGGAGACGACCCCGACTACTGGTCCATCATCGATGCTGACCCCGAGTGACGCCGATCGAGTGACGCCCCCGCGGACGAGTCACTGGCCACGGGGGCCTCGGTCAAGATGAACTCCTTGTCGTGCAACGCGGCCGAGGCGCGTATCCGCCCCGGTCCCGCCGTCTCTGGGTTGCAGGCAGAACACGCTGCCCGCGACTGGGAGGCAAGGACATGGCACGACACGAGTTCAAGTTCGCCATCGATGGGTTCGACCTCGGTGAGGAGGAGTCGGCGCTCGTCGCCGCCCGCGTGCAGGCCGCAGGGCTGGAAGCGCTGGGCGAGCTGGGGCACAACTCCGCGTTCGGCATCGGCATCAACGTCGGCGAGGACAACCCGCTGCGCGAGTTCCTGAAGTGGCGCGGCTACTGGATCCTGCACGAGGCCATGCTCGGCAAGCTGCTGCCGGCGATGAACGACAGCGGGCTCACCAAGCAGATCGACCGTGGTTTCGGCCGCTGAACCGCACCGCTGCCCCAGCTATCAGGCCGACCGCGCCGACACCGTGATCGGCGTGGTCGGGCCGGACGGCACGGTGGGCTTCCTGTCGCCGGGCATCCCGGTGACGCCGGCGCTGCTGGACGGGCTGCGCCGCACGGCCGGGCCCGGACACGTGGAGGAGCGCTTCCGCTTCTCCGGCAACTGCCAGGAGCACGGCTGCGGGAACTGGCGAGGCGACCACTGCGGGGTCATCGAGGACGCGATGGCCGAGCACGATCGAGCAGCGGGTTCGGTCGCGGTGCAAGTGGGCGGGCCGCTCTCACACTGCGCGATCCGCTCCACCTGCCGGTGGTGGGCGGAGCACGGTCGCCGTGCATGCCGCACGTGCCCGCTGGTGCAGACCGCGACGTACGAGTTCGCGGCAGGGTGACGCGCGCCGGCCGGCGGGAGGCCGGCGCGCGGTCAGATCTTCGGGTGGCGGTCCGCCCACGGTTGGGCGACCTCGAGCTGGGCCGCCACCCGGAACAAGACGTCCTCGCGGCCGTAGGCGGCGACGAGCTGCACCCCGACCGGCAGGCCGTCGGGCGTGACGTGCAACGGCAGGCTGATCGCCGGTTGACCGCTGGCGTTGAACGCCGGGGTGAACGGCACGTACTGCGCGGCGCGCACCATCGGCGCCATCGGGTTGGCCGGGTCGTTGGCGAACGTGCCGATCTCCACCGGCGGCTCGCCCAGCGTCGGGGTGAGCAGCAGGTCCCAGCCATCGGCCCACCACTGCTGCACCGCGCGGCGGAAGTCCACGTTGGCGGCCAGCGCCATGGCGTAGTCGACGCCGTTGACGCCGCGGGCGAAGTCGGCCTGCGCCTGGTTCACGGGCTCCACGTCGCCGGGGCCCAGGTCGCGACCGAGCTGGGCGGCGATGCGGGCGAGGCCCACACCCATGTTCGTGCTCCACAGCGCACCGAACCGGCGGCCGAACTCCGAGTTGGCCATCGCGTCGGGGAAGCCCGGCTCCACATGGTGACCGAGGCGTTCCAGCAGCGCTGCTGCGTTGCGGGCGGCGAGCGCGCACTCCGGGTGCACGGGGCCACCGAAGGGGTGGTGGTCGAGCAGGCCGATGCGCAGCCGGCCAGGATCGGCGCCCAGCTCGTCCACGTACGGGCGCGACGGGGCGGCGGCGATCACCGTGTCGCCGACGCCGGGCCCGCGCACCGCGTCCAGCAGGGCCGCCGTGTCGCGCAGCGAACGGCTGACGCACAGCTCCACGCCGAGGTTGCTCTCGTCGCGGTACGGGCCGAGGGTGATGCGGCCCTGCGTGGGCTTCAACCCGACGAGGCCGCAGGCGGATGCCGGGATGCGGATGCTGCCGCCGCCGTCGCTGGCGTGTGCGATGGGGACCATCCCCGACGCGACCGCGGCCGCCGCGCCGCCGCTGGAGCCGCCGGGCGAGTGGCCAGTGTTCCACGGGTTGCGGGTGGCGCCCCATGCCGTCGGCTCGGTGCACGGCAGGCTGCCGAACTCGGGGCTGTTCGTGCGCCCGGCGATCACGAAGCCGGCAGCGCGGTAGCGGGCCACGAGCGTGGTGTCGGTCTCCGAGACGGGCATCGCGTCCTTGAGCGCCTGATTGCCGTTCGTGAGCGGCTGCCCCGCGTAGTGCGCCCACAGATCCTTCAGCAGGGTGGGCACTCCACGGAACGGGCCGTCGGGCAGCTCGCCCGCCGCCGTTGCCCGCGCCTCGTCGAACCAGCGGATGATGACTGCGTTGAGCGCCGGGTCGATCGCCTCGATGCGCTCGATCGCGGCGTCCAGCAGTTCCAGCGGTGTCACCTCGCCGCTGCGTACGAGGGCGGCCTGATCGGTCGCATCCAGCCAGCGTGTCGAATCTGCAAGTGAACTCATGGCAGTTGTGTAGCACTTGTCAGTAGCTTGAGCAGCCCTGTGACCACCTCCGACGCGATCTCTCCCTCCCCGATGACCACGAAGGAGGTGCTGCGTTACGGCGACGTGCGGGCGCTGCTCATCGCCAACGGTGTGCTGTTCACCGGCGTGGCGCTGCAGGCTGCGGCCCTCGGCCTGCAGGCGTTCGACATCACCGGCCGCACCGCCGACCTCGGGTGGATCGGCCTCTGCGAGTTCCTGCCGGCCGCGCTGCTCGTGCTCGTCACCGGCACGGTGGCCGACCGCCTCGACCGGCGCAAGGTCACCATCGTCGCGATCGCGGGTGAGGTGCTCTGCTCGGTCGCCCTGTTCTGGTACGCGACCACCGGGCCCACGGAGGTCTGGCCGCTGTTCGTGATCGCGTTCATGTACGGCATCGCCCGCGCGTTCCTCGCGCCCGCGATGCGCCCGATGCCGGCGATGGTGGCCCCCGAGGGCGGCATCCCGAAGGTGATCGCGATGTACTCCGCCACCTGGACGGGCGCGACGATCCTGGGGCCGGCGCTGTCGGGCCTGCTGTACGCCTGGCACCCGGCCGCCGCCTACGGCGCCGCCACCTTGATGATCCTTGGCGCCGGCTTCCTCATCGGCGGCCTGCGTTTCGTGCGTCAGCCGGATCGCGCCGAAGCCGGCGAGAGGCCCACGTTCCGCAGCGCGATCGAGGGCCTGCTCTTCGTCCGCCGCACACCGATCCTGCTGGCGGCGATCGGCCTCGACCTGTTCGCCGTGCTGTTCGGTGGCGCGGTCGCGCTGCTGCCGGCAATCGCCGAGACGCGGCTCGGTGTCGGCAAGGTGGCATACGGGTTCCTGCGCGCGGCGCCCGGTATCGGCGCCGCGTCGATGGCGCTGTTCCTCGCGTTCAAACCGTTCCAGCGGCGCATCGGCCGCGGCCTGCTGCTGGCGGTGTTCGTGTTCGGCCTGTCGACGGTGGTGCTCGGGCTGACGCACTCGTACTGGGTCGCCTTCGTCGCGTTGATGGTCCTTGCCGGCGCCGACATGGTGAGCGTGTACATCCGCGGGTCGCTGGTGCCGCTGGTGACGCCGGACGAGAAGCGCGGTCGCGTGATGGCGGTGGAGAACGTGTTCATCGGTGCGTCCAACGAGCTCGGCGCGTTCGAGAGCGGCATCGTCGCCCAGGCGATCGGCACGCCGGCCACCGTCATCGGTGGCGGCGTGGCCACGATCGCTATCGTCGGCGTGTGGTGGTTCGCCTTCCCGTCGCTGCGCGACGTCGACCGGTTCGAGGATCTCGGGCACTGATCACGCTGGCGGCGCTGCTGGCGCCCGCCGTCGCGTGCAGCGACGGCGGCGAGCAACCGGCTACTGCGACGGCGGCGAGCGCACCGGCCGCCGACACCACCGCCGCAGAGCGGACGGGCGGCGCGGCGGGCTCGTCGTCGCTGCCCCGTGCCACCACGACCGTGCCGTTACCGACCACCACGCTGCCGCCGCCCGTCTACGTGTTCCCGTTCGTCGGCAAGCGGGTCAGCTACGGCACCACCCACCACGACTACCCGGCGGCCGACGTGTTCGGTTGCGGGGCCATCGTCGTCGCGCCGACGGACGGGACGGTGGTGCAGGTGCGCGACGTCGACACGTGGGACCCTGCGATCGACTCGCCGGCCGACCGTGGCGGCAAGTACGTCTCGATGGTCGGGCGCGACGGGGTGCGCTACTACTTCGCCCACCTCGACCTCGTGCTCGCCACGGCGGACCAGGCCGTGCAGCCGGGCGACCCGCTGGGCGTGATGGGCCGCACGGGCAACGCCCGTGAGTCGGCGTGCCACACCCACGTGGGCATCTCGTGGCCGTGCCCGGCCGACGAGTGGGCGGTGCGCCGTGGCGAGATCTGGCCGGCGCCCTACCTCGACGCGTGGCAGGCGGGCGAGCAGCTGTCGCCGGTGCTGGAGATCTACGCGACGTCGCTGGCGAACCCCACCGCGTGCGACGACGCGATCGCCGACCCCGTCGCTGCCGACGCCTGAGCTGCGGGTGGCGCGGTCCGGTTCGCGCTCAGCGGCGCTTCATCAGCCAGCGCAGGCGCAGGGCCTTCTCGTGCGCGGACTCGGTGGCGAGCTGGCCGATGGCGCCGGAGAGGGTGGGGTACACGTGCACCGACTCGGCCAGCTCGTCGAGGCGCAGCTCGCGGTGGATGGCCAGCGACAGCTCGTGGATCATCTCACCGGCGGCGGGTGCCAGCACGTGGGCGCCGACGATGCGACCCTTGGCGGTGATCACCATCACCGAGCCCTCCGCGCGGGCGTCGGTGCGGGCCCGGTCGTTGTGGGTGAGGTCGATGCGCCACACGTCGGTGTCGACCCCGAACGCGGCCTCGGCCGCGTCGGCGGACAGGCCGATGCTGGCCAGCTCCGGATCGGTGAACACGCATGCGGGGACGGCGGCCGGCTTTCCCGACTTCCCGGGGAAGAACATGTCGCGAACGGCGCGCACGGCCTCGTACCCGGCGACGTTCGTCAGCCGGCGGCCCCCGGCGACGTCGCCCGCCGCGTAGACAGTGCGGACCGCGGTGCGGCCGCGGGCGTCGACCTCGATGCCGCCGGCACCCACCGCGATGCCGAGCTCATCGAGCCCCAAGCCGGCGGTGCTGGGTGTGCGGCCGGCCGCGACCAGCACCCCGCCGGATTCCACGCGCACATGGTGGCCGGCATCGCCGACGATCGCATGGGTGCGCACCGAACCATCGGGCCGGCGCTCCAGCGAGCGCACGTCGGCACTCGTGTGCACCACCACGCCCTCGGCCTGCAGCACCTCGGTGAGCACGGCGACCAGAGATGGCTCCTCGCGCGGCAGCAGCGTGTGTGCACGCTGCAGGATCGTGGTACTGACGCCCAGGCGCTGCAGCGCCTGCGCCATCTCGACGCCCATCGGGCCGCCACCGATGATCGTGAGGCTCGCCGGCGGCGTGACGAGGTCGAACACGGTCTCGCTGGTGAGGCACCAGCTGTCGTCGAGGCCGTCGATGGCTGGCAGGTGAGGGCGACTGCCGGTGCACAGCAGCACGAAGCGGGTGTCGAGCTGCAGCTCCGTGCCGTCGGCCTGCAGCACGGTGACCTGCGTGGGGCCGGTGAGGCGGGCAGTGCCCGTGTACAGCTCCACGCCGAGGTCGCGGTAGCGGTGCGGGTTGTCGTCGGTGGCGGCGATCTCGGCCTGCACCTCGCGCGCCCGCCGCCACACGGCCGGGAGGTCCATCTCGGGTTCCACGGCGGTGATGCCCACGCGGTGGGCGGTGCGCATCGTGTGCGCCACCCTCGCGCTCGCGATGAGGGCCTTCGAGGGCACGCACCCCGTCCACAGGCAGTCGCCGCCGAGGCGGGCGCGCTCCACCGCGGCCACCTGCAGCCCGAGGCCGGCGGCGAACTCGGCGGCGACGAGCCCACCGGAGCCCATGCCGACGATGACGAGATCGAGCGTCATCGGACGTGGAACACGAGCCAGAGGGCGAGCGGGATCAGCACCCAGGCCAGCGAGAGCAACACGATCGCATAGACCGCGAAGTCGTAGCTGCTGTCCTTGGGCGGCAGGCCGCAGGCGCCGATCGTCTCCCACAGGGCCTTCAGCGGCTGGTCGGTGCTGAGGCGGATGCGGCGGCGGGCGACGCCTGCCGAGTACAGCGCGGCCCACGCGAGCCCGAAGAACACCACCCCGAACACGGCCGCGAAGATGAGGATGCCCAGCCGCCCGCCGAACGCCCAGCGGATCAGCCGCTGCAGTGCCGACACACCGGTGGACAGCACGGCACCACCGAGCAGGAACGTGGGCAGGCCCAGCGGGTTGCCCTTGTAGCCGGGCTCGACGCGCTGGGCGTCGATGCGCGCCCGGCGCAGCATGTGGTGCTCGGGTGTGTCCCACGCGGAGTTCGCCTCGCGACGCTCGTACAGCTTGCGGATGCGGGTGACCAGTGTGTTCTGGTGCCCCTTCACGATCCAGCGCGTCATCTGCTCGACCACGTAGCCGGCCACCGGAGTGAGCGGGCCCAGCCGGGGCAGCTTGGGCGCACGCGCCCCGTTGCGATCGAGCACCTCCAGCGAGCGCATCGCCAGCCGGTGGGCCTCCTCGAAGCGATCCGGCCGCCACAGCGGCCGCACCTTGGCGAGCTCACGGACGATGTCCTGCTCGGGCTTGCCGCGACCGGCGATGCGTTCGAGCAGCGCGCCCTTCTCCTCGGGGGTGTCGGCGCGCAGCACCTTGAGCGCGTCGATGCGATCGAGGATCAGCTCGTCGACGATGTTGCCGTGACCACCCTCGGTGGCACCCGGCTTCGGTTCGTCGGCGGAAACGATCGGCTCGCTCATCGCTGCGCACGTTACTGCTGCCGGCGATCTCCGAAGGTGTGCGCTGGGCTGCGGAAATGTGCCTAGTGTTGCGCCTCAGCGGGATGTCCATCGACCCACAAGGAAGTGTCTACATGTCCGAGAAGAAGGGCCTCGTCCAGGAGTTCAAGGAGTTCCTCACCACCGGCGACCTGATGTCGATCGCCGTGGCGTTCATCATGGGCCTCGCGGTGAAGGGCCTCATCGATTCCTTCGTGAAGGACATCTTCACGGGCACCATCGGCCTGTTCGTCGACTGCGACGACATCACGGATGCCACCGGCAAGGTGACCGGCCAGGACTGCTCCGGGCTCACCGGCAAGGCATACAAGTCGCTGGCGTGGGGCAACTTCCTCAACAGCGTCATCAACTTCGTGATCATCGCGTTCGTGGTGTTCTGGATCGTCAAGGTCTACAAGAAGGCCACCAAGCGCTCGCTGGCCCAAGACGGCCCCAGCGAGGTCGACCTGCTCACCGAGATCCGCGACGAGCTGCGCTCGCGCAACTGAACCCGCGGCACAGGCCGCGGCGGCGGCCATGTGTCACGTGCTCGCGCGCCCGGGTGACTTGCATCCCGCGGCCGGAGTCGGTCGAATAGGGGACTCATGTTCTTGCGGCGCGTCGTCCCCCTCATCTGCCTGCTCGCCGTGGCCACGGCATGCGGCGCCGCGTCCGGCCAGGGGGTCGACCCGCCCGACACCGCCGCCGTGGGCGGGCTGCCGGCCGCCTCCGCCACCGCCACCACCACCGACACCGCGCCCGATTCGACGGTCGCCGCCTCGGTCACCACCACCACCATCGCCAGCGACGCCCAGGTCGGCGCGCTCGTCACCGGCAACCGGGTGCTGCTCCTCGGCGACTCGGTGATGGCCAGCACGTCCCAGCGCTACGGCCGCGAGATGTGCGACGCGCTGGTGCCGCTGGGGTGGCAGACCGAGGTCGACGCCGAGACCGGGCGCTTCATCGACTTCGGCAAGCAGGTGCTCGACAAGCGGCTGGCCGCGGGCTGGGACGTCACCGTCATCCTGCTGGGCAACAACTACGGCGAGGACCAGGGCGTCTACCGCGACCACCTCGACGCGATGATGGTACGCCTGGCGCCGAAGCCGGTCGTGCTGCTGACGGTGACAGAGTTCAAGCCGTCGCGCACCCAGGTCAACGACGTGATCCGCGAGATGGCCGCCAAGTACCCGAACGTGATCGTGGTCGACTGGGCGGCGGTCACCGCCGCCGACGACTCGCTCACCGGCGACGACGGCCTGCACCTCACCGACCCCGGTCGTGCTGCGCTGGCAGGGCTGGTCTCGCTCGTGCTCGGGCCCGCACCGGTGACGCCGGGCAAGTGCCTCAGCACCGACTTCCACGACGATTCCAGCGGCCCGGTCACCGGTACCACGGTGAAGGGCACCACCCCGAAGTCCACCACCCCGAGGCCCAGCACCACGGTGGGCGGTGGTACCGGGGGAACCACGCCGAAGACCACCGTCACCACGCCGGTGACCGTGACAGTGCCGGCCACCCAGCCGCCGGCGACGAACCCTCCGGTCGTCACCGACCCGCCGCCGGTCACCGCGTCTCCCTGATCGAGTCGTGCGCCGCCGTCAGGGCGCGAGCGACCGGAACGGCGTGATCGGCAGGTTGCGCAGCACGCCGTAGGCGACGAGTGCGGTCGGCAGCCCCACGGCGAGCGGCCGCACGGCCCATGCCGGCATCCGCAGCCCCGTGTGGCCCCAGCTGACCCGCGCCCATGACCACCAGCCGGCGACGGCCGCGACGAGTACGAGCGGTACGAACAGGTTCGACTGCACCGCTGCCACCGGGTGCAGGTTGAACAGCTGGTGGAAGCCGCGAGTGAGCCCGCAGCCGGGGCACCACAGGCCCGTCGCAGCATGGAACTGGCAGGCGGGGAAGCGGCTGCCGGGTGACGCGGGATCGAACACCGCGACCAGCGCGGCGGCCCCGGCGAGCAGGCACCCGCTGGCGACGGGTGCCGCCTTGCGCAGCAGGCCGCCCGTGACCGGAACTGCCTGAGCTGCCGGGGCGATGGCCTGCATGGGTGCCATGGTAGACGCCGGTGTCCATGTCCGCCCGGTGGTTGTGTCGGCGACCATCCTCCGCCACGCTGGACGCCTCATGTTGCAGGTGCAGGGACTCTCGGTCGAGGTGGGCGGTCGGCTCATCGTCGACGGCATCTCCTTCACCGTCATGCCCCGCGACAAGGTCGGCCTCGTCGGTCGCAACGGCGCCGGCAAGACCAGCCTGTTCAAGGTGCTCGGCGGCGCCGCGGAGAGCAGCGGCGGCAAGATCGTCCGCAAGGGCGGCTTCGGCTACCTGCCGCAGGATCCGCGCATCGCCGGCGTGCTCGACACGCGCCTGGCCGTCACCCATGTGCTCAGCGGCCGCCAGATCGACGAGCAGCTCGACCGCATCGAGAAGCTGCGCATCGTCATGGAGGAAGACGCGAGCGAGCGCAACGTCGCCCGCTACAGCAAGGCACAGGACGAGTTCGCCTCCTCCGGCGGCTACGCGGCGGAGAGCGAGGCGCGCAGCATCATGGCCG
>CAYZFZ010000078.1:0-8591 GCA_964477795.1 uncultured Bifidobacterium sp.
CTCGAGTTCCAGCGCACCGTCGACGGGCTGTTCAACTTCCGCGGCGCGCGCGGCGAGACCCGCGAGGCGTCGATCCGCCTCGCCCGCAAGTTCCGCGAGATGGCCGGCTTCGACACGGCGGAGATCGACGAGATCGCGGCGATGGCCGAGGAGCAGCGGGCACAGCTCACCGCCTACTGACAATTCGGGGCGGCGCGCCCGGCGGGGTGCGTCACACTTGGCCGATGACGCACCCGATCTGGCCGCTCTTCGACCTCGGTGTGCGCACGCCGCGCCTCGAGCTGCGCTACATCGACGACGAGCTCGCTGCCGAGCTGGCGCAGCTCGCGGCGAAGGGAATCCACGACCCCGAGTTCATGCCGTTCAACCTGCCGTGGAGCCTCGCGCCCTCGCCCGCGCTCGAGCGCAACACGATGCAGTACTACTGGCGCTGCCGCGCCGAGCTCTCCCCCACCGCCTGGGACATCAACTTCGCCACGGTCGTCGACGGCGAGGTCGTCGGCACCACCGGCCTGTTCGCCCACGACTTCCCGACGCTGCGCCAGTTCGAGACCGGCTCGTGGCTGGGCGGCGAGCACCAGGGCAAGGGCATCGGCAAGGAGATGCGGGTGGCGACGCTGCAGCTGGGCTTCCTCGGCTTCGGCGCCGAGTTCGCGACGACCGGCGCGTTCGACGACAACGGCCCGTCGCTGGGAGTCACGGGCCGGCTGGGCTACACGCCCGCCGGGCACAGGCGGCTCGTCCGCCAGGCGCAACCAGCACGGATGCACCACTTCGAGATGGCACGCGCCGACTTCGTGGCGCGCCTGCAGCGCGACGACATCACACTGCTGGGCGTGGAGCCGTGCCTCCCCCTCCTGGGCCTCGCCGCCGACTGACCCACCCTTGCGTGTGTGCACGGGCGACCGGTATCCGGTGCCCGGCGAACAAACGCTGGGGCCCGGGCCGCAGCCGTCAGTAGAACGGGAGGTACTCGGTGAGCTCCCAGTCGGTGACGTCGTCGACCGTGAACGTGTTGCCGGTGGCCTCCCAGCGGGCGAGCTCGTCCTTGCGGATGGCCAGGTAGGCGCGGGTGAGATCCGGGCCCATCGCCTCGCACAGCACCGAGTCGGCCTCGTAGGCGGCGACGGCCTCCAGCAGGTTGTGCGGGGTGTGGCGCTCGGTGTTCGGCGCCTCGTCGCCGTCGCCGGCCTGGGGTGCGCCACAGTCGAGCCCGTCCACCACGCCGAGCAGTGCGGCGTTGAGCATCACCGCCGCGGCCAGGTACGGGTTGGCGCTACCGCACGGCATGCGGTTCTCGATGCGCGTGGCGGCGCCGCGCTCGCACGGCACGCGGTAGGTGCTGCTGCGGTTGTCGAGCCCCCAGTTGGCCCAGTAGCCGGCGATGATGCCGGGGATCAGCCGCTTGTAGCTGTTGATCGTGGGTGCCGACATGGCGGCCAGCCCCTCGTGGTGGGCGATCAGGCCGCCGAGGCACTGGCGGGCGAGCGACGACAGGCCGTACTCGGCGCCGGCCTCGTCGAAGGAGTTGGTGCCGCCGCCGACAGGCGCGAGCGAGAAGTTGATGTGCAGGCCGCTGCCGACCAGCTGGGCGTTGGGCCGGCCCATGTAGGTGGCGCAGTAGCCCTTGCGGTACGCGAGCTCGCGGGTCATCTCCTTGCAGATGAACGCACGATCGGCGGCGTCCATCGCCGGGCCGTACTTCATGTTCAGCTCCATCTGGCCGGGGTGGAACTCGCCCATGATCCCCTCGAGGTCGAGCTCGCAGGTCTCGGCCGCGTCGAAGTAGTCGAACATCAGCCCGGTGGTGTCGCCGCCGGTGCCCACGCCGTACACGCGGTGCGACGGGATGTCGAGCGGGCCGTAGCCGCCGGGCGCATCGGGGTCGGGCTGAAGCACGTAGAACTCCATCTCGAAGCCGAGCATGGGCTCGTAGCCGAGCGACCGCCAGGCGTCGACCGCCCGCTGCAGCGCGTTGCGGGGGCCGATCGCGAGGGGCTCGCCGTTGAACTCGAGATCGGCGATGACGACGTCGGTGTCGACCTCCCAGCCGGTGCGGCGGGTCTCGACGAGCGGCACCGTGGACAGGTCGGGGAAGCCGACGTCGGCCGCGTAGCCGTCGATCGGGAGGATGTCGCGGTTGATGTTCATCGTCAGCGTCGTGACCGCGTGGTGGCCGTGCTCGTGCAGCCGCCGGGCGGGCACGTAGCGGCCGTGCGAGAGCCCGTTGAGATCGCTCCACATGACTCGTACTCGTCGATTCCCCATAGGCAGGCGAACATAGCAAACGCCCCGGGACGATCGTTCGTTTCCGAACTACTTGGTTCGACTATCATCCCCGGTTCAGTCACCGTCGCACCGGCGGAACGTTCCAGGGGGAGCCAATGAGGAAGCGAATCATCCCGGCCGTGCTCATGTCGTTGAGCATCGTCGCCGCCGCGTGCAGCGACGACAAGGACAGTGCGAGCACCACCGCGCCGGCCGCGACCGCCGCGCCGGACACGGCGGGCGGCACGGACACCACCGCCGCCGGTGGCACCGACACCACCGCTGCCGGCACCGACAGCACCGAGACGGTGGCGCCCAGCGACTGCACGCTCGACACCCCGCTGAAGATCGGCTTCGCCGCCGACCTGGGCGAGCTGGGCGCGTTCTCCGACCAGCCCGGCTCGGAGGCCGCGCAGGTGATGGTCGACAAGATCAACGACGCCGGCGGTGTCGGCGGGCTGCCGATCGAGTACGAGGTGAAGGACATCCAGGGCGACCCGGCCGCCACCCAGCGCGCCGCTCAGGAGCTGCTCGACGACGGCGTCAACGCGCTGATCGGGCCCCCGTTCGCGAGCACCGGCGCGCCGCTGATGGACGCGGTCGACGGCCAGGTGCCGATCATCTACATGGCCTCCACGGATCCGGCGCTGGCCGACCCGTCGCGTGGCGCGTTCCTGGCCAGCTTCAGCGACCCGGTGCAGGCCGCGGCGATCGCCGAGTGGGCGCTGGGTGAGGGCCACACGACGGCCGTCACGCTCAGCAGCACCGACGACGTGTACTTCTCGGGCAACCCGGAGTACTTCACGACGGCGTTCGAGGACGGCGGTGGCAGCGTGCTGGGCGACTACGCCTACAGCCTGGCCGACGCCGACTTCTCCACCCAGGTCAACGAGATCGCCAACCTCAGCGAGAAGCCGGCGATCCTGTTCACCGCGATGGTGATGCCGCAGACGCAGGTGCTGCTCGAGCAGCTCGACGCAGCCGGGCTGGGCGACATCATCGTCACCGGTGTCGACGGCTTCGACGCCACCGTGGTGTGGAGCGCGGGTGAGGTGGCCGAGGGCGCCGTGTTCGCGGCCCACACGTTCCCGCAGGACACCAACGGCGTGCAGCAGTTCCTCGACGACGCGGCAGCCGCCGGCGCCAACATCGAGACGATCAGCTTCGGTGCACTCGCCGCCGACGCCGTACAGGTGCTGGCCGCGGCCGCCACCGAGGCGTGCTCGGTCGACGGGGCGACGCTGATCAGCACGATCGACAACCTGGTCAACGTGCCGGTCACCACCGGCACGGTCACCTACAAGGGCACGGGCGGCGTGCCGGAGAAGGACGTGGTGATCCTCGAGGTGAAGGACGGCGCGCCGTCCTTCGTCGAGGCGATCCGCCCGGCGAACATCCCCGGCTGACCGGCCGGGGCGCCGCGACAGCCATGCTCGAGGTCGATCAGATCACCACCCGCTACGGCGCCATCACCGCCTTGCACGCGGCCTCGCTGGAGGTGCGCGCGGGTGAACTGGTGGCGCTCGTGGGGCCCAACGGCGCCGGCAAGACGACGCTGCTGAACACCGTGGCCGGGCTGCTGCGCCCGGCCACGGGCAGTGTCCGCTTCGAGGGCACCGACATCACCGGCGCCGAGCCGGCTCGCCTCGTGCGCGCCGGCCTGGCGCTGGTGCCCGAGCACCGGCGCATCTTCAAGGACCTGACGGTGGAGGAGAACCTGCGCCTGGGCGGCTCCACGGCCGGCGCCCACGATCGCAAGGCACGGCTGGAGGAAGCGGCCGATCTGTTCCCGGTGCTGCGCACCAAGTGGACCACCTCTGCCGGCTACCTCTCCGGTGGTGAGGCGCAGCAGCTGGCGGTGGCCCGCGCGCTGATGAGCAACCCGCGCCTGCTGCTGCTCGACGAACCCACGCTGGGGCTGGCCCCCACGATGGTGGATGTCGTGTTCGACCTGCTGCAGCGGCTGCGCGAGCAGGGCCGCACGATGCTGGTGGTGGAGCAGAACGCCACCCGCGTGCTGCAGCTGGCCGATCGCGCGTACCTGCTGCGCACCGGCTTGATGGTGGCCAGCGGCACCGGTGCCGAGCTGGCCGCTGACACCTCCCTGTTCGACTCGTTCATCGGCGGAGGCAGCCACCCGTGACCAAGCTGATCCAGACCATCGTCGACGGCCTGGGCGTGGGCAGCACGTACGCCCTGCTGGCCCTGGGCATCTCGCTCATCTTCGGCGTGATGCACCTCGTCAACTTCGCCCACGGCGAACTCATCACCGTGGGCGCGTACACGTCGTACTTCTTCTTCCTGCACGGCGGCAGCTGGTGGTGGATGCCGATCGTCATCATCGCCAGCGCCGCGCTCGCGTCGGTGGCCACCGAGCTGGTGGCGTTCCGCTGGGTGCGCAACGCGAGCCCGTTCACCCTGCTGCTCACCTCGTTCGCGATCGAGCGGCTGTCGCACGCGCTGTGGCAGATCTTCGTCTCGCCCAAGCAGCGGGCGTTCCCCAAGCCGGCGTGGGTGTTCAACCAGTCCAAGCTCGCCGGGGTCAGCTTCGAGGTGATGGACGTGGTCACCATCGCGGTCACCGCGCTCACGCTGGTGATGACGGCCGTGGTGTTCAAGCGGACGATGTTCGGCATCGCCGTGCGAGCCGCCGCCGAGGACTTCGACGCGGCCCGGCTGATGGGTGTGCGCGCGAACCGGGTGATCTCGGGCGCGTTCGCGTTCGCCGGCGTGCTGGCGGGTGTGGCGGCCTGCCTGATCCTGATGCGCTCCCCCGCCGCCGAGCCCAGCATGGGCTCCGACTGGTTGCTGAAGGCGGTGATCGCGGCCGTGATCGGCGGCCTCGGCAGCTTCTCCGGCGCGGTGGTGGGCGGGCTGGTGCTGGGCCTGCTGGAGACGCTCACCCGCGCCTACCTCCCCGAGGTCGCGGTGGGCTGGGACAAGTTCTCCACGGCGGTGGTGTTCATCCTGATCGCCGCCTTCTTCGTGGTGCGCCCGGATGGCATCTTCAAGGTCTCGCACGCGGAGCGTGTGTGATGCACGGGCTGCAGGCAGGGCTCATGCGGGTCACCCGCAGCATGATCGCCAGCGCCGCGCTGGTGGCGGTGGTGGCCGCGCTGGCGACGATCTACACGAGCGGCGGCGGGGCCAGCCGCGAGTCGCTGATCGCCGAGATGCTCAGCAACTTCATCCTCGTGCTCGGGATGCAGGTGTTCATCGGCAACACCGGGGTGCTCAGCTTCGGGCACATGGCGTTCGCCCAGATCGCCGCGTACACCACGGCGGTGGTGGGCATCCCGCTGGCGGCGAAGGCGAAGGCGCTGCCCGACATCCCCTTCGGTCTGGGCGACGTGCACTTCGGCCCGCTGGGCATGACGGTGGTCGCGGTGCTGGTGACGCTCGTCATCGGCGGCATCTTCGGCATCGCGGTGGGGCGGGCCAGCGGGCTGGCGCCGACGATGATCACGCTCGCCGCGCTGTTCGTGGTGGAGCAGCTGGTGAAGAACTGGAAGGAGCTCACCCGCGGCGCCGGCGGCCTGTCGGGCATCCCGCGGCTGGAGGGCAACGGCTGGCTGTGGGTGGGTGCGTTCGTGGCGCTCGTCGTCGCCCACCTGTTCCAGGAGACGCGCATCGGCCGCTTCGCGATCGCCACCCGCGAGGACGAGCTGGCGGCGCCGGCGCTGGGCATCCGCCTGTTCAGCTCGCGCTGGGCGGCCTGGACGGTGAGCATGGGGCTCATCGCGCTCGGCGGTTCGCTGCGGGCGCAGTCGCTGGGCAGCGTGAACCCGAAGCAGTTCACGCTCGACTCGGGCATCCTCATCCTCGTGATGCTGGTGGTGGGCGGCATGCGCTCCATCTCCGGCGCCGTGCTGGGCACGGTGCTGATCACCGCCGGCAACGAGCTGTTCCGCCAGCTGGGCGACCCCCAGCGGCTCGACATCGAGCGCTTCCCCGACCTGTTCCTCGGCGGCACGATGCTGCTGGTGATGCTGCTGCGGCCCGCTGGCCTGCTCGGCGACCGCGACCTCGCGACATGGCTGCGCCGGCGCATGTACCGCCGGCCGGCGCCGTCGGGCGAGACCCCGCAGGCGGGCACCGATGCGCTGGTGGCCAAGGAGATCGAGGTGCACTTCGGCGGGTTCGTCGCGCTCGACGGCGCGGGGCTCACCGTGCGACCGGGCGAGGTGGTGGGCCTCATCGGCCCCAACGGCGCGGGCAAGACCACCCTGTTCAACGTGATCACCGGTCTCGTGCACGAGCAGGGCGGTCTGGTCACGCTCGGCACGCGCGAGCTCACCAACGCGAAGCCGGTCGACGTGGCCCGCGCCGGCCTGGCGCGCACGTTCCAGAACCTGCGCCTGTTCAAGAACCTCAGCGTGCGCGAGAACGTGGCGCTCACCGAGCTGGTGGCCGCCCGCCACCGCAGCCACCGGGTGCGGCCGGACACCGACACCCTGCTCGCCGACGCGGGGTTGCTGGAGTTCGCCGACCGCCCGGCGGGCACGCTCGACTACGGCAACCAGCGGCGGCTCGAGCTCGCCCGCGCGGCCGCGCTGGCGCCCGAGTTCCTGCTGCTCGACGAGCCCACCTCGGGCATGAGCGACCAGGAGAGCCAGGCGATGGTGGAGTCCGTGCGGGCGGTGGCCACCCGTGTGGGTGCCGGGGTGCTGGTGATCGACCACGACCTCGGCTTCATCACCCGCATCAGCGACCACATCGTGGTGCTCAACGAGGGTCGGGTGCTGGCCGAGGGCACGCCCGCCGACGTCCGCGCCAACCCGTTGGTGGCCGAGGCCTACCTCGGCTCGTCGGCCTGACGCGATGCGCGCGCTCGTCGTCCAGCACGAGCCCGACGGCCCGCCCGGGCTGCTGGGCGAGCACCTGCTGGCCCGCGGCTACGACGTGCACGTGCTGCAGGTGATGCAGCCCGGCTCCACGGCCAGCGACGTGCCCTACCCCGACCCGCGGGCGTACGACCTGATCGCGCCGATGGGTGCAGTGGCGGGCGTGTACGACCACCACCTGATCGGCTCGTGGATCCATCGTGAGGTGGCGATGCTGCAGCTCGCGCTCGACGAGGGGGTGCCGCTGTTCGGCATCTGCTTCGGGGCACAGGCGATCACGATGGCGCTGGGCGGGCACGTCGAGCCGTCGCCCGCGTACGAGATCGGCTGGTACCACTACGACCTCGTGCACCCGCGGATCGCGGCCGGCCCGTGGTTCACGTGGCACGGCGATCGCTGCCTGCTGCCGCCGGGCGCCAGCGAGCTGGCCCGCACGCAGCACGCCACCCAGGTGTTCCGGGACGGGCGGGCGGCGGGCGTGCAGTTCCACCCGGAGGTGACGCTCGACGTGGTGACGGACTGGGTGGCGAAGTGCCCGCCCGAGTACTTCGCCGAGCGGGGGACGTCGGCGGCCGAACTGCTCGACGGCTGCCGCGAGCACGGCGAGCAGGCGGCGCGCCAGGCGGCCGAGCTGTTCGACTGGTTCCTCGACGATGTCGCCCGCTGAGCACCCGGATTCGCTGCCCGGGCGCGACATCCTGGGCCACGACGTCTACGAGCGGGGTGTGCCACACGCGGTCTACGACGAGTACCGCCGGCTGGCCCCGGTGGCGTGGGTGAACGAGACCGGGCCGCTGGCGACGACGGCCACCGGCCACCACGGCAGCGGCTTCTGGTCGCTGACTGCCCATGCGGACGTGGTGGCGGTGCACAAGGACTGGCGCACGTTCTCCAGCGAGGTGGGCGGCACGGAGATCGAGGAGTTGGAGCACGACCCGGAGGCGCTCGCCGCGCGGCGCACGATGCTGGAGACCGATCCGCCGCGCCACACCAAGCTGCGCCAGCTGGTGAACCCGATCTTCAGCCGGGTGGCGGTGGAGACGTACGCCGCGCATGCCGAGCAGCTGATGGCCGAGGTGCTGGCGGACGCGGTCGCGGCCGGCGAACGCGATGGCGAGGTCGACGGGGTGGCAGCGGTGGCGCGCGAGCTGCCGATCCGGATGATCACCGGCCTGCTGGGCGTGCCCGACGAGGATGCGCCGCAGCTGTTCCACTGGGCCGACCAGATCGTCTACAACGCGGACCCCGACTACTCCCCCGCGGTCAGCGACCGCACCGACACCGACCCGTACCGCCTGCTGCCGTTCCGCAGCCCGGTGTCGCTGACCGTGCTGGACTACATCCGCCGCCTCGCGGCCGCCCGGCGTGGTGTGCCCGGCGGCGACGTGCTCACCGCGCTGAGCAACGCGCTGGTCGACGGCGAGCCTCTCACCGAGCGCGAGCAGGGCACGTTCTTCCTGCTGCTGCTGATCGCCGGCA
>CAYZFZ010000078.1:8601-12916 GCA_964477795.1 uncultured Bifidobacterium sp.
GCGTTGCCGCAGCTGCGGGCAGACCCGTCGCTGCTCGACACGGCGACCGAGGAGGTGCTGCGCTGGACGTGCCCGCAGCTGCACTTCCGCCGCACTGCGACGGTGGACACGGTGCTCGGTGGCGTGCGGATCGCAGCCGGCGAGAAGGTGGTCACCTGGTACGCGGCCGCGAACTTCGACCCGGCCGTGTTCCCCGACCCGCACGTGTTCGACATCGCCCGCTCGCCGAATCGCCACGTCACCTTCGGCGGCGGCGGCCCCCACCTGTGCCTGGGCCAGTGGATGGCTCGCCTGGAGGTGCGCACCTTCCTCGCCGCGTTGACCGAGCGTGTGGAGCGCGTCGAGCTGACGGGCGAGCCGAGGCGTGTGCGCAGCAACTTCATCAACGGCCTGAAGTCGCTGCCGATCCTGCTCGTCCCCCGCTGAGCATCGCCGTCGCCGCGACGGCTACGCCCCCGCAGGACCTCTCCCGGTCAGCTCCGCCAGGGCCCTCGCGACCAGCTCGCCGAGGCCGAGAGAACCGGCGTCGCGCAGGAGCGCCTGATTGGATATTGCGCTCCGGAAGCGCCGGTGTTCCGTTGGCGAAGTGAGCCACTGTTCCGTTTCGTGGTGAGCTGCGATGATGCTGTGTAGGCCGCCGGTGGGGCAGGTCGCTGGGGTCTGCCCCTGGTGGGCTATTCGATGTCGGCGAACTGCTTTGCGATAGGTCGTAGATGCACCCCGACCTCGAAGGGCCGCCACGCAAGGCAGACTCGGCGAGCGCAGTGTTGGGCCGGGCGTGCTCGGAAACGGCGCCGTTGAGCTGGTGAATCCCTGGTTCCGAAGTTGATGGGCAGACGACCGGCGCCCCGGCTACGAAGTACCTGCTCATAGCGTTGCGCTGGTCCCGGAAAGCTCGAAAACGTGGGCACACGACTCCTCGCGTTCCGTGGTGGTCATCGACAACTCGTCACCGAGAGTGACCGACGCTGCATCATCCACCACCTCGGCGGTGTGCTGTAAACGGTCCATCGGGCGATTCTGCTGTGGCCGACGTTGCTCGCTTGCGGGCCATTGTTCAGCCGAAAGATCGAGAAGCTGGACCGCTCGTGCCGGCAGTGAAATGGCTTCTGAGCTGCGGGATACGGATCCGGCCCTGCTCCGCCATGTGGACACACGCGTTACAAGCGCGCAAGCGCCTTCCGTGCCTGCTCAGCCGACAAATCCACCGGCCGCGTGTGCCTACGAACTGCGGAAGCCCGGTGAATGTCAACGCACGCGACGACCGGCACGTCGTGGGTCAACACCGACGAAGGTACGAGGGTCCTACCCGCGGCCGAAGCGAGGACAAGGTGCGGTCTGAACGTCTCGATTCCGATTCCGGCTGATCAATGGCTCTACGCCATGCGAATCGGCCGCAGCAGAATCGCCGGATGGGCACACAGCCGCTTCTGTGGCAACAAATGAGCGAGACGAGGTCGTAGATGGCCCTCGGGCCTCGACATCGGAACCTCCCGGAATGCCATCGCCGCCTCTCGAGCTGTCAACAGGAGCGGCGATGCTCACCCGTCACAGCACCGAACTGACGGATCCCCGGGATGGTCCCATCACCGGCGGACAGGTGGTCCCATCACACTGGCGGAACACACCTCAGGGTGGTCCCATGCCACTGGCGGGCGACACCATCAGGGGCCAGGTAGACAACTCCCACACGTCGCCGAGCGAGCCCTGGCCATCCAGGAAGAGCGCGGACTCGCGCGCGTCAGTGCGCTCGGATGGCTGGCGCGTCGTACGCGTGGCGGGGTGGGCCAGCGGTCGTCGTACCCGCTGTGGCGACAGGTGTTCCCGCACCGACTGAACCGACGATCACGAGGAGAAGCGCGAGCAGTCGCCTCACGGTGCTACGTCCTCACGACCCGCCGCGCCTGAGGTTCCGTCTGGTGGACGGGTATACCTCCGCGTGTAAGCGCGGCGAAGCTCCATGGCTTCGTCGTAGATAGATTCGTCACCGCCAAGTGCTCGTTCCCCATGAATGCGCAGATCCCTCGCGACTCGAGCGACGCTCGCACGCAACTGATCTGCCCGCTCCGGGTACTCACCGCGTGACTCAGCCACACCAGACAACTTCGCAAGCTCCGTTGCAGTGAGCGCATCCCGAGGCCGGCTGGTGAGGCCGATCCGGAAGCCGACGTACTTGTCACGCGGGTCGCGGAAGACACGCACGAATACACCCTCAGCGCTCTCGTATCGGAGCGAGGTTTCGTCCTCGATCGTGCAATGGAAGCCGCGTTCGGCGAGGAAGCGGAACTCGTCTTCGACGATCTCGGAAAGGGTCGCCGTGCTCTCGTTCGGGTCGCTCGTCACAGCCTGTCCTCCATCCTCATCCCGGAGGCATCCAAAGATTGGTGGACGGGTCGTAGGTCCAGTTGAACGAACGGAGGTAGTCACGCTCCATCGTGATGAACCGTCGGGTGTCCTCATACAGGAGGTTGCCGGCGCTGTCAACGGATGCATCACGGATCGGCGCGCCCTCCTGCATCGCCGCCCGGAGGACGTCACGGTTGTTGAGCCAGTTGCCGAGCCGCGAGCCCGTGTCCCCTGGCAGCCGCGACGCCAGCGTCTCCTCCCCGGCCCGCAGAGAGCCGGGCCCGAGATCCTCCATGCCGCCGATGACGACACGTGTCGACGTTGCCGCTTCTGTGGCCGACCGGCCTGGTCGAGATGTCGCGGCGGCCGGTGGCGTACCCGGGTTCGCCATCGGTTCAAACTGGGGCGTGGCTATGTGAAACAAGCCGGAAATGATGGCGCCGACTAAGAAGTCAACCGCTGCTGCCTGCGGGTCGAAGCCAGCGACAAACGCGTCCGTTTGTGAACCACCACCGAGGACAACTCCAGCGGCACGAACCGTGGCACCGATGAGTACAGATGATGTGCCGCCCGCAACCGCGGCGCTCCATGCGGACTGCGCCGCGGCAGCCGCGATTGTTGGCGCTGCCACGACGGCGACGGCGCCGACGATTGCGAACCCCAGAATGATTTCCTTGTTCTCCCATACGGCGTGCCGTCCCAGGTCGACTGAGAAGCACTTCCCACCCCACAAATCGACCGAACACTTGTCGCCGCCCAGCGCTCGGTACTGGGCGTGCCAGAATGCGCAGCCGTCGTAGGCGTCTGACCCGTACAGCTCTCGGGTGCCGTTCGGATTCTCCGTAAGGCCACCGCCGTCACAGACATCATGCTCGAGTTTCGCGAACTCCCAACGATCGTATTCTCCGAGGCTGTCGTAGCGGTCGCGATTCACTACTCCGATGCTGACCTCTTCGGATCGCTCAGTAATTGTGCATCTGCTGCAATCGTCGACGGGTAGAACTGCAGGGATCGCCTGCTCTGCTGCCGCAGTATGCGAATCTCGACACGAGGTGCCAGAAAACTCGGTTCCACCACAGCCAGGTTCGCGACCGTCTGGGTCGAACATGCCCAGCGGGTCGCCGTAGGCGTAGGTGTAGCGGTTGAGTGAGATCGGGGTTTGGAGGTGACCGAAGACTGTGTCCCGATTGGTGAACGTTCCTGTGCCGGGCCGGTACCAGCGGGCGCCCATCCACACATCACCGGTGGCCGGGTCGGTGTAGTCGCCTTGGTATCCGAGTTCGGTGAGCGCCCCGGTCTCACCGATGACGTCGCCGAGTGGTCCGTAGGTTCGGGTGGCGGTGACGAGACCGTCGGCGGTGTGTTGGTATCCGATGTCGCCGTGTGTGTTGCGGCCGAGCAGGACAGCGGGGTCGGTACCGGTCTGGGCGGTGAGTGGTATTCCCGCTGGGCTGCGGGTGAAGCGTGTGGCGCCGATGGCGACGGGGTCGATCTCGTCGCCTGCATAGGCGAACACGACGGATCCGTTGGTCGCGACCCGGTCGAGTGAGTCGTAGGTCAGGGTCGTGCCCGAGGTGGAGGTGTTGCGGTTCAATCCGTCGAATGTCGAGGTCGTCGTGATGCCTGCGTCGGTGACGGAGGTGAGCGTGCCGCGGGGGGTCCATTGGTAGGTGGCGCTGCCGGTGGTCTGCAGCTGATTGCGTGCGTCGAACACGGCGGTGGCACCGGCGTTGTTCACAAGGTTGCCGGAGTCGTCGTAGCCGTAGCTGACGCTTGTGGAGTCTGGCTTTGTCCACGAGGCCAGCCGTCCGGCGTTGTCGTACTCGTACAGGCTGACCCCGCTGGCAGGGTTGCCTGGAAGGTTGGCGTCGAGACTGGTGATGTTGCCGTCCGCGTCATAGGTGTAGGAGTAGCCGGGGCTGTCAGCCTGATTGTGTAAGTGGTCGTGGCGGTTGTTCTTCTCAGGCGA
>CAYZFZ010000079.1:0-12854 GCA_964477795.1 uncultured Bifidobacterium sp.
TCGAGCACCTCGAACACCCGCTCGAAGCTCACCATCGCCGTCATCAGGTCGACACGGGCGTTCGTGAGCCCGGTCAGGGGCTGGTACACGCGGGTGACGAGGGCCGCGAGCGCGACCAGCGTGCCGGGGCTGATGTTGCCGCTGACGACGAGATGCGCACCGACGCCGTAGATCGCCGCCGCGCCCAGCGCGCCGACGAGACCGAGCGCGACGAAGAACACGCGGCCGTACATCGCCGATTGGATGCCGGTGTCGCGCACGCGCGCCGCCCGCTTGGAGAACAGGGTCACCTCGTCGTGCTGCCGGCCGAACAGCTTCACCAGCAGCGCGCCGGCAACGTTGAACCGCTCGGCCATCTGCGAGTTCATCTCCGCGTTCGTGGCCATGTTGTCGCGCGAGATGGCCTGCAGCCGCTTGCCCACACGCTTGGCCGGGATGATGAAGATCGGCAGCACGATCAGCGCCAGCAGTGTGAGCCGCCACTCCAGCGCCGCCATCGCGACGAGTGTCGTGACGAGCACGACGACGTTGCTGACCACGCTGCCGAGCGTGCTCGTCACCGCGGTCTGCGCGCCGACGACGTCGTTGTTGAGCCGGCTGGTGAGCGCGCCGGTCTGGGTGCGGGTGAAGAACGCGATCGGCATCCGCTGCACCTTCGCGAACAGCGCGACGCGCAGGTCGTAGATCAGGCCCTCGCCGATGTGTGCGCTGCACCAGCGCTGCACGATGGCCAGCCCGGCGTCGGCCATCGCGGCGAGCACGACCACGACCGCGAGCAACGTGATGAGCCCGCGATCCTTGGCCGGGATCGCATCGTCGAGGATCCTGCGAAACGCGAACGGGGCGACCAGTTCCACCAGCGCAGCCGCGACGATCGCGACGAGGAACAGCACGATGGTGCGCCGGTACGGGCGGGCGAACTGCCACGCGCGGCGCAGCGAGCGCTTCTGCAGCTTCCTCCCCTTGACGGCGTCGGAGTCGCCCGGCATCAACATGTGTGGACCCATGCGCATGTGTCGAAGGATACGGAGCCACCGCGACGATCCGGGTCGGCGCCGCCCCGCCCCGACGAGCGGCGAGTCGCACCACCGATCGCGGGCTCGCGGACTCCTACGATGGCCCGATGCGCCGCCGCCTCGCCGTCCTTCTCGTGTGCTGCTTCGCCGTCGCCTCCTGTGGCGACGGCATCGACGAAGGCGTCAACGAGGGGCGGGGCACGCGCGGCACCATCGACGACGTCACCCTGCACACCGCGGACACGCTCGTGCCGGAGACCACCGACTCCACCGACTCCACCGACCCGGACACGAGCGAGCCCGACGACACGCTCGCACCCGACGACAGCCCCTTCGCCTGGACGGAGGTGGAGGAAGGCATCGACGAGGGCTCCCTCGAGGTGCCGCTCGACTACGACGATCCCACCGCCGACACGATCACGCTGTACCTCATCCGTCACCGGGCGGTCGACCCGTCCAGCCGCATCGGCTCGCTGCTGGTGAACCCGGGTGGCCCCGGCTACGGAGGTTCCGGTCTGGCCTACGGCGCCGACGGGATCTACGGGCAGGATCTGCTCGACAGCTTCGACATCATCGGATGGGATCCGCGCGGAACGGGCAGCAGCACCCCGTACATCGACTGTGTCGACGACTACGACACCTACTTCGGACTCGACTCGTCGCCGGAGACGCCCGAGGAGCGCGACGCGCTGATCGACGCCGGCACCGCCTTCGGCGCCGCCTGCGAACGCAAGAACGCGGAGATCCTCCCGTTCGTCAGCACGGAGAACTCGGCCCGCGACATGAACGCCATCCGCGAGGCGCTGGGTGAGGGGCGGATCAGCTACTTCGGCTTCAGCTACGGCAGCGAGCTGGGCGCGACGTGGGCGACGCTCTTCCCCGGCACGGTGCGCGCCGCGGTCATCGACGGAGCCGTCGATCCGACGGTGGGCTACCTGCAGCAGAACATCCAGCAGGCCGCCGGCTTCGAGGCCACGTTCGCCACGTTCCTGGCACAGTGCAGCGCGGAGCCCGCCTGCGCGTTCTACAACGACGGCGACGCCGAGGGCGCCTACGACGCGCTCGCGGAGGAGATCGACGCCAATCCCGTCACCGTCCACGAGGATCGCACGGAGATCACGCAGGGCGTGCTCACCACCGCCGTCTCCGACGCGATGTACGACCAGGGCTACTGGCCGCAGCTGGAGCAGGCGCTCGCCGATCTGCAAGCCGGTGACGGCCAGGGGATCCTCGACCTCTACGACGACTACTACGGCTACTTCGGCGACGCGTGGGACGACTCGCTGGAGGCCTACTTCGCGATCGGCTGCCTCGACGACCCGGGCAGCACCGGCCCGGACGATCTCTACTCACACGAGGCCGAGTTCGCCGCCGCCGCACCACGCCTCGGCCGCAGCTGGATGGCCGAGCTCACGTTCTGCTCGGTGTGGCCCGTTCCACCCGTCGTGCCGGTCACAATCACCGGCAAGGGGGCGGGACCGATCGTGGTCGTCGGCACCACGGGGGATCCGGCCACGCCGTTGCAGGGTACGCGCAACATGGCCAACGCCCTGGAGGACGGGCACCTCGTCGTCGTCACCGCCGACCAGCACACTGGCTACGGCGTGAACAGCTGCGTGGACGACACCGTCGACGGGTACCTGATCGACCCGGCGGCGCCACTGGACGACGAGATCATCTGCGACTGATGATCCACCGGCGCGACCCACGCGTCGCGCCCAGCCCGTAGCCTGGCGACTCATGCGTCGCACCCTGATCTCGCTCGCCGCCGGGCTGTCGCTGCTCGCGGCGTGCTCCGACACCGCGAAGGTGTCCTCCACCGAGTCGAACACCAACACGGCTGCCCCCGACACCACGGGCGCGTCGGTCGACACCACTCACCCCGATTCGGTCGCACCGCCCACCAGCGATGGCGCCACCGAGACCACCGACGCCACCGCGACCACGCTCACCGGCGACGCCGCCTTCGAGTGGGAGGACTTCGGCGACGACGGCACGGTCCAGGTCGGCCACCTCGAGGTGCCGGTCGACTACGCCAACCCGTCCTCGGGCACGTTCGACCTGTACGTTGCCCGCCACCTTGCCGATCCCGCTCAGCGCATCGGCAGCCTGCTGGTGAACCCGGGTGGCCCGGGCTTTGGTGGCAGCGACTTCGCGATCTACGCCGACCAGGTGTACGGCGAGGCCCTGCTCGACCACTTCGACATCATCGGCTGGGACCCGCGCGGCACCGGGCTCACCACGCCGGCGATCGACTGCACCGACGACTACGACCACTTCTACGCGAGCCTCGACATCACCCCCGACGACGACGCCGAGCGGCAGCAGGTCATCGACACGGCCGAGGAGTTCGCCGACGACTGCGCCAGCGAGAACGCCGACATCATCGACTTCGTCGGCACCAACGACTCGGCGCGCGACATGGACTCGATCCGGCGGGCGCTCGGCGAGGACAAGATCAGCTACTTCGGGTTCAGCTACGGCAGCGAGCTCGGTGCCACCTGGGCCACCCTGTTCCCCGACACCGTGCGCGCGGCGGTGCTCGACGGTGCCGCCGACCCGACGGCCGACTACATCGAATCCGGGTTGCAGCAGAGCGTCGGGTTCGAGGCCTCGCTCACCACCTTCTTGGCCCAGTGCAGCGCCGACGACTCGTGCGCGTTCCACAACGGTGGCGACGCCGAGGGCGCGTTCGACGAGCTGATGGCCGCGCTCGACGCGAACCCGATCCCCACCGTGTCAGGTCGGCCCGACGTCAACCTGCAGGTCGCGGTGTCCGGTGTCGTCGAGGCGATGTACACCGACCAGCTCTGGGATCAGCTGGCGGAGGCCCTCCACAGCGCGCAGCAGGGCGACGGCAACGGGCTGCTCGAGCTGTACGACGAGTACTACGCGCGCAGCGCCGACGGCACCTACGAGAACTCGCTGGAGGCGTTCCAGACGATCTACTGCATGGACACCACCGAGCGGTTGTCCGTCGCCGAGGAGGACGCCGCGGCGCCACGGTTCCAGGCCGCGTCGCCGCGCCTGTCGCCCGGCACCGTCGGTTCGTACTTCTGCACGTTCTTCCCGGTGTCGACGAACCCGCGCGCCACCATCACGGGCGCCGGTGCCGGCCCGATCCTGGTGATGGGCACCACCGGCGACTCGGCAACCCCGCTCGCCGGCACCCGGGTGATGGCCGACTCGCTGGAGGACGGCCGGCTGGTGATCGTCACCGGCAACCAGCACACGGGCTACAGCGTCAACGCCTGCTCGTCCGACGTCGTCGAGCAGTACCTCATCGATCCGGCCGGCCACGCCCCGGCCGACGGCACCGAATGCCCCTGACCGCACGAACCGCCCGGGCACGCTGAAAACGACACACACCGCCCGGCGGAACCGAGCGGTGTGCGATGTGGCGGAAGGGGTGGGATTTGAACCCACGGAGGCTTTCACCTCGCACGCTTTCGAGGCGTGTCCCTTTGGCCACTCGGGCACCCTTCCGGGGCGGCAGGTTAGCGGCTGAGGCGCCGGGAGCCACCGGCACCGGCCCGCCGCGAATCGCTCAAGGTCAAGAATGTGTCTGCCGAAGAACCCACCGTGCATGCTGATCTTTTCGCCGGTGAAGGCACGTTCACCCCTCGCCCTGCCTGGCAGGTGATCGAAGCCGCGCGTCGCCAGCAGCTGACCGGCGAGCTCTCGCTGGCCACCACCCCCACCACCCACGTGTACCTCCGCGACGGCCAGATCTACTTCGCCGAGCGCAGCACCGACGGTGGCCTGGGAGTGCGACTGCTCGTCGAAGGCGTGATCACGCGCCAGCAGATGGGCAAGGGTGCATTGCTGGTGAGCGGTGTCGAGCATCTCGGCCGCATGTTCCAGCGCGACACCACCATCGACCGGCAGTCCGTCGAGCTCTGCGTCGAGCTGATGACCGACGACGTGCTCACGGCCATGGCCAACGACGTGATCGATCACTACACGATGACGATGTACAAGCGGCACCCGAACGGCATCGACCGCTGGTTGCCCACCCGCATCGAGGTCATCACGCACATCGTCGACGGCGCCCACCTCGCCGAGCCCGGCGCGCAGATCACGGCCGCCGCCAGTCCCGCGGCCAGCCCGGATGTCGTCGCCCGCGCCGCGAGCGCGCAGCCCACGCCGGTGAACGGTTCGCCCCGCAACGGCACGCCAACGACGCCGGCCAGCGAGCCCGACGTCGAGCAAGCCACCGTGCCCGACATCGAGCAAGCCTCGACCGCAGACGTCACCGAGCCCGACACTGAGCCGGTCTCGACCGCAGACACCACCGAGCCGGTCACCGAGCCGACCTCGACCGCAGACGTCACCGACTCCGCCTCGACCATGCCGGTCGTGGTGCGCATCCCACCGGAGGCAGCGCACCCCGGCGCCACCAAGGCGCCTGCAACGCACCCCGCCGCCACCGAGCCGCCCGTACCCCAGCCGCCTGCCCCCCAGCCGGTGATCGCCCAGGCTCCCGCGGCGCGGGCCGTCGAGAACATTGCAGTCACGCAGGAACCGCAACCAGCTCCCCAGCCGGCGATCGAGCCCCCCTCGCACGCCTCGATCGGCAGCGAACTGGCGGCCGCTGCGGCGGCGGGCCTGCTCCACACTCCCGTCCCAGCCACGGCCGAGGCACTGTTCGCCGACCCACCGCTGCCCAGCGACTCCGGCATCAGCCTCGCCCAGTCGGCGGTCGACGCCATCATGTCCACCGCCATCGCCGACGAGGTGGCCGAGGCCGTCCGGCGCGCGCTGGCGGCGATCGACGCGGCAGCACAACCGACCCCAGCGATGTAGTCGCCGGGGGCGTCAGCGACGGCGAGCCGCGAAGAAGGTCCTGAGGAGTGCCCCGCACTCCTCGGCCAGCACACCACGCTGCACCGGCGGCCGGTGGTTGAGGCGTTCGTCGGCGCACACCTGGTACAGGCTTTCCATTGCCCCCGCCTTGGGGTCGGTGGCGCCGTACACCACGCGCCCGATGCGGCTGTTCACCAGCGCGCCGGCGCACATCACGCACGGTTCGAGCGTGACGTAGAGCGTGCAGTCCAGCAACCGCCAGTGGCCGACGGCGACGGCGGCGTCGCGCAACGCGAGCACCTCTGCGTGTGCCGTCGGGTCGCCGGTCAGCTCGCGCTCGTTGTGCCGGGCGGCGATCACCTGCCCGTCGCGCACCACCACCGCACCGATGGGCACGTCGTCGTGCGCGGCGGCGGCCTGCGCCTCGGCGATCGCCAGCCGCATGGCGGCGGGGTCGGACAGCTCCGCTGGCATGGTGGGCACTCTACGGGCGCGCCGGCGCTCGGCGCGAGGGCGGAACTCCACGAACAACGCTTGAACCCTGGCGAATGGTGACGGCTTGCCTCATCACTTGATCGGAACGACCTCGATCCCACAGCGCAACCCCGGGACACGGGTGTACTTCGAGTCCGTCGTGACGAGTGGCAGATCCTGTAGCTCCGCCAGAGCAACGTACAGTGCGTCGTAGAAGGTCATGTTCTCACGCAGTTCGAACGCCCGCCGGACGAGTGGGGCCAGGGGGAATCTCACGATGCCGCTCGTCGCCACATCGTCCAGGCAGTCGCGCGCCTCCGTCGCATCGAGCAAGCCTCCTCTCACCAGCCCTCGAAGCGCATGGCCGACCTCGGCGTCGAGGTGTGCCGGGCTGATCGCAGCGTCGCAGCGCCGGAGGGCATCACTCGCCAGGCTCTGAGGAACGGTCAGTGCCTCAACCACGACACTGGCATCGACAACGATGATCACCTTGGCTCGGCGAGTGCGGCCTGGACATCACGTCTCGTCGGACGACGCCCGGAGGCTCGTGCCACGCGAAGTTGCGCGCGGTCGAGGAGTTCGGGCAGCGACAGTGTCATCGCCGTCGCCGTCGCGAGCCCCGCCATGTACGCCTGCAGAGATTGACCGGCCGCTTGGGCCTTCGTGTTGAGACGGGCAACGACGTTCGGGTCGAGGTTCCGGATGATGATCTGCGTCGCCATGATGCCACATTAGCATCATCGACAGCACCGAGGACCGCTGGACGTTGATGATCGGAATCGAGGCGACCGAGGTCGCGGGCGGAGGGGGTGGGATTCGAACCCACGGAGGGTTGCCCCTCACACGCTTTCCAAGCGTGCCGATTCGGCCGCTCTCGCACCCCTCCCGGGTGGCGAGGCAGGCTAGCGGCATCACGCGGGATTGTCGCTAGGCTTCGCCATTCAGCACCCGCTGGGTGTGGTGATGGTCGGGCCCTGTGCGACGGGCGTCCGGGAATCAGGTCAGGACCGGGAGGTAGCAGCCTTCAACGGTGCCGCCTGTGTGCCGCAGGCCACCTGGCCGTCACCACAGCCAGCGGGTGTTGCGCGTCAGCCGCCGGATGCGGCCCGCTCGGATGCCCGCTCCCACACCCGCCGGGCCCGGTCGGCCAGGTCGGGTGCGCCCAGCCGGCCGGCGACCGTGGCGAGCGTGGGCGTGGGCCCGCGCCAGCACCACTCGTCGACGGTGCCCACCGGCACGTCGGTGGCGGTGGTGGCGATCACCTTGAACAACAAGGCGTCGGCCATCTGATCCTGCAGGGTGCGGGCCAGCTTCTCCGCACCGCGCAGCGCCGGCAGCCCCCAGTCCTTGCTGGAGGCAGGGATGTCGGCGATCGAACCGAACTTCGACAGCACCGCGGACGCGCTCTTCGCCCCCCATCCGGGCAGGCCGGGGAAGCCGTCGGCGGAGTCGCCCACCAGCGCCAGGTAGTCCGCGATCGACGCCGGGCCCACCCCGAACTTCATCTCGACGGCGGACTCGTCGATGATCTCGTCCTTACGCCGGTCGTACTGCACCACGCGGGTGCCGCGCACGCACTGCCCGAGATCCTTGTCCGGGGTGACGATCAGCACCTGCTGCACCCGCTCGTCGGCGTCGGCCACCTTTGCAGCCGCGGCCAGTGCGTCGTCGGCCTCCCACTCCACCATCGCCCAGGTGGTGAAACCGGCGGCAACGAGCAGCTCCTCCATGATCAGGATCTGGCGCAGCAGCGCCTCGTCCATGCCCGCGCTGCTCTTGTACCCGGCGTAGAGGTCGTTGCGGAAGCTCTCGATCACATGGTCGCTGGCGACGGCGACGTGGGTGGCGCCGGTGGCTACCAGTTGCAGCGTGCTGCCCACGACACCGACCGCCGCGTCGTACGGACCGGCATCGCCATGGCGCGACACCTGACCGAAGTGCTGGCGGAACAGCTCGTACGTGCCGTCGATGAGGTGAACCTTCATGACTCCATCCCTGCTCAGAGCACCCTTTCGGGTGATTAATTGCGATTTCGACACAACTTCGCCGACACACCGTCGGCAAGTGCGCTGGCGGCGAGGCCGGGCACGGTTGATTCCGTGAGCACAGCAACTGCGACACGCAATACGGCCACGGTAGTGGTCGACGACGACATCATCCTCGACATCGAGGACATCGCTGCCCCGGTACGGCATCGGGCGGACGAAGACGTACGACCTGGTGCGGGAGCCTGGCTTCCCTGCGTCGGTCGTCCCCGGGATGACCCGCATCCCGTTGCAGGCCCTCCGGGCGAGCAACGCTTCCGAGCCGTGCCGGTCGTCGGGTTGTGGGGGGGGGTGGCGTACCCCCCCACCCCCCCCCACACGCCGGCCGGGGGGGGGTGCGGGGGGGGGGCTGGGGCCGCGGGGGGGGGGGGGGCCCACCGCCCCGCCGCCACGAGTGCTCGAACGGTGCTCATGAGCGAGCCGCCGGAGCGGGCTGGATCGCCTCGGCCTGGAACGAGACGCCGGCCCGGCCGTCGAGCGACCACGGCTTCGCCACGAGGCCGACGAACACGACCCGTGTGAGGACGGGGAGCGACGGCACTGGGCCGGGGATGCGGACGGTCATCGTCTCCGTTCCGCCGTCGGCCATGACAATGACCGGGACGTTCATGAGCGGCTTGCCCTCACGGTTCGTCCGGACGGGTTCCGTCCTGGTTGGTCGCTGGCTTGACGTCGCCGCCGATGACGGTGGTGAGCTTGCTGATGTCGATAGGGATGGTGCGCACGGTTGGCCGCGTGGGGGCAGTGGTGCAGGAGCAGCCGTTGGCGCTCGTGAGGGCACCACAAGAGGCAAGATGAAGAAATGTCGGCGCTCGATGACTGCCACCACTGCGGACTGCGTATCGACGGTGGGAGCGCCGCCGTTTCCGTCAGCAAGGACGGTGCGACGTGGTACGTGCCGTTCCTCGAGGATCTACGGGCCACACAGTGGTCGCTGTTCCACCTCAAGTGCTACGCCAGCGTGTTCGGCCTGGATGGCCTGCTCGACGTCATCCACCAACACGACGAGAAGGTTCGCCGAGAGAAGTGGGACATGGTTCAGGCCCTCGCTGAGCGACGACCCCGACGGGAGCCGTGACGACCAGTGGCGATCGTCATCGACATTCCGGACACCACCGACAGCCTCCTGTTGGAGGACTACTGGACGGGCCCGAAGGTCTTCACCAACTTGCACCGGGTGAGCCAGGACGGCACGCACGTGTGGGATGCGTCGCCGCCCCTTCCGACGTCGCCCGACTCATGGACTCGGGCGACCATCGAGGGCGAGTTCGTGGTCGCCCACTCGTGGTCTGGCTTCATCGTGAGGCTCGACCTGAGCACGGGTCGGGAACTGAGCCGAGAGTTCGTCAAGTAGCGAGCCTCTGCGCACATGATCCGCCACGAGAGGCAAGATGGAGAGATGTCGAACGAGGTCGGAGCAGCTGACACCCAGCCGCTACGCCTCATCGGCTACTGGCGTGGCGAGCAGGTCCCGCAGTGGCCGAACGTCCTCGACTTCGTCGATGCCGAGTGGGACGAGGACGACCGGCACGCAACGTGGCAGTACGTGCTGCAGGGAACGGTCGCCCGAGTGTGGATGGGTTGGTCGTACTGCCGAATCTGTGGAGTCCAGAACGGCGACGCCGACCTCACCGATGGGTTCTACATGTGGCCCGAGGGACTGGCCCACTACGTCCACGACCACAAGGTGAGGCTGCCCGACGAGTTCGTGCGGCACGCCCGGTCCCGTCTCGATGCGCTCGAGGCCGCGCCGACCGACAGCTCGTGGTGGCAGTCGCAGTCGCCTCGGGGGTCGGACCCGTCGTGCTGACTCGGGGCGAGTTCCGGTCAGTGACCATCTTCCGGGCGCCCCATCGAGGCGCCTGGATGTTCGCCGTCGGCGATACTCGCAGCATCTGGGACGGCCGCCTGCCAGACATCGGTCTCGATGCGTCGGCCGACCAAGCCAAGAGGCTCGCCGAGGAAATCGTTCGCCGTGACTGGGGTGTCGCCCGGCTGGAGTGGCGGCTCGACCAGCGAGGAGCATGGACGGCTGTCACCGCCCCCTCACCTGACACAACTCCCGACACAACCGGCCCCGACGAGCCGGTGTGAGCACGGACAGCGGCGGACCGAAGCGGACCGACGCAGCACGAACCAGCAGGTAGCGTCGCTGGTGTTCCCAGTACCAGCGCCTACGTGAACAGCTCGTAGGTGCCGTCGATCAGATGCACTCGCATTGGGGCACCGTAGCGCGCCAGCAATATCTCAAGAGTTGGGCAAGACGATCCGATACCTGCACTGTGACGATGAAGTGCACCCCGACCAGGGGCGATCGAAGCAACGCGAGGGGCACAGCATGAGCAGCGCGCCTGTACCGAATGCAGCACCCGGCCTGTCGCCGAGCACCACCGAGGTGCTGGCGGCCACCATCGCGGGCGCGGT
Source organism: uncultured Bifidobacterium sp. (assembly GCA_964477795.1). Classification (GTDB taxonomy): domain Bacteria; phylum Actinomycetota; class Acidimicrobiia; order Acidimicrobiales; family Ilumatobacteraceae; genus UBA668. The sequence goes on from CAYZFZ010000079.1 coordinate 10,766, forward strand.
GGAGCGGCAGCTGACACAGTACGTCTCCACGATGGCCCAGCAGGTGGATGCTGCGCGCCAGGCCGTCGAGTCCAGCCGCAACGAGCTGCGGGCCGAGTTCCAGCAGCAGCTCAAGGCGGTCACCGACCAGCTCGCCGAGGGTCAGCGCGCCGCCGAGGCGCAACAGCAGGCCCTGCAGTCGATGCTCGAGCAGCGCCTGTCGGAGTTCTCGCAGCACCAGCAGCTGCGCCTCAACGAGGTGGAGAACCGCGTCGTCGAAGCCGGGCTCGGCAACGGTGGTGTGGACGCCAGCGAGCTCGCCGCCCTGCGCGAGCACATCGACGGTCAGAGCGCCGGCGCGCACTCCCGCATCGACGAGCTGCAGAAGGCCACCCGCCGTTTCGACGAGCAGGCCTCCGCGCTCGTGCAGCACGTCAACGACACGACCGTCGCCCTCACCCACCGCATGGACGAGGGCAACCAGGCGCTGGCCACCGCGGTGGAGGAGCGCCTCGGGTTCGTGCGCACCACGCTCGAATCGGTCGGTCCGGAGGTGCAGCGCCAGTTGGCCGAGCAGACGGCCACGATGCTGCAGCGCGTCGACTTCACCGAGCACAAGGTCACCGACCGCATGCTCGCGATGGAGGAGCGGGTCAACGAGCAGAACGGCACGAAGATCGCCCAGTTGGAGGCCACCGTCGGGCGCATCGGGGCCGGGTTCGACGATGCGATGGCGGCGCTGTCGCAGCGCATGCTCGAACTGGAGAACCGCCTCTACGACGTGTTCGATCGGGTCAACGAGCTGACCGCACGGATCAGCACCGTCGACGACAAGGCGATGTCGGCGATGAAGGAGCAGCTGTCCGCGGCCGTCGGTGAAGCGATGCTCGTGCGCATCGAGGTCGACCGCGTGGTCGCCTCGACCGACGAGAAGATCGGCAAGGCCTCGCTGCGCATGGCCGAGATCGAGGCGCTGCTCGCCGACGAGATGGACGTGAGCGCATCCGTCCAGCTGGAGCGTCTCGAAGAGCTCGAGCGTGCGCTCACCGCGCTGAACCCGGACCAGTTCGTGCGCAAGACCGATCCGAACGCGGGCTCCATGGCGCGCCCCGCCCCGCCGACAGCCGCACCGTTCACGGCGCCGGCCGCCGGTGTGCCGAGCGCGTCGCTGCAGGCCGGCCAGTCACCCAACATCACGCTGCCCACCGGCGGCCCGAGCAGTTCCACGGAGCCGAGCCTGTCGTCGTTCTGACGACCAGCTCGCGAGCGACCCGCCGGAGGAGACCAGGACATGGCACTTTTCAAGGGAGGAACGAAGGAAGCCGCTCCGCAGATGGAGGGTGAGGCCGCCGCGGAGTGCCTGAAGGTCGGCCAGAGCCTGCTCGAAGCCGGCCACATCGATGCCGAGAACATGGCCGCCGCGCTCGCACAGGCCAACGGCGATCTCCTCCAGTTCGCCGACCTGCTCATCGGTCGCTTTGCCGCTGGGCGCACGGAGGTGGCCATCGCGATCTCGCAGGCCACCGGCGTGCCCGCGGTGGACACCAAGGGCATCGTCATCCCCGAGAACCTCAAGGGCGTGCTCGACGAGCAGACCGTCCGCCGCAACTGCGCGGTGGCGGTGGCCGAAGAGGGCAACACGCTCGTCGTGCTGTGCAGCGACCCGTCGCCCAAGCGTCGCGCCGAGATGGAGGCAATCGCCGGTCGGCCGGTGAAGTTCTTCATCTCGGATCCGCCGACGGTGCGCACGTTCATCGACCTCGTCTACCGCGCGGACGCCGACATCAGCCGGCTCGTCGCCAGCATCGAGACCGGCGACGACCAGGCCAAGATCGCCGCCATCGCCGCCGAGGTGAGCCTCGACGACCAGGCCCCGGTCATCCAGCTCGTCAACCGCATCGTCAGCCAGGCCATGCGCGACCGCACGAGCGACATCCACGTCGAACCGACCGACACGAACCTGCGCATCCGGTTCCGCATCGACGGCCACCTCGTGGAGGCGTTCACCCTCCCCATCGGCGCCCACGCCGCGCTGATCAGCCGCCTCAAGATCATGAGCGTCATGAACATCGTGGAGAAGCGGCGCCCGCAGGACGGCCAGTTCTCGACG
>CAYZFZ010000080.1:0-12808 GCA_964477795.1 uncultured Bifidobacterium sp.
CCGGGTGGGTCGACGAGTTGGCGGGCGTCGCCCAGGCCGCGGGTGCAGTCGCGGTGGGCGCGTACACAGTTCTCGGTCCAGCCGTCGCGGATGGTGGGGTCCCAGGCTTCCATGTAGTCGCCGTGGGCTGATGCGCCGGGTGTGGCGCCGGCCATGTCGGAGGCGAGGCGGATCTTGGCGGCGTTCCCGGCGGGTTGCGTCCAAAACACGGTGAGGCTCATCACCGGGATGGCGACGGGATGGGTTGCGGGGCAGCCTTTGCCGTAGTCGGATCCGGAGCCGGGGTAGGCCATGTGGCTCTTGTGGTCGGGGGAGTCGAGGTGGACACCGTCCCAGCATTGGGGGAAGGTGATGCCCATCGAGATGGTGTGACCGGCACCGCAGTCGGTGATGTGTTGGGTGACGTTGGCGGCGCCGTCGCAGTACCACTCGACGATCTCGCTGGATTGGTCGGTCATCGACGAGGCGGTACCGGCGAGCATGACCAGACCGTTGGGCAGGTTGTTGATCTGGCTGGGAGCGATCTTGCGGTAGCCGGACTTGTAATAGACCTGCAGGTAGTCGGGGGCGACGGGTTGGCCGTTGGGGTCGAGCAAGGTGGGAACCCAGTAGGCGGATCGGTTGGCGATACCACCCGAGCAGGTGCCGTTGCCGCTGGAACGCAAGCTGACATAGGTGGACGCAGCGTTGGTGCCGGTGTTCCCGAAGAACGTGTGCAGGTGGGCCTTACCGGGCTGGTTGGGGAACACCACCGGATCGTCATAGCTCATGTGAGAGAACCCGCAGATGAACCGGAAGTTCCCACTCACATCACCCGACGGGCCCTGCTGCGGCGAGGACCGGATCAACACCTGATCGGAGCCTGCGATCCCGGTCGGTAGCACCAGCGGGGGTTGTGTTGCCGCCGTGGTGGTCGTCATCGGGGGCATGGTCGTCATCGGGGGCATGGTCGTCATCGGGGGCATGGTCGTCGCCGGGGCCGTGGTCGCCGGTGCGGTGGTCATCGGGGGCATGGTGGTTGCCGGCATGGTGGTTGCCGAAGCGGTGGTCGTGGGTGCGGTGGTCGTGGGTGGGGTGGTCCCTGCCGGCGACACGACCTGCAGCCGGGCAGCCCGGTCCTCCCAGTAGTGCAGCGACCAGTTCGGGCTGAACAGACCGACCTTGAGGGTGGTCCAGCCAAGTGGCTGGGTGGATGCGACCTTCCATGTGGTGGCGAACGTGCGCGGCTTGCCGCCGACGAACGCCTGGTTGCGCCACACCTGCTGGAACGATCGCGTGCTTCCGGCGTAGATCTCGAGGTCGACGTTCTCCGTCCGTGTCGTGGTGGGCGTGACGGTCACGGTCACCGTCACGCTGGTTCCCTGCGCGACCGTCCTGCTGCTGGTGCTGACCGAGGTCGTCCATCCGGCAGTTCGTAGCGAGAGCGCGCTCGCTCTCAGTGCGGACGTGCCGACGAACGCGCCGACGGCGACGAGCACGACGAGTGGGATCGCGAGCTTCGACCGCCACCTTCGTGAGCGGTGTTGCGTGGTGGAGGTGTGGGGCTGGATGATCATTCGGGTCTCACTCTCTGCCCGCTTGTTGTAACACTACCGTAATAAACGTCATCGAACAGACATCTACGTTCGGTCGTTCGTGGCGAGTGAGACCCCCTGCTGGCCGCAGCTGAATGGCCACCTGCTGAATGGCCACCTGCTGAGCAGGGCTGCCGGAGCGTCAGAGCCGCTCGTCGAGCACCACGTCGAAGCGCTGCAGTTCGCGCCACGCGCCGGCGTCGGGGTGCAGCGGGTTGAGCAGCACGTTGCGCTCACCGCTGCGCACATCGACCAGGGCGCTGGGCACGGACAGCGCCACCGACCGCCGTGAGTCCAGCCACGCCTCGCCGACGCGCTGCGTGGACGCCTCGCTCGTCGCCCACGACCGCTTCAGCCCGGCGGGCTCCAGCGCGTCGACGAGGTGGTCGGGCACCTCGAACTGCAGCGCGACGTACTTCACCCGCCCGCCGGTGATGTGCACGGACAGCTCCAGCGTCGCCAGCGCGAGTGAATCGGCGGTGTACACCATGCGCCGGCCGGGTGGGTTCCACCGCCCGCCGAACGCAGCCGCGCCTTCACCGTTCATCGCCGACGCCGCGTGGCGCGCCGCGACCAGCCGCCACAGCTGCATCGCCTAGCTGAAGACCCCGTGCTCGATGCGGCCGAGCAACTGGAACACGGCGTCGGCGCCGACTTCGGTGGAGGCGACCTCCAGAGGTGTGCGGCGCTGCAGCGCGCGCTGGGGTGTGGTGAGCCACGCTCGCCCCTCGCCGCTGCCACCGAGCACCGTGGTGGCCCGGCGGACGAGGCGCTGCAGGCGTGCGACGCGGTCGCCCTCCAGCACCTCCAGCACGCCCTGCTGCTTGCGCCGCACCCATGTGCGTGGCGAGATGCTCAGCCACTCGAGCACGTCCGCCACGGGGATCTGCAGCGTGTCGGCGAGCGCGGCAACGGTGGTGACGGGCACGCCGCGGCGGACGTCGCCCTCGCTGAGCGGAGCTGCGGTGGAGCCGATCGCTACCTGGGGTGCCATATGGCGTATTGTAGCACGCCATATGGCAGAGTCTTGGAACGGGGATCAGGCGTTGCCGCAGTGGCGTGTCGCGGCTTCGCCTCGTTCGTGCCAAGCCGAGGTATGTTGGCACGAGCATGGCGCAGAATCGCTTCCCGCTCGGGCGAACGGAGCAGAAACTTCAAGATCGCGTGCAAGCCCTGCTCGGTGAGGGCGAGCAGGTGGAGGCCGCGGTCATCGCCTTCACCGGTCCGCGAGCGGGGGTCGAGGTTCTGCTGGCGCCGTTGATCGGGTTGCTCTCCCTCTTCACGAACGTTTGCCGCAGGTTCACCACCATCGCGATCACGAACGAGGGCGTTGTCTTGCTGGAGACGACAGGTCTTCGACGACCGGTGCGAGTCCGAGCCCGCTTTGCCACGCTCGATGCGCTCGGCCCGATCAACGACACCGTTGGCGACCCATGGATCCAGGTCGATGGCACCAGGTACTGGACCGAAGGCATCTGGTCACCCCAGCTGTACGTGATTCGTCAACTGCAGCGGGGTACCTCTTCGACTCGATGAGCGCTGCACGTCACAGGGTGTCGTCGCGAAAGAGGCAGAACGGGTGGCCTTCGGGGTCGAGCATGACGCGGACAGCGGGCTGGGGCTGATGGCCGGCCAACCGGGCGCCGCAGGACAGCGCCCACTCCACGCCGCTGGCCAGATCGTCGACGCCGATGTCGAGGTGCATCATCATCAGCTGCTCGCCCGCGACGGGTGGCCACACGGGCTGGCGGTGGTGGGGCTCCCACTGCACTTCGAGTTTCAGGTCGCCGCCGGGGTCGCGCAGCATCGCCCAGCCGTCGGTGCCCGGGTTGCCCGGCCTCGGCCCCTCGCGTCGGACGATGGGCCAGCCGAGCAGGCGCTCGTAGAACTCGGCGAGCGCGATCGGGTCGGCAGCATCAAGCGTCGGCCCTGACACGCGCAGGGTGGGGCGTTCCATCGTCCCATGTTTGTCCGGCCGCGCACCGACCGAAACCATCGTGCGTGCGCGCCGGTTCAGTCGCCGGCGGCAAGGGTGTCGGTGGTGTTGGTGGTTCGGGTCTCGACGACGTGGAGGTCGGCGCGCCAGCCGATCTCGGTGCCGTCGGGGCGGTAGGTGTGCCAGTGGCCGTGCGGGTCGCGCCAGGTGCGATAACCGCGGGTCTTGAACCGGTTGTGATGCCCGCACTCGGGGCCACCATTGTCCACCCTGGTCGGTCCGTCATCCGCATGGGGGACGACGTGATCCGCCTGGCAATACCTGGCCGGACGGTTGTCGCCCGGCCACGTACACCTCGCGGAGGCCAACATCACCGCTTCGCGCAACACACCCGTGAACAAGCGTTGCCGGCGACCGATATCGACGACCACACCAGCGGAATCGACCACCACCCGGCGCACATGCCCCATTGCGGCGGCGATCACCACATCCCGCGGATCCACCTGCACCCCCTCCACCGTCTCGGAGGGCTGCGACAGATCGGACAGGTCAGCGGGGTCGGGGTCGCCGCCGAGCATGCGGGAGAGTTCACGCTGGAACCGGTCGTAGCCCATCACCAGGTTCACCGTCACCCCGCCACCCGAACCGGAGCCGGTCGAGCTGGTGGCGGCGGCGAGGAACAGTGCGTGCAACGCATCCGCCCGCCGCTGCGCACCCGTGCGCGCCATGCGGGCGGGGCACATCTCGTCACCGAACTCGACAACACCGGCCTCCCAGTCGGCGAGGAACTCGGACTGCACGAACGCCTCCAAGATCTCACTCAGCTGCACACCCATGGTGTTGCCACCGTTGGCGGACAGATCGAAGCCGTAGTCGCCCAGGTGGAGGCGGGCGTTGCGGTTGCGGTGGGCGCGTTCGTGACGATCCTTGGCGCCGTCCTCGTCCGCCAACGACTCCCACCGCATCGCGACGGTCACGAGATCGTCGAAGTCCAACGTGCACGCCTGGTCGACAAGCAGTTCGATCGACTCGTCCAGTTGGGTGACCGTGCGCGGGTTGGCCGCGAGACGGGCGAGCACACCCAGTTGTGGGATGCCGAGCCGGCCGGTGTCGACCGCGTCGGCCACAGCCGGGTAGCGGTCGAGCAGGCGGCCGAGGCGGGTGATGCGGGCGGCTTCGCCGGTGGACCAGTTGCACGCTGCCCGCCCGTAGGCGCGCAGGCTGCGATGCCCGTCGACCAGATGATCGCCGCGCTCACCGAGCCGGTGCACGAACCGGGCCATACGGGTTTCGAGGGCGACGCGTTCGCGTTCGAGGGTGCGCCAGCAGGCTTCGCGCTCGGCGGGGCTCATCGCCTCCAACGTCGCATCATCCGGCTCCACCCACGAACTCATGTACGCATCATCGCAAAGGGGTGTGACACAGTAAGGCCGCCGGATCACGTTGGACATCCGTGCCGGCGTGAGCCACGCTGCCCGGGTGACGCGGAACGATGATCTCGACGAGTGTTGGGAGTCGGCGAAGCACCTCGTCGCCGGTCCACGACTTCGCGGGTCAATGGTCGACGACCTCCACGATGCCGAGCCGGAGGTGAGGTTCTGGAGTGCGTTCAGCCTCGGCCAGCTGCGGGCCAGGCAGGCGCGAACCGCCCTGGCCGTTCTGGTCGACGACGACACGCTGTTGCCGGGTTGGTGGAGCGTCGGCGACGAGGCGGCGGATGCGCTCATGCTGATCGCCGGTCGCGAGCCGCCGGATCGCGATGGCCGGCGGATCTAGAAGACGGTGAAGCTCCAGCTGTACGAACGTGCCCGGCTGCGGCCTTCGGTGAGCTTCCAGTAGATGACCTTCACGAGATGCTCGCCCTGGCTGAACTCGCTGATGGTGGAGTCGGGCGACGGGTCGAAGGTGAGCGTGGCGTTGCCCGGTTCGAAGATCGTGGTGGGCGGCAGCGTGATCTGCGCACCCGGCTTGGCGTTGCCGCGGACTTCGTCGAGGTTGATCGTCTCGAGTTCGAGGCCGTCGACGACCAGCACACCGGTGAAGCCGCTCTGGAGGTCGACGAACACCTGCGTCTGCGACGGCACCTGCGCGGCGGCGCGCAGGGGCGAGATCTCCTCGATCGCGTCGGGTAGGTGCTGGCGATCCTTGCCGGTGACCGCGATGGACACCCCGACGCCGATTCCAACGAGGCAGATGGCGATGATGAAGCTGGCCACGAGCAGGGAGAGCTGGGGCCGCCGGAGGTGGATGCGCACGGCGCCATTCTCGCTGGCTGCAGTGGAATTCGCACCGCGCGCTGCCGTCTCCACTTCCCGCAGCTAGGTTCTGGGGTCGTCATGGTGGCCAACGAACCTTCCCCTTCGGCGCGGACCATCGCGGGGCGTTACCGGCTCGGGCCCAGGCTGGGCACCAGCCTCGAGGCCGCCGTGTTCGAGGCGTTCGACGAGCAGCTACGGCGCTCGGTGGTGCTCAAGCTCGTGCATCCCGACCTCAGCGACATTCCTCGCGTGCAGCGCTTCTTCGACGAGGCGATGCCCATCGCAGCACGGCTGCACCACCCCAACATCGCCATCGTGATCGACTTCGGCCGCGCCGGCTGGAACGACCGCGACGTGCTGTACGTCGTCAGCGAGCGCCTTGCCGGCGGCAGCCTGCGCGATCTGCTCGACCGTGGACGTTTGCTCTCGCCCTCGCAGGCGCTGCTCGTCGGGCTCGACGCGTGCAAGGCGCTCGACACGATGCACCGCGAGGGTCTGGTGCACACCGACATCCGCCCGTCCACGCTGCTGTTCGGCGACGACCGCAGCCTGCGCGTCGTCGACGCCGGCCTCGCCCAGGTGCTGCACGACGCTGCCGGCGACGTGACCGAGCGCACCGTCGACCGTGCCAAGTACGCATCGCCCGAGGAAGCGCAGGGCCTGCCGCTGCAGCCGAAGAGCGACGTGTACGCGCTGTGCCTGTCGCTGCTGGAAGCCGTCACCGGCAGCGTTCCCTTCGGTGGCGAGTCGGCTGTTGCGACGCTGGCCAACCGTGTGGATCGCCTGATGCCGGTGTCGGCCGACTTCGGCTCGCTCGCAGCCGTGTTCGAGCGGGCCGGCCGCCCCGACGCGGGGACGCGCTACACGGCCGCCGAGTTCGGCAGGGCGCTGGTGCAGTCCGCCGAGAAGATGCCGCGCCCGGCACCGCTGCCGATCCTCGCCAACTCGCTGTTCGCCCCCGACGCCGGCGGCCCCGACCAGCCCGTCGAGCCGACCGGACCACTCGTGCGCCCTCTGGCCGTCGAGCCCGCCGCGACCGAGCCCGCCGCGACGACCTTGATCGACGGCGTGCCCGCGGACGCCGAGCCGGCAGCGACTGCACCCGCAGAGACCGCACCCGCAGAAGACGTCGCTCACGTCGAGGACGCCCCCGAGGACGATGCCGCGGTCGCGGTGCTGGTACCTGCCGAACCGGTGGCGCCGCCCGCCGAACCGGTGGCGCCACCCACCGCGCTGCCGCCCCCAGTGGCGGCGGGCGTCGTGGCCACCTCGCTGGCCGCGCCGACGGCAGTCATGCCGTCGATCGAGACGGCACCGGCAACCGAACCACCGGCGACCGAGCCGACGGCCGAACCACCGGCGACCGAGCCGACGGCCGTGCTGCCCACCGTGGTGGCGTCGACGATCGCAGGGGACGAGGAGGAGTTCGATCCGGCCGACGAGTTCCCGGAGCAGCCCCCGACGGTGGGCGCGGGGCGGCGCTGGTTCATCCTGCTGCTGGTGCTGATGGCGATCGGCGGAGGTGTGCTCGCCTGGTACAACACCCGCCCGGAGACCACCGTCGTGCCCGATCTCGCCGGCATGAGGCAGGGCGCGGCGCTCAACCAGGTCGGCCCGTTCAAGGCCGCGATCACCGAAGAGGCCAGCGAGACCGTCGAGGCGGGCGTGGTCATCCGCACCGATCCCGCAGCGGGGACGGAGCTGGAGAACGGCAGCACCCTCAACATCTTCGTCAGCACCGGTCCGGCGCCGCGGGCGCTGCCCGAGCTGGCCGGGCTTTCCGTGGCCGACGCCACCGCCGCGCTCGACCAGTTGGGCCTGGTGCTGATCGAGGCCGACCCTGCCTTCGACGAGACGGTGGCGCCCGGGCTGATCATCTCCTGGACGGTGCCGGCCGCGCCCACGCTCACCGCCGGTGCGACGGTCACGAAGGGCACCACGGTGCAGGTCGTTCCCTCGGCCGGCCCCGCCCCGCGCACGGTCCCCGACCTCACGAACATGCCCGTCGCAGACGCCACAGCGGCGCTCCAGGCACTCGGCCTCGTCGGGGTGCAACTGCCCGACGAGTTCAGCAACACCGTCCCGGTGGGTGCCGTCGTACGCCAGGACGTTCCCCCCGGCACCTCCGTCGCCCGTGGCGCCACCGTGTCCTTCGTCGTGTCGAAGGGTCCCGATCTGGTGGCGATGCCCTCGCTGGCCGGGCTGGACTACAACGGCATGGTCGCCGCGCTGCAGGGCGCCGGACTCGCCGTCGGCACCGTCACCGGCGACAGCACCCAGCCGTTCCTCGGCGCCACGGTGTCGGGCTCTGCCGTCGTCGACGGCCAGCAGTTCCTCCGCGGCACAGCCGTCGACCTGGCCTTCGCGTCGACACCCACGACCACCACCATCCTCTGAGGCTCGCCGGCTGCCGGCCACGCCCGGGGGGTCGGGTTCTGTGTTCGCGGCGTCGGCTCACTAACGTGCGGCTTCACCGGCGCGGACACGGGTGGAGGGCACCCGCACCTGCACCGGCAATGGATCTCAGGAGGTTCACGTCATGGGTTCTCTCGACGGTCGCGTCGCCATCATCACGGGTGCGGGTCGCGGTATCGGCCGCGAGCATGCGCTGTACTTCGCCGCTGAGGGTGCGAAGGTCGTGGTCAACGACCTCGGTGGGGCGAACGACGGCACCGGCGCCGACCTGACGCCGGCCCAGCAGGTGGTCGAGGAGATCCGGGCCCTGGGTGGCGAGGCCGTCGTCAACGGCGACGATGTCGCGAACTGGGAGGGTGCCCAGCGGATGATCAACCAGGCCGTCGAGACGTTCGGCGACCTCGACATCCTCGTCAACAACGCCGGCATCCTGCGCGACCGAGTGCTCGTCAACATGACCGAAGCCGAGTGGGATGCGGTCATCTCCGTGCACCTCAAGGGTCACTTCGCTCCCAGCCGCTGGGCGGCCGCCTACTGGCGCGAGCAGCACAAGGCGGGCATCGTCAAGCCGCGCAACATCGTGCACACGTCCAGCACCTCGGGTCTGTTCGCCAACCCCGGCCAGGCCAACTACGGCGCCGCCAAGACCGGCATCGCCACGTTCAGCCAGATCATCGCCAAGGAGCTCGCCCGCTACGGCGTGACCGTCAACGCCATCGCTCCCGGCGCCCGCACCCGCCTCACGCTGGCGACGCCCGGGCTCGGCGACATCATGAAGCCGCGCGAGGGCGCCTTCGACCCGTGGGACCCGGCCAACATCTCGCCGCTCGTCGCCTACCTGGCCAGCACCGCCTGCGAGTTCACCGGTGAGTGCTTCCTCGTGCAAGGTGGCAGCGTCACGATGGTGGAGAGCTGGCTGCGCGGCGCCCATGTCGAGCGCGACTCGAAGTGGACCGTCGACGAGCTGGCCGGCGCGCTGGCTCCGCTCGTTCGTCAGTGACCCATCGATCGCCTCGCGAGAACGTCCACGAGCGCGCCGACCGCACCCTGTCCGTCGACAGCGGCGGCGTCGACGAGCTCGGCGTCATCCCCTGGCCGATCCTCCTCCGGCGGCGCATCGCCCGCAAGGTCGGCATCGACCACCGCTGGGCCGTCCTGTGGGTGGTACTCAGCGGGCTGTTCACCACCGGCTTCACGATCACCCTGCTGGTGGTGTCGCTCGACCGCATAGCCGTCGAGCTCGACACCACCGCCACCGTGCTCACCTGGGCGATCACCGGGCCCATGCTCGCCTTCGGCGTGGTGGGCCCGGCGTTCGGCAAGGCGGGCGACCTGTGGGGCCACAAGCGCATCTTCGTCGGCGGCCTCTTCTTCGCCGGCGTGTTCGCACTCGCCTCCGCGCTCGCCTGGAACGCCGCCACGCTGATCCTGTTCCGCACCCTGTCGGCTACGGCCGGCTCGGCATGCAGCCCGTCGGCGATGGCGTACATCAACCGCATGTTCGAGCCGGGGGAGCGGGTGAAGCCGCTCAGCTACTGGAGCTTCGTCACGGCCGGCGCACCGGTGATCGGTGTGGTGATCGGCGGGCCGCTCGTGGAGGCCGTCGGGTGGAAGGCGATCTTCGCGGTGCAGGCCCCACTGTGCTTCGCCGGCTTCGTGGTCGCGCTCTGGCTGCTGCCGGGCACCGATCGGCTGAAGGGCGTGAAGTTCGACATCGCCGGTTCGATCACGCTGGGCATCGGCGCCACCTCGCTGCTGGCGGCGATCAGCCAGGGACGTTCGTGGGGATGGACGAGCCCCGCCACGATCGGATGCCTGGCGCTGTCGATCGCGGCCCTCGTCGCGTTCGTGCAGATCGAGCGACGGGCAGCTGCCCCGCTGGTGGTACTGGAGTGGTTCCGCACCCGCAACTTCGCCTGGCCGGTGCTCAGCCAGATGCTGACCAACTTCGCCTACATGGGTGGCTTCTTCCTCATCCCGCAGGTACTGGGCACCCGCGGCCTCGGCCTGGGCGAGGCGACGAAGGGGTACCTCGTGATCGCCCGCCCGCTCGCGTTCTCGCTCATCGCGCCGCTCGCCGCCATCGTCACCCTGAGGGTGGGCGAGCGCGTCGCCGGTGTGGTGGGCGCGCTCGGCGTCGTGCTGTCGATGGTGCTGTGGAGCACCGTCGGCCTCGACTCGTCGTACGTGTTCATCGTCGCTGCGACGGCGTTCTCCGGCATCGGCCTGGGCATCGCCTCGCCGGCTCTCACGTCGCTGATGGCGGGCGCCGTCGCCGAGACGGATCTCGGCGTGGCCGGCGCGATGCAGCAGCTGATGACGCAGATGGGCCAGGTGCTGGGCTCGGCGGTGCTGGCGACGATCAGCGTTGCGGCCAGCCCGGACAACCTGGGGCCGTTCCACGCGGCGTTCGTGGCCGGAGCGTTCGTTGCCGCGCTCGGCTGCGTGGCCGCGTCGTTCGTGCGCAGCACCCCGCGGCCACTGCCGTAACGGGCCGCAGGGTGCCGGGCACAACCCCGATCAGGCGGTGATGTCCTTGATCTCGGTGGCGATCTGCTTGGCGATGTCGTCGTTGGGCATCGCGGTCTGCATCGCCATCATCTTCATCATGTCGCCCTGCACCTTGATCTTGCCGGACATGAACGCCTGCATCCCGGCGGCCTGATCCTGCTCGACGAAGATCTTGCGGGCGGTGTCCCAGTCGGTGGTCATGGTGAGATCCGGCGTCTCGAGCGCGCCGGACTCCATCACCACGTTGCCCGACGACGTGTCGAGGAAGAGGTTGACGGTGCCCTCACCGAAGGGCACCTCGGTGATCACCTGGTTCATGCGGATGCTGGTGGTGACCTTCGTGGCCTGGTCGGCGTACTTCTCACGGATGGCCTTGGCGGCGGCCATCCACTCGTCGGAAAGGAAGGGGTGAGTCATGTGGGTCGGCTCCTCAGGCGTAGCTGCAGGTGAACGTTGACGGCGGGAACTTACTCGCTGCGAGCGGCGTGCCGAGAGGCGAGCCGGACGGCCAGCGCCTGGCGGATCTGCGGGCCGGCGTCCTCGGCGAACTCGTCGCGGAAGGTGGCGTCGGTGCTCAGCACGACGGTGAAGTACATGCCGGTGAACACGCCCAGGAACCCCGCCACCCGCAGCAGTGGTTCGGTCAGCACCAGCGTGCGCCCGCCGACGTCCCAGTGCAGCAGCACGTGCACGTCGGTGAGCTGCGTCCACGAGGCGGTGGTCTCGACCGGGATCGCGAGCAGCCCGAAGAGCGTGAAGAAGAGTGCGAGCACGACCCCCACGAACGTGATCAGGATGGCCTGGCTGAACAGGCTGACGAGCCCGATGTTCACCCGCTGGCGGATGGACAGCGGATGGTCCATCGGGTCGCCGCTGGTAGGGAGCGGCAGGCCCTCGGCCGGTGTGCCGCGCACGAGCTCGCCGACCTCCGCCCAGTCGTCGAACACGTTCACCGCCCGGATCGTCGACGGGATGCGGGAGAGCACGAACGCGCTGCCGAGCACGAAGAACAGCCCGAGCGTGATCACGTAGATCGGCCCCTCGAGTGTGCCGGCGACCTGCCACACCTCGGGGTTGATGAACAGGAAGGTCGTGAACAGCAGCAGCAGGGGGAGTGCCCTCGTGAGCATGCGCCCGACGGAGGCCACCCGCGACCATGTCTGCGCGGCCGCCCAGCCCATCAGCGGGATGAGGCCGTAGCTGGTGACGACGTAGATCAGCAGCAACACGACCGCACCCTCGACGACCGCTTGCAGCGCGTCGCCCCACTGCTCGAACACCAGCGCCGGCAGGGTGGGGCCGATCAGGAAGGCGGCGAGTTCGGGGGCGCCCAACTCGCGCGGGCGCGACAGCGCCGGGCGGTGCCGCAGCCGGTTCGTGAGCACCCAGGTGGCGAACAGGATGGCGACGATGGCCGCGGCGGCCGCGAGGTTGCGGGCGAGCGTCCAGCCGGCCAGGTCGAGCGCGTGCAAACCGCCCGCCACGTAGGCGACGAGCAGCACCGGTGCCGCCCGGCTCCACACGTCGGGCCCGGCGCCGTAGGGCTCGATGAAGTGTGGCAGGCCGCGGCGGATGAACCACTGCTCCGTCTCGGTGCGCCGTCCCTGCATCGGCGCGAGTGTACGAAAGCCACCGGAGCCGGTGAACAGAACGTTCAATGCGGTTCCCATCGGCTGCCGGGTCCGGTAACGATGGGTCCCATGGCTCGCATCCTCGTCACGGAAGACATCGCCGAAGGTGGCCTCGATCGGCTGCGCGCGGCCGGGCACGAGGTCGTGGTCCAGCTCGACCTGGCCCAGCTGCTCACCGAGGTGCGCAGCGCGAACGCGCTGATCATCCGCTCCGCCACCCAGGTCACCGCCGAGGTGCTGGAGGCCGGCAGCGAGCTCGTCGTCGTCGGGCGTGCCGGCATCGGCCTCGACAACGTCGACGTGCCCGAGGCCACCCGCCGCGGTGTGATGGTGGTCAACGCCCCGCAGAGCAACATCGTCTCCGCCGCCGAGCACACGATGGCGCTGCTGCTCGCCCAGGCCCGCAACGTGCCCCAGGCGCACGCCGCGCTGAAGGCCGGCCGCTGGGAGCGCAGCCGGTGGGAGGGTGTCGAGCTCGCCGAC